>NZ_JBVITR010000090.1:0-13511 GCF_055574875.1 Streptomyces sp. NPDC034670
CCCCCCCCCCCCCCCCCCTCCCCCCCCCCCCCCCCCCCCCCCCCCCCCCCCCCCCAAACCCCCCCCCCCCCCCCCCCCCCCCCCCCCTCCCCCCCCCACCCCCCCCCCCCCCCCCCCCCCACACCCCCCCCCCCCCGCCGTGGTGCGATCTCAGAGGGTGGCGCCAGCGGCCGGGTTCCTGGCGACCGGCATCCCCTTGCCGGGTGGGTGTCAGCGACGGTTGCCGCGGTTGCAGCCCCAGGAGTAACGGCCTGTCGGGACCGGGAACCCGTGCGGACCCCGGCTCGGGTCCGGCGGCGCCACGGCACGCCACCCCGGCCCGCACCGGGCCGTCACCCGATAGTGAGCGACTCTGTCGGGGATCTTGAGGTTCTACGGACAGAGGCGCCGATGGTTCGGGATGCTTCGGAAGGTTCGGTGCAATCCTGTCCCCCCGAGGTGATCAGTGTCCGTTTGCCCTCGCTCCGGTGCGGTCGTGCCAGAACTCACTGCTCGGACGGCTCGGGCGAGTAATCCTCATGGGACCACGGCCATGTGGGTTCGTGATCACCTCGACGGACTGTGGAGCGATGAGGACTTCGTGTCCTGGTATCCCCGGGACGGCCGCCCCGGGCTCTCACCGGCCCAACTGGCCACGGTCTGTGTGCTGCAGTTCCTGCTCAATCTCTCCGATCGGCAGGCAGCCGAGGCGGTGCGGTGCCGGATCGACTTCAAGTACGCCCTGGCCATGGACCTGGACGACCCCGGTTTCCACCACAGCGTGCTCACGGACTTCCGTGACCGCCTGGGCGAGGACGACCGCGCCGACCAGCTTCTGTCCCTGGCTCTGGACCGGATACGTGACACGGGGATGATCAAGGAACGTGGGAGGCAGCGGACCGATTCCACCCAGGTCCTGGCCGCCGCCCGGGAACTCACCCGCCTGGAACTGGTCCTTGAAGCAGTCCGCGCCGCGCTGGAGGAAGCCTCCCGGAACACCCCCGACGTCCTCGACGACCTGGTGGACGCCGGCTGGGCCACCCGATACGGCCGGCCGGTCCGCCTGCCCAGCCAGCCCAGCCACCCCGTCACCCGCCTCAAGCAGGCCGGAGCGGACGCCCGCCAACTCCTCCAGAACCTGCCGCCCCGCCGCCGTGGCCCTCGCGCGGAAGCGCTGCGACAGATCATGGTGCAGAACTTCCTCGTCGACGCCCGCGGCGTCCTGCGTCCCCGCACCGAGAAGGACGGTCGGCCCAAAGGAGCCGTCCGGATCGTCTCGCCCTACGACCCGGACGCCCGCCGGGCCATCCGGGGCAACACCCGCTGGAACGGCTACCTGCTCCACGTCACCGAGACCTGCGACACCGACGACCGGGTCAACCTGATCACGGACATCGCCACCACCGGCCCCATCCGGGACACCCAGGCCCTGCCCGGCATCCACACCCGGCTCCGCGACCGCCAACTGCTGCCCGCGCAGCACCTGGTTGACGGCGGCTACATTTCCGCCGCTCTGCTGAACGACTCCGCACGCGATCATCAGATCCAGCTCGTCGGACCGGTCAAAGCAAGTGGGGCATGGCAGAAGAAGGAACGGACCGGCTTCACCCGGGACGACTTCACCATCGACTTCGACCGGTGCCAGGTCACCTGTCCGAACGGCCACACCAGCAAAACCTGGGTCGAAGCCCCCGCCATGGCCCCCTACACAGTCGTCCGTTTCGCCTCCCATCAGTGCGATCCGTGTGCGGACCGGCCTGCTTGCACACGGGGAAAGTCCGCCCGCAGCGTGAACTTCCTCCCCCGCCACCTGCACGAACTCCAGGTCCACAACCGCACCGACCAGCAAGATCTCCACTGGAAACGGCTCTATGCCACCCGGTCCGGCGTCGAGGGCACCATCTGCGAACTCGCCAATGCCCACCGGGCCCGCCGCAGCCGCTACCACGGCCACCGCAAAACCCATGTCCAGCACGTCCTGACCGGCATCGCCATCAACATCGAACGCCTCGCCTCACGCAGACCCCGGCACCCTCACCGCCCCAGAGACCACACAGCGTTCCAGCACTACCTCGACTCACGAGGTCTGACCTGGGAATGCTGGTGGCGGCAAGGGAAATGAACCCGAGCCTCAAGATCCCCGACAGAGTCGCTCGGTGAGCCTCCGCCAACTTGAAGATGCAAGTCAAAGGGTTGGTGTGGCGGGCCTCCAGGGTGCTCACGCTGGTAGTCAGCGGTTGCCTGCGGAGTAGATCATCTGTCAGTGGCTGACTTCGGGGTCATCAGAACGAACAGGGTGTGCAGGAGACGGGTCGCGTGAGCGGGGGCGATGCGTACGCGCCGACACCGTGCACGCCCTGACTCCTCTCCCGCTGGGACAGCTCGCTTGGGGACCTGGCCGCGCTGACGTGGCTCGGGTGTAGATGCGACGTCAGCGCGGCACGGTGCTCGGGGTCTCGAGGACTACCTCACTGGTTGTACCTGTCGGGCAGGGCGGGGATGGTCTGCGGGGTGTGGTGGGGCAGGGTCTGCGGGGTGGTGGCGTGGCGCGTGAGCTGTTCGCCTTCTACGTCGACGTTGGGCAGGGTGCGCTGGAGGAAGCGCGGGAGCCACCATGCTTTGTGGCCGAGCAGGGCCATCACGGCCGGTACGAGGGTCATGCGGACGATGAAGGCGTCCACGAGGACGCCGACGGCCAGAGCCAGGCCCATGCCCTTGATGACCTGCATTTCGGCAAGGATGAAGCCGCCGAAGACGGCGATCATGATGAGTGCTGCGGCGGTGACGACCGTGGAGCTGTGGCCGAAGCCGCGGATGACCGCTTCGGTGGGGGGCTTGCCGTGGGTGTACTCCTCGCGCATGCGGGAGACGAGGAAGACCTCGTAATCCATGGCGAGGCCGAACAGGATGCCCACGAGCAGCATGGGCAGGAAGCTCAGGACGGGCCCGGTGTCCGCGATGCCGAGGGGGCCGGCCAGCCAGCCCCACTGGAAGACCGCCACGAGGACGCCCAGGGAGGCCCCGAGGGAGAGCAGGAAGCCGAGTGCGGCCTTCAGGGGTACGGCGATGGCCCGGAAGACGACGGTGAGCAGCAGCAGGGCCAGGCCCATCACCAGCAGGCAGTAGACGGGCAGGGCGGCGGAGAGCTTGTCGGCGACGTCGATGTTGACTGCGGTGTTTCCGGTGACATTCAGCTGGGTGCCTGTTTGCTGCTCGATGCTGTCGCGTGCGCTGCGGATCTCGGACAGGACGGTGGCGGTGGCCTGTGTGTCGGGGCCGGAGGAGGGGGTGACCTGGAGCAGGACGGCGTTGCCCGAGTCGGATGCGATGGGCGGGGAGACGGAGACGACGCCGGGAAGTGTTTTGATCCGGTCGGCTGCCTGCTGTGCGGCGGTGGTCGTGGTGGTCTTGTCGGGTCCCTGGGCCAGGACGACCAGGGGGCCGCTGTGGCCGGGGCCGAAGCTGTCGTCGATCAGTTTCTGGGCGCGTCCGGCGGAGCTGTGCGGGTCGGGGCCGCCGCCGAGTCCGAGTTGCAGGTCGGTGACCGGGACGCTGAGGATGCCCAGGCCCAGGACGCACAGGATCAGCACCCGCCAGGGCCGACGGGTGGTCGCGGTGGCCCAGCGGCGGGCCGCGGGGACCCGTCGGGGATCGGCCTGGCGCCGCTGGGCGCGTGCGGCGGAGCGGGCCAGCGCCGGAATGCGGCTGGAGGTGATGCGCCGGCCCATGAAGCCCAGGAGGGCGGGCAGCAGGGTGGTGGCGATCAGGACGGACACGACGACGGTGGCGGCGGCGCCCAGGCCCATGACGGTGAGGAAGGGGATGTTCACCACGGCGAGGGCGGCCAGGGCGATGACCACGGTGGCTCCGGCGAAGACCACCGCGCCGTCGGCGGTGCCGGTGGCGAGAGCGGCCGACTCCTCCGGATCCATACCCTCGCGGACCTGGGTCTGATGGCGGGAGACGATGAACAGGGCGTAGTCGATGCCCACGGCCAGACCCAGCATCACCGACAGGGTGATGGAGGTGCTGTCCATGGTGATCACGCTGGTCATCGCGAGGAGGGACAGCACACCGATGGCCACGCCGACCAGCGCGGTCGCGATCGGGATGACGGCGGTGCGCAGGGACCGGAAGACGAGGATCAGGACGGCCAGGGCGATCAGGACGCCGATGATCTCTCCCGGGCCCATCACCTCGATCGGGGGCGTGAACGCGTCCCCGCCCGTCTCCACGGTAAGTCCCGCACTGCGGGCATGGTGCGCTGCTTCCTGAAGGGTGAGCAGGGTCGCGCCGGGGATGCCGTCGGTCTTTTCGGCGTCGAAGACGATCTCGGTGATGCCGGTGCGGCCGTCAGGCGAGACGGTGCCGCTCTGGGCGGTGGGGGCGGTCACCGAGGCCACGCCGGGCGTGTCGGCGGCCTTCTCGGACAGGTCGGCGACCGCCTGCGCGGGGGCATCCGCGGTGATCTTCTGTCCGGCGGGTGCCTGTATGACGATCTTGCCGGTGACATGCGACTCGTCGGTGGCAGGGAACTCTGCCTCCATGACGTCGAGGGCGCGCTGGGCTTCGGTGCCCGGGATGGTGGTGGCGGAGGTGAACGGCTTCATCACGCTCAGCGCGGTCACCGCCACCACGACGAGCACACCGAGCCATGCCGCCAGTACGGCTTTTCGATGCCGGAAACACGCACGGCCGAGCCGGTAGAGCAATGTGGACACGCAAAAGCCCCCAGATGATGTGCTGACGAGGAGGAGGACGAGGAGGCCCGGCCGGCTCATCCCCTGAACCGGCCGGGCCAGGCCCGCTACGAGGCGTCATCCACGCTAGGGCGGCGGTTCGGGCGTCGGGGCTGGATCAGGGTCCGGGTGGCGGTCTTCCCATGAAACTCACATGGAAGACCGCCTGGTGATCGGCCACGATCGAACAGAGCACCAGTGAGCAGCAGGAAGCGAAGAATCCCATGCCAGGCGATGCCACAGCACCCACCGGCCCCGGCTCCGGCCCCGAATCGGCAGTCGAGGGACGGCTGCTCGTGGTCGACGACGAACCGGCGATCCTCGACACGCTCAGCCGGTTCCTGCGCTTCGTCGGCTACGACGTACGCACCGCCGCGACCGCTCACGATGCCCTCGCCGCCGCGCGGGATTTCCTTCCCGAGCTGATCCTGCTGGACGTGATGCTGCCCGACGGAGACGGCTTCGAGGTCATGCATCGTCTGCGCCAGGACGGACTGCCGCAGGCCGTGGTCTTCCTCACTGCCCGTGACACACGCAAGGACCTGGTCCGCGGCCTGACATCGGGAGGCGACGACTACATCACCAAGCCCTTCGGCCTGGACGAGGTCGCCGCCCGTATCCAGGCCGTGCTGCGCCGCACCCGCCCCCGGGCCGGCACCGACCCGGTCCTGCGCGTCGCGGACCTGGAACTCGACTCCGCCACCTACACCGTCCGCCGGGCCGGCACCGCCATCGACCTGTCACCGACCGAGTTCCGCCTGCTGCGCTACCTCATGCTGCACCGCGGGCGCGTCGTCCCCCGCGCCCAGATGCTCGACCACGTGTGGTCCTACGACTTCAACGGCGACGACACCGTCGTCGCCACGTACATCAGCTACCTGCGCCGCAAGATCGACAGTCTCGGCCCCGCCCTGATCCATACCCAGCGCGGAGTGGGCTACAGCATCCGGGAACCCCGATGACCCCTGCAGCCCGGCCCTCCAGTACTCCCCCTCACAGGCTGATCGCGCGCCTGCGTGCCACTGTGGCCGCGGGGCGAGGCAGGCGGCTTCTGCGACAGCGACCGCTGCGGACCCGGATTGGCGCCCTCGTCACGGCCCTGTGCGCACTCGCCCTCGCCGCAACCGCCCTGACCTGGCTCGCTACGGCCAACGGGGTCGTGATCGTGGCAACCGAACTGACCGGCCTGTGCATGGTGGCCGTGGTCAGCACCCTGGCGGTCCGCCGGGCACTGCGGCCCCTGGAGCACGCCGCCGATACCGCGGACACCATCGCCTCCGGCGATCTCACCCGCCGGATCACCGCGGCCGACACCGCCCCCACCACCGAGGTCGGCCGCCTCGCCCACGCGCTGAACGCCATGCTCGACCAGATCCAAAGCGCCATGGCCGCACGCGAGGCATCGGAAGAACGCATGCGCCGCTTCGTCGCCGACGCCTCCCACGAACTGCGCACCCCGCTACAGTCCCTGCGCGGCTACACCGAGCTCTACCAGCACGGAGCACTACCCGACAAAGCCTCCGTCGACGACGCCATCGACCGCATGCACGCGGAAGTGCAGCGCATGGGCAAACTCGTCGAAGCCCTGCTGATGCTCGCCCGCCTCGACGAGGAAAGCGAAGCACCCCTGGAGCCCGTCAACCTCAGCCGCATCGTCACCGACTCCGCCCGCGACGCCGCAGCCGTCGAACCCGCCCGCCCCTACACCCTGTACATCCAAGACAGCGTCACCGTCCTCGGCGACGAGGCGCAACTGCGCAGCCTGCTCGCCAACCTCCTGAGCAACGTCCGCATGCACACACCGCCCGCCGCACCCTGCACCATTGAACTGCGCACCGGCAACAGCCAGGTCATCCTCACCGTCCAGGACAACGGCCCCGGCATCCCCGCCCACGCCGTCAGCCATGTCTTCGACCGCTTCTACCGAGCCGACAAAGGCCGCAGCCGCACTCACGGCGGCACCGGCCTCGGCCTGGCCATCACCGCCGCCATCGCCGAACACCACCACGCCCACATCGACCTCGACAGCCGGCTGGACCACGGCACACGCATCAGCGTCGCCTTCCCCAAGCCTGAAGCCGATCACAGCTCCGAAACCTGACCGCGCCCGGTCGGCCACCACCGCCGTCACCGGCTTCATCGCCAGCCGCACCCACAAGCTCACCCCCGGCCAGAAGGACGCCAACCGCGTCCTCGCCGTCGGACGCGCACCGGTCGAGCACGGCTTCGCCCGCCTGAAGAACTGGCGGGCCCTCACCAAGCTCCGCATAGACCCCGCCCCCGCGACCCGGCTTCTACGCGCCCTGCTTGTCCTGACGGACCTTGAGGTCAACCGCCGACAGATGATCTACTCCGCAGACAACCGCTGATTACCGGTGTGAGCAACCTGGAAGGCCGTCACACCAGTCCTTTGACCTCCATCTCCAAGTTGGCGGAGGCTCAGTGGAGTCCGCTCAGTGGAGTCCATCGAGTAGACGGTGTCCGGCATCGTCACCACAGCCAGGCGTTGAAGTGCCGCACCCGGGACAGGGCGCGGGCGTCGCGACGCGCGGCCGCGTTGCCGATCCGGTTCTGCCGGGAGCGGGGCCGGCGCGACTGCGCGGCGGCCAGGCGGCATTTCCCGGCGTCCTGGAGTCGCCGCCGCTGCTTGCGCAGCTCCTGCTTCTTCGTGGCCCTGGACTTCGGCTTCCGGGGGCGCTTCCAGATCGGCTGCCACCCCAGGGACTCATCGGGCTCGGGCTCCTGGTCCTCGTTGAGCGCGGCGGCCATCTTCGCGCGGGCCGCGTGGACGCGGGCGAGTGCGTCCTCGGGGTGGGTCGTTCTTCCGGGGTGCTCATGCGACTCCTCCTGTGGTCCGGCCCGGTGTGTGCTGGGTGCCGGGTTGCTGGGTGTGCGGCGGCGGGGCCGTGGCTGGGGCGGGCTGCGGCCGGGGACCGAGGGTGACAGCGCGCTCCCGCTTGCCGTCCTGGAGCCTGGCGGCCAGCCGGGCGGCGGCTTCGAAGGTCCGGCGGGTCTGCTCCACCGCGTCGACGTCGACGCCGGTCTCTGGCTCCAGGCGGTTTCGTTGGGATCGGTCGGTCGTCGGTCTGGGTGTGCCGTCGACTGATGCGCAGTGGGTGCGGATCGAGCCGTTGCTCCCGGACCGGACGCCGAAGCGGGGTGGCCGCTGGCGGGACCATCGTGAGGTGATCGACGCGATCGCCTGCAAGTTCCAGACCGGCACCCAGTGGGTGCCCCTGCCGGAGAAGTACGGCACCTGGCGGGGCGTCTGCAACCGACTGCGGATGTGGGCCGTCGACGGCACCTGGGAGCGGGTGTTCACCGCCCTGGTGGCCCAGGCCGACGCGGACGAGGACCTGAGCCGGGCCGTGTCGGTGGACTCCACCATCGTGCGCGCTCACCAGCACGCGGCCGGGGCCCGCAAAAAGGGGTCCCGGCCGGCGAGCCGCACGACCACGCCATCGGCCGCTCCCGTGGCGGACCGGCCACGAAGACCCACCTTGCCGCCGACGGCCGGTGCCGGCCCTGGGTCTTCCACCTCAGCGCCGGCCGGGCCGGCGACGCACCTGCCTCCACCGAGGTGGTGGCTCGCCTCCGCGTTCCCCGGCAGCGCGGTCGTCCGCGCACCAGACCGGACCTGGTCCTGGCCGACAAGGCCTACTCCTCCCGCCAGGTCCGCGACCACCTGCGCAGACGCGGTATCCGGGCGGTGATCCCGGAGCGGGCCGACCAGCAGGCCAACCGGATGCGGCGTGGACCGGTCGGTGGCAGACCGCCGGCCTTCGACCGGGAGGCGTACAAGCAGCGCAACACCGTCGAGCGGTGCATCAACCGCTTGAAGCAGTGGCGCGGTATCGCCACCCGCTAGGAGAAGACCGCGACCATCTACCTGGCCGGGCTCCACATCGCGGGCATCTTCCTCTGGTCCGCCCGATGATCCGCAGCAGGCGCTGTCCCTCGTCGTCATCGATCTCGCGGACACGTACTCGTTCTGCTACCGACACAGCATGACGATCAGGGGTGCCGAAGCGACGTCAATCCTCCCCGCCGGGTGCGTCAACAGCTGCCAGTGTCACGGTGCCATCGTCTGCGACCGACCAGCCGGGGTTGTGGCAGACCTCCCAGCGGTGGCCGTCGGGGTCGGCAAAGTAGCCGTGATAGCCGCCGAACGCCGCGCGTTGCGGCTCTTTGAGGACAGTCGCTCCTGCCGCACGGGCTCGCTGCACGGCCTTGTCGACCTCGGCAGGTGAGTCCAGGTTCTGGGCGAGAGTGAAGGGCGTGCCGACCGTTGCTGGATGTCCGGTGTCGGTACCGAGGTCAGCCAGAGGGAAGAGCGCCAAGGCGAGCCCACTGCCGATCTGGTAGAAGACGATCTCTTTCATATCGAGCAGAGGTGTCCAGCCCAGGCCGTGGCTGTAGAACTGGCGGCTGACCTTCAAGTCCTCGACACCCAATGTCACCAGATTCAACTGCTGGTTCATGAATCGCCCCCATGCGCCGGTAGGAGATCGCCACCCGGGCGCAACGCTACCCCTAGTACTCCCGTGAGGTTTCGTGTCCTGAGCTGGTTCTTCTTCGGTAGTGGCAGCGGCGGGCTGTGGCCTGGTGGCGTCTGCGCCAGTGGGACCAGCTCAGGGCGTGGAGGCGTCCTTGGTCGCAAACGCCCGCTGGTCGGGGATCTTGGCCGCCCGGCAGCGGTCACGGTCGGACGTCCAGGCTTTGGGCAGGTAGAGGTCCCGGTCCACCAGGGCTCGGCCGGAGCTGGTGGCGTAGGCGGCGAACACCCCGATCTGGCAGTTGTCGATCTTTCCTGAGGTGCCGGTGTACTGCCGGCCGACCCCGGCCGAGGTGGTGCCCTTCTTGATGAACCCGGTGTCGTCGATGATCAGCACTCCGCCGGGGCCGGGCCGTTCGGCGACGTAGTCGCGTACGTCATCCCGGACCGCGGCGGTGTCCCACCGGGCACCGCCCAGCAGGTGCTGCAGGCCCGCCGGGTCGCGGTGGCCGGCCCACTCGGCCAGCTGCCAGCCGTTTTTTCGCGTTCGCCAAGGACAACAGCTCGCACCGGTGGTTCCTGCGGCAGAACGCCGACGGCACGGTGCGCATCGAGTCCTACGCCAACCATCGCTTCCTCACCGCAGGGGCCAACCCGCCCGACATCGTGACCCTCCGAGAACGCACCGACAGCCTCAACCAGCACTGGCGGCTGGTCTCACACACAGAGCGTGGCAACGACTTCTACATGGTCTCGGTCGTGCACCCGCGCTACGCCCTGGCCATCGCCGCCCATCTCCAGGGCAACGACCGGCTGGTGGGCCTGACTCGCATGTGGGGCGGCCCGAACCTCTCCCAGCTGTGGCGGATCTACCCCTCCTCACAGGACCAGGAATGACTTCGCGCGAGCACGCGCGCCGCCACATGATCAAAAACCTGATGCGTGCCGCGGCGATCGCCACCCTGACCCCCTCCCTCGGTGACCGTTCCCGCCTCCGCTTCCAGCAGCTCCAGCGCGGTGGAGGTAGTAATCGACTGCCTCTCCGGCTACGTGTGCATCTCCCCCGAGGCCGACTTCGGTGGTCAGCCGTGGGTGCGGCGTGCCGTGGACGGCAGCGTGCAGGACCTGTCCTCCGCGATCCGTGACCGCGGCAGCTCGATCCGCAACAACTCCGACCGTACCGCCCGCGTCTACGAAAAGCGCAACCACGTCGGCCGGTGCATGTGCGTGACCCGCAGCGGCGGCTCCCCCCACGACCTGCGCGGCTACAACCTCAACGACCAGACCCGCTCCCTGAAGATCAACCGCGACGACTGCGGCTGACCGAACAAGCGACGAGAAGGGGTGGGTGACAGCAGTTCTGCTGTCACCCACCCTCTCGTGTCCGGCTCACCAGCCGCGCGCCGGCCTCACGGTCGGCACGTCGCCAACGTTCGCGCTACCTGGCGCTTGTCGACGGAAGCCGGGAAGTCCGGGTCGTTGGCGCGTGCCCAGCGCAAGGCGGCGAGCGTGCTCTGTGGCAGGTGGTCCTGCTGTGTTTTGCGCAGTCCGACCACGGCGTCGTCCGGTTCTACGGCCGGTGGCTGCTTGGGTATGTCGTCTTGGGCTGCGGCTTAGAACTCCTAACGAAATGATCTTCGAGGTGGTTAGATCACTCCGGAACCGACGATCCGGGGGTGTGGGGTGGCGCGGCCGAAGCCGTGGGAAGTCGACGACGAGCTGTGGGCGGTGATCGAGCCGCTGCTGCCGAAGGTCGAGCGCCGAGCCCGGCACCCTGGGCGCAAGCGGCATCCCGGACCGGCTGGTGTTCCAGGGCATCCTGTTCGTGCTGCACACCGGAATCGCCTGGGAACACCTGCCGTAGGAACTCGGCTTCGGCTCGGGCATGACCTGCTGGCGCCGCCTGGCCGAATGGACTGAGGCCGGAGTCTGGCCCCGGCTGCATGGGGTCCTCCTCGCCAGGCTCCGCAGCGCGAACGCCCTGGACTTCTCCCGGGCGGCCGTCGACGGCTCCCACATCCGTGCGCCAAAAGGGGGTCCAGGACCGGACGAAGCCCCGTCGACCGGGGCAGGACGGGCAGCAAGCACCACCTGATCACCGACGCCACCGGCATCCCGCTCGCCGCCACCCTGACCGGCGGCAACCGCAACGACGTCACTCAGCTGATCCCGCTGCTCCAGGCCGTGCCGCCGGTGCGGGGCAAGCGTGGCCGCCCCCGGCAGCGCCCGGACGTGGTGCTGGCTGACCGCGGCTACGACCACGACAAATACCGCCGCATGGTCTGGGACCTTGGTGTGAAGCCGTTGATCGCCCGCCGTGGCACCGAGCACGGTTCCGGGCTGGGAACCCAACGGTGGGTCGTGGAGCGCGCGTTCGCCCACTTGCACTGGTTCCGCCGCCTGCGCATCCGCTGGGAGATCCGCGACGACATCCACGAAGCCTTCCTCACCGCCGGATGCGCGCCGATCTGCTGGCGACGTCTGAACCACACATCACGATGAGCTTCAGGACAGCGCGGGGCGCAGGTGAGAACCTCCTGGGCCGACGTGCCGTCCTACGCTGCACGCCGTCGCTTCATCGGGAGGTCGTCCGTTCACCGCGGACGGCAAAGGCCAAGGGCAAGGGGATTCCAACTCCTTACCGTGCTCAACGTATAGCGCACCGGGGGGCTTGCGGCAAGGCCCCCGTCAGGCCGCAGAATTGCCGACCGAGGCCAGTACCTGCAGAAACGGGAGTCACGTGGTGCGTGTGTTGTTGTCGACGTATGGGTCGCGCGGGGATGTCGAACCGCTGGTGGCGCTGGCGGTGCGGTTACGGGAACTCGGCGCGCAGGTGAGGGTCTGTGCGCCGCCGGACGAGGTCTTCGCCCGGCTGCTGGCCAGGGCCGGCGTGGAACTGGTGGCGGTCGGCAGGCCGATGGGCACGATGACGGCGCCGTCGACGGAATCGGCGGCCTCCCGGCGTGTGACCGAGCTGGCCGCGCAGTTCGGCACGGTCGCCGCAGCCGCCGAGGGATGCGACGTCCTGCTGGCGACCGGTCTCGCGCACTTCTCCTCGCGGTCGGCGGCCGAGAAACTCGGTATCCCCTACGTGTACGCGACCTTTTGCCCGTTCCTGCTGCGGTCGCCGCACCAAGCGCCCCCCGCGCTGCTGGCGGGCCAGTCGTTCCCGCCGGAAGTGACCGACAACCGGGCGCTGTGGGACCTGAACGCGCGGACCTTCAACGCGCTGCACGGCGGGGCGCTCAACGCCCACCGGGCCTCGGTTGGTCTGCCGCCGGTGGACGACGTCCACGGTTTCATCTTCACCGACCGACCGTGGCTGGCGTCGGACCCGGTCCTGGGTCCGTGGCGGGAGGCCCCGGAGCTCGACGTCGTGCACACCGGGGCGTGGATCCTGCCGGACGAACGCCCGTTGGCGGACGACCTGCTGGCGTTCCTGGATGCGGGCACGCCTCCGGTGTTCGTCGGCTACGGCAGCATGCGCGGCGTCTGCGCGGACATCGCCCGGGTGTCCATTGAGGCGATCCGCGCGCACGGCCGCCGCGCACTCGTCGGCCGCGGCTGGGCCGAACTGGCTCTGATTGACGACCGGGACGACTGCTTCGTCGTCGGCGAGGTCAATCAGCAGGCACTGTTCGGCAGGGTGGCCGCCGTCGTGCACCACGGCGGCGCGGGCACGACGACGACGGCCGCCCAGGCCGGAGCGCCGCAAGTGGTAGTGCCCCAGGCGGCGGACCAGCCCTACTGGGCCGGCCGGGTGGCCGCCCTGGGCATCGGTGCGGCACACGACGGCTCGACTCCGACCACCCAGTCCCTGTCAGCCGCACTCGGGACGGCCCTCGGCCCCGAGACCCTCGCACGGGCACGGGCCGTGGCCGACGGCATCCGCACCGACGGAGCGGCAGTGGCCGCGAAACTACTGCTCGACACCGTCAGCCGAGAAAGGCCGTCGGTGCCCGCGTGACCCCCCCCACACACACGGGATCACTGAGCCGGGAAAGTGCCCAGCGCCGGGCAAGACCGCCGACGCGGCATGCTCGAAGAGACCGGCATACTCGGCGGCTTTCTGGTCAACGTCGGATACTCACCAGCGAGCGACAGCACTGGCTTCCGAAGACCATTCGGTCAGGAGTTCTAAGGCGTTCCGGCGGCCGAACAGGTCGCGCCTCGCCCAGGGGAAGCCTGGGCGAGGCGCGGATGCGGGTCATGTCCCTTGGCGTGGTGTAGGCGATCAGTCGTCTGACGTGGCGGGCAGGACGATCGTGTCGTCGCTGTAGAGGGCGTCCATGCTCTCG
>NZ_JBVITR010000091.1:0-4465 GCF_055574875.1 Streptomyces sp. NPDC034670
CGGCGTCAAGCTCACCCGGCTGCGCCCGGAGCAGGCGGAGTACATCGGGGTGAAGGTCGAGGGCCCGTACAAGCCCGACCACTACCGCTACTGAGCCCACGCTCCCGCCGGGCGGACGCGTCCGCACCCCGACGCGCTCCCCGGCAGCAGGCGGACCAGCTCTCCAGGCTCCGCCTCGTCGGCTCACTTCCGGTCCGGACGGCATCAGGCACCACCGCTGACGCTGATGTGCCCCGGGTCCGGTGGAGTCACCTTGCTGGACAGATGATGTCCCAGACGCCAAGGAGGCTTCAGCGCCCCGTGGTCACCCGGCCGAGTTCCGGCGCAAGGTCCTCGATCTCGTCGATTCCGGCCGGGCGATCAGGGAGATCGCTCACGGTCTCGGCATCAGCGAGCAGACGATCTACGTCCGGCGACGTCAGCACCTCGTCGACACCGGGCAGCTGCCCGGGCCGACCAGCCAGGACCGGGCTGAGCTCGTGGTCGCCCGACGACGGATTGCCGAACTGGAGGCGGAACCGGCCGTCCACCGCCAGCGGCGCCACTCCGCGCTCGGCATGCTCACACCCGTCGAGTTCGAACTGAGGTCGATCCCCGCGATCGCCCAGGATCCAGCAACTCGACTCCATGCAAGCCGGGGCACATCGAACCCTCCGGGTGGGGCTGGGGGAGTTGACCCTGGCCGGGTCACTCCCCGGCCCAAAAGTCGGCAACGTCAGGACGCAGCCGCGTCCGATGCTGACTGTTCGTTGACCTCAGCCCGGCAATCATGCATCTGACCTGCGGAAATGACCAAGCGTTAGGTCTTGGACTTGAACATGGCACGCAGCATCGGTGCACTCCTGAAAGGAGGCTCCCTGCCTGCGTTTCTGCAGGTCAAGGGCTGTTTCGACATCTTACAGCCAGTCGCGTGTCCGGGCAGCTTTCGCCAGGTTTTTCAGGACTCGCGCTGACCCGGTGCTGGCTTTCCTGGCGGTGCGTCAGGCGCCGGGAAGGGTGCCTCGGGTCCGGCCCCGCTCCCCGGGCCACCCCTCACCGACGGCCGGGATCAGCGTACGCAGCGGCCCTTCGAAGACCTTCGTGACGATCACCACAGCGGGGCTCGGCCACCCGACTGTCACGTCGGACAAGATCTCTCGTCGGGTCCGGTGGCGCGCGACGTAGCCGCTGAACGCCGGTTGGCCGAACCGGCGATCCTCCTGCTCATTGTTTCGCCCTCGCGGTGACGCTTGGCGGTGGCACGCGACGGACACCACTCGGTCCCCTGCAGTACTGGGCCCCGTGATCGCTGTGGGAAACGGCGACGGCGAGGCTGCCGCGGGTCCGTTCGGCCGCATGCGGGGCGCCGGGGCGACACCCCCTTGGCGCTGCCGGCACCTGCCGTGCCGTCGGGGGGCCGAGCCGCGCTACTCGTACATCGGGCGCGGAGGGGGACCGTGCCGATGGTGCGCGCCGAACGCGCCGGTCGATCCCGACCAGGCGGCCGCACTCACGAGGTCGGCGGGTCCGGAACCACTGGACCCCGGGGCGGGGCCGTCCGGGGTCGGCATGATCGCCTTGGCCGGGACGAGTCCGGTCGCGGTGGGGATGCCATAGCGCCTGAGTTCGGCGGTGATCAGCGGCTGGGACTCGTCGACGAACTGTCCGCCCATCTCCACGGGCTGTCCGGCGAAGGTGTCGGTCCAGGTGCGGCCGCCGGTCCGGCCACGGGCCTCCAGCAGCAGCGGGTTGAGCCCTTTGGCCCGCAGTTCCCGTGCCGCTATCGCTCCCGCGAAGCCGAGGCCCACGACGATGGCGTCATAGCCGGTCCGCGGCTCGGTGGCCCGGGCGGCAGTGCCGCCCAGGGGTCCGGTGACGGTCCCGACCGCGGCGGCCGCGGCGGTGAGCCCGCCGAGCCTGAACAGCCGCCGACGGGACAGATCACCGGTGCCGCGTATGCCTGGCTGGTTGTCTTCAGTCACTGGGGTGTCCTCAGGTTTCCTGTGATCGCGTGTACATGGGACCAGGGGGGCGGCTGAGGAATCGACGGCTGCCTGCGCGGCCCCTGTCCTCGCGACGTGCTCGCTCCGCCGGTTCGGGCACGGCTGATCGACTCGACAGCCGGCGGGATCCGGCTCGCGTTCGCGAGACAGGCGATCGGAAATGTGGTGCCACCTCAGAGCGAGACAGAACCCGGACGAGTCCGTGGCTCCACAACGGTGGCGGGCCGGGACGCGTCCGCGTACGCAGTCGCGTCGGCCTGCCACAAGGTGCTGCTCCCCCGTTGCTCGTGCAGTGTTGCGTCGGCCTGCTCCGGGAACAGGCCCTCCGGCGTGCCGCCACCGGCGTCGCCGGACGTTCAGGTGGTACGGCCCGCGCATCTCACGATCGCGGGGGCGGTGTCGTGCGGTCGGTGGTCGTCACCGACCGCAGGTGACGTCAGTCGCGCCACGCCCCGGCGGCCGCGGCGTCCGAGACGAACTGGGCGAAGGGACGAGCCGGGCGGCCCAGCGCGGCCTCCACACCGTCGGACAGATGGCTGTCCATGTCCCTCCGGATCGGGCCGACCGAGTCCGCGTAGTCCTCGGCGTCGGCCTTGGGCCAGCCTTCGGCGATCAGTTCGGCGACGAAGTCCTCGGGCGAGAGGGGCACGTAGCGCACCGTCCGGCCGGTGGCCTCCGAGATGAGCGCCAACGCCTCGCCGATGGTCAGCGCGCTCGGTCCGGACAGCTCGTAGGTCTTGCCCACGTGCTTGTCCTCGGTGAGCGCCGCGACCGCGACGGCGGCGATGTCCTCGGCGTCCACGAAGCTCGCCGCGCCGTCACCGGCGGGCAGCCGGAGCTCGCCGGCCATCACCGCGTCGCGGAAGAAACCCTCGCTGAAGTTCTGCGCGAACCACGCCGGCCGGACGATCGTCCACTCCAGCCCGCAGTTGCGCACGGCGTCCTCGCCGTCGATGTGCGTCTTGCCGGCGATGCTGTCCTCGCTGGCGTAGCCGGGCACGTCGGCACCGCGGCCGGACAGCAGCACGACGCGCTCGACGCCCAGTTCCTTCGCGCGCTGGACGAACGGCCGTGTCAGCAGCTCACCGTCGTGCGGCACGATGAAGACCTTCTTCACGCCCTTCAGAGCGGCGTCCCAGGTGCTCTGGTCCGTCCAGTCGAAACGGGGGTCGCTGGAACGCGACCCCACGCGCACCGGGGTGCCCATGGCGCGGAGTTGGGACACGGCGCGCCCGCCGACCTTCCCCGTGCCGCCGGTAATCAGAATCGGGTGCTCAGTCATGTGCCCCACTGAACCGCCCTGCGTGGAGCGAAACCATGGTTGAGACCCCCATGTCGATGTTCGAGCGTCTACATTGGGGGGGTGGACACGTTAGCGAATCTGCTGGACGGGGTACGAGCGCGCGGAGCTGTGTTCACCCGGACGGTCATGAGCCCCCAGTGGTCCCTGCGCTTCGCGAGCGGCGCCCAACTGACGCTGGTGATCGCGGTCAACGGCAGGATCTGGGTCACGCCCGCGGGCAACGAGCCCGTGCCGGTCGACTCCGGTGACACCGTCGTCGTGCGCGGTCCCGCCCCGTACACGGTCGCCGAGGATCCCGCGGCGCCGCCCCACCAGGTCATCACCAGCGCGGACTACTGCGCGCGCACCGCCCGTGCCGTGGCGGGAGGCGGGCCGGCCCCCGACCCGCGGACCTGCGGGGTCGGCGAAGCGGGCGCGGCCTTTCTGATCAGCGGTGCCTACGAGGGCCGGGCCGGCATCAGCGACCGTCTCCTGGATGCCCTCCCGGACGTCCTCGTCGTACCGGAACGGGACAGCGACCGTACGCTCCTCACCCTGGTCACCGAGGAGCTTCGACGCGACAAGCCGGGCCAGCAGGCCGTCCTGGACCGGCTGCTGGACCTGCTGCTCGTCTCCACGCTGCGGGCCTGGTTCGACCGCCCCCAGAACCACGCCCCCGCCTGGTACCGCACCACGGACGACTCGGTCGTCGCGAGCGCGCTGCGGCTGATGCACGACCACCCCGCCCACCCGTGGACGGTGGCGACCCTCGCCGCCAAGGTGGGTTCCTCCAGGTCGGGTCTGGCCCGCCGCTTCACCCGCCATGTCGGGGAACCTCCCATGACCTATCTGGCCACGTGGCGGGTCGCCCTGGCCGCCGACCTGCTCCGCGACACCGACGCCACCGTGAGTTCCATCGCCCGCAGGGTCGGGTACTCCAACACCTTCGCGCTCAGCGTCGCCTTCAAGCGCTGCCGCGGCATCACGCCCACCCAACACCGTGCCGCCGCTCGGCGCACCCGGGAGCTGAACACCTGACCGAAAGCAGCGCCCCGTCCGCAGGCGCCGTCCGCGGCGCGGTCCGGACGCCGACACCCGGGGACCCGGGGGGGGGGGGGGGGGGGGGGGGGGGGAGGGGGGTGGGGGGGGGGGGGGGGGGCACCCGCCCGGGGGCAGAATTTCTATCAGGGGGGGGGGGGGA
>NZ_JBVITR010000091.1:4475-13458 GCF_055574875.1 Streptomyces sp. NPDC034670
CTGCAACATCATCTTGCTTATCATCGCCAACCGCACCACCCCCCCCCCCCCCCTCACCCCCCCCCCCCCCCCACCCCCCCCCCCCCCCCCCCCCCCCCCCTCCCCCCCCGCCCCCCGGGTGTCGGGTCGGCCTCGGCGTCACATCGTCACGGACACGGCTTCCCGCGGGTGGGGAGGCGGAAAGTAGCCCTGGTCGGTGAAGAACCTCAGGTAGCGGGCCAGCAGTTCACCCGTAACACGCGGGCAGGTGATGCCGCTGCCCGCCGAGGCCGCCTCCGTCTTGTGCATGTCGATGTCGGGGTAGCCGCCGATTCCGGAGATCGCGGCCTCGAAGACGTCGAGCAGCGGCAGGAGCGAGTTCTCCGGGTCGCTGCGCACCGTCCGGCTCCACTCGGCCCCGTCCAGGTCCACGAGAGTGTGACCGAGGGCGCGGAGTTGGTCGACGACCTCGGAGAAGTGCAGGCGGTGCGGGTTGGAAAGGTTGTACGTGTCCCCCACCCCCGTGAGCCCGGAAGAGAGCCGCAGGATCGCGGCGCTCACGTAGTCGACCGGTGTGGGGTGGAAGTAACCGGGGATGCCCGCGGGGACCGCGCCCGCCGTCAGCATGCCGCGGATGCTCAGCCACACGAAGTCCTGGGTCTGGCAGGCCCCGTTCACCTGGTCGCCGGAGACGACGTCGACCCGGTAGACGGAGACCGGAATGCCACGCGACCTGGCGATGTCGATGATCCCCCGGCCACCCGGCCGCCCCGCTTCGGCGTCCGGTCCGGGAGCAACGGCTCGATCCTCGCCCACTGCGCATCAGTCAACGGCACACCCAGACCAACCTCGGGAACTCCCTGGAGTCCGTGGACCTCGGGTTCACCCTGCGGGCCCGATGTGGTGATCTTCGCTCGGTCAGGTGAAGTCGTCCGGTTCCGTGCCCGGTCGTGCGCAGCGCCGTGGTCTGCCGCTGTCAGCGGGGCGGGTTCGGCGGTCGGGAGGCGCGATGGGGGAGTTCGGTGAACCGCGTCGGCCCGGAGGTCGTCGCACGCACCGGCGGCCCAGGGGTCCACCCGGCCCCGGGGCGTCGGGGGTCGAGTGGATCTACGACTGGCCGAGGGCTGCCTCCGGGGCGGGGGCTCGGGGAAGGCGTAGCTCGAAGCACGCTCCGAGGGTCCGGGGGGCGAGGGTGAGGGTGCCTCGGTGGCGGTGGGCCAGGTCGCGGGCGATGGCGAGGCCCAGACCGGTGCCGCCGCGGTCGCGGGAGCGGGCGTCGTCGAGGCGGACGAAGCGTTCGAAGATGCGCTCGGCGTCCTCGGGGGGCACGCCCGGTCCGTCGTCGTGCACCGTGACGACGACGGACCGGGCGCCCTGGTTCCGGACGGTGATCTGGACGCGGTGTGCGGCGTGACGGGCGGCGTTGTCGAGGAGGTTGCGCAGCAGCCGTTCGAGCTCGTCGTGGTTTCCGTGGACGTGTGCGGGGGCGGTGCTGTCGTAGGTGAGGGTCAACGGTCTTTCGGTGAGGGGGTGTTGCTCGGCCAGCCGGGAGACGAGGGCGGTCAGGTCGACGGTTTCGGGGTCGGCTGCGGGGGCGCGGGTGTCGAGGCGGGCGAGGAGCAGCAGGTCTTCGGTGAGCGCCTGGAGGCGGCGGGTCTGCCGTACGGCGGTGGTGGCCGCGGCGGGCCAGTCGGTGCGTTCCGGGTAGGCGAGCGCGACCTCCAGGCCGGCCGACAGTGTGGTGAGGGGGCTGCGCAGTTCGTGGGCGGCGTCCGCGACGAAGCGGCGCTGCTGGGCGGCGGCGTCGTCGAGGCGTTGGAGGGTGGTGTTGATGGTGGTGGCCAGAGCGGTGATCTCGTGTCCGGTGGCGGGGACGGTGACGCGTTCGCGGGGGTCCCTCGCGGTGACCGAGGCGGTGAGGACGCGGATGGCTTCGACCGGCCGCAGCGCGATGCGGACGGTGAAGTAGGCGGCGGCGGCGATCAGTACGAGGCCGACGAGCCCGGCCCGCAGCAGCAGGCGGTCGGTGGTGCTGGTGATCTCCTCGGCTGCCTGCGGGAGCACCACCACATAGACCCGCAGCGTGGCGTCGGCGGTGACGCCCAGAGCGGCGATCTTGTCGCTGCTCAGTTCGTCGGCTTTGATGTCGGCGGCCATGACCTCATAGGTCCCGCCGGCCATGGAGCCTCTGACCCCGGGGTTGTAGTCGCGGTTCGCGGGCAGGCGGACGAAGTTGGGCGCCCCGTCCCCGATCGGGGCGGGCAGCACATGGCGAGTGCCGGGATCGAAGTCGGCCATGCCCCCGCCGTAGGCGACAGCGCTGCGCCGGCCGGTCGCGACGACCTCGTACGGCACGGCGCTCCTGCGAACGGGAACCACACCCTCCTCCAGTTGATCGACGAGAGCCCAGAGCTGTAGCAGGGCCTGTTCCTGGGCGACCTGCGTGCTCTGACGGTAGACGTCGCGGTGCACCCACCAGCCGATGCCGGCCAGGATGACGGCGGCGGCCGAGGCGGCGGCCAGGGCCGCGCGGGCTCGTACCGAACGCGGCCACCAGCGGCGTCGCGGCTCAGTCGCGTTCACGGTCGTCCACCAGTCGGTAGCCGGTGCCCCGTACGGTCTGCAGGGACCGCCGGTGGAACGCGGTGTCCACCTTCTTGCGGAGGGAACTGACGCGCGCCTCCACCAGGTTGGGGTCCTCGGCCTCGTCGGGCCACGCGTGGTAGAGCAGGTCCGCTTTGGAGACCGCCTGGCCCGCCCGGCGGGCCAGCAGCTCCAGCACGGCGAACTCCCTGGGGGTGAGGTCCACCCGGACTCCGGCCCGGCGGCAGACCCGGCCGGCGACGTCCAACGAGAGGTCGCCCACGGCGAGGACGGGCGGGGCGGCCGTCGCGGCGCGTCTGGCCAGGGCCCGCAGCCGTGCGACGAGCACCAGGTAGGAGAAGGGCTTGGCCAGGTAGTCGTCGGCCCCCGTGTCCAGGGCCTCCGCCTGGTCCCACTCCCCGTCCTTGGCGGTGAGGACCAGGATGGGGGTCGCGTTCCCCTCCCGGCGCAGCTGGGCGCAGACCTTGTAGCCGTTGAGTCCGGGCAGCATCAGGTCCAGCACGACGAGGGCGTAGTCGCCGCTCCGGGCCATCCACAGTCCCTGCCGGCCGTCATGGGCGAGGTCGACGCTGTAGCCCTCGGCGGTCAGGCCGGTGTGCAGGGTGTGGGCAAGGTCCACTTCGTCTTCGACCACCAGGATGCGCATGGGGTGCAGCCTGGCACAGGACCGGCCCGCCTTCCTGATCGGCCGGTCAGGTCGGGTCAGCAACCGGTCAACGAGGTCCGGGCACGCTGGCGGGGCTTCTTCGCCACTGCTGAAAGGCCCCGCCCTCGATGTCCGTTGACGAACGTGTCCCCGCCGTGATCGGGACGGTCCCCGCTCCCCCGCCCGACCGTCGGCCGTCACCGCGCCCGGTCCGAGCCGTCGTCCTCCTCGCGCCCTCGCTGCTGACCGTCGCCCTGGGACTCTGGGGCATCCGCAGGGAGAACACCATGTGGGGGGACGAGTCCGTCACCTATCAGCTCGCGCAGCGCGACCTTTCGCAGATATGGCTCACCGCCCAGCACGTCGATCTGGTCCACGCCCTCTACTACACCGTGATGCACGGGATCTTCGGTCTCTTCGGCGGGGGGTTGCTGGCGTTGCGGCTGCCGTCCGTGCTGGCGATGTCCGTGGCGGCGAGCGGGGTCGGGCTTCTGGGGCTGCGCCTGGCGGGGCCCCGGGCCGGGCTGCTGGCCGGGCTGGTGTTCCCGGTCCTCCCCCAGGTGCAGAAGTACGCGCAGGAAGGCCGCTCGTACGCCATGGTCTGCGCCCTGGTCGCCTGGGCCACCTATGCGCTGGTGGTCAGCGTCCCGCACCGCGCCCGGTGGCGGTGGGCGGTCTACGGCTCCACCATGCTGCTGGCCTGCCTGCTCCACGAGTTCGCGGTCCTCGCCCTCGTCGCACACGGCGTCACCCTGGTCGTCTCCCGTGTTCCACGGCCGGTGATGAGGGCGTGGAGCGTGACCGCGGCCGGCGTCGTGGCCGGGCTGCTGCCACTGGCGATCCTCAGTGCGGCGCAGTCGGAGCAGGTGTCCTGGATCGGCGGGCCGGTGCGGCTGCAGTACTTCCTGGTCGTGGCGGTCGTGGGCGTGGCGTGCGCCCGGGTGCCCCTGGGGGTCAGGGGGCCCGTACGGCTTTCCGCGCTGGCCGTGCCGATCCTCGTGCTCCCGGGCCTTCTGCTGCTGATCGTCTCCCTGGTGAAGCCCCTTTTCGTCGACCGGTACGTGCTGTACAGCAACATCGGCATCGCCTTGCTGCTGGGCGCCTTGACGGATCACCTCCACCGGCAGCAGCGGTCTTCCCGCTCCGTGTGGATCGCGGCGGTCGCCGTACTGGCCGCGCTCGTCCCGCCGAGCCTGTCGCTGAGGACGCCCCAGAGCCGGAGCGACGACGTCACCGCCATCGGCGCCGCCGTACACGAGGCGGGCCGTCCCGGCGACGGTCTGCTCTACCTCTCCGGCCGGCACCGGATCCTGGCCGCGGCCGACCCCGGGGACACCCGTTTCCTGACGGATCTGGCCCTGGCGCAGGACCCCGTTTCGTCGAACACGCTCGCAGGCGTCGAGCTCCCCGCCCGGGAGATCGCGGCGCGCATGCTGGACTTCGACCGGATCGTCGCGGTCCGTGCGGCGGGGGCGCACTCACTGACCGACCCGCGGGAGGAAGCGAAGACACGCACCCTGCGGCGCCACTTCCGCGAGCACGGAACGACGCAGGTCAACGGGGCACGGGTCACCGTCTACGTCCGGGACCACGATCCGTCCGCGAAGGCCGGTCCTCGATCCGGCAGCCCGGGAGCGAGCGGTGGGGTGGGGAGGTGACCGCGACCGGTGCCGGCCCGGTCGGCGCCACCGCCGCCGCTGTGGCGGACCCCGGTGCGTCCCGCCGCGCGTGAGAGCCCCGTCGGGACGGTTCCCGACGGGGCTTCGCCGTGTCACCCGCCGTCACCGAGCCGTCCTCGACCGGGAGCACTCCCCTGGAGCGAAGGACCCTGGCCCGTGTACGGGCGCGGGCACCGGATCGGCCTGGCACGGCCGCGGTCCTCGGAGAACGGGCCCGTACCGCGGACGGACCGTCGGGTCACGCGGCGGACCGTCCGGGCGGGAACCGGGCGTCCGGGCCCGGGTCCCCGCCGCGGCGGTCACTTCGCGCGGGCCCCGTCAGGCGCGGGTCCAGCGCTGGTTGTTGCCGTTCGAGCAGGAGTAGAGCTGGATCAGGGTGCCGTTGGCGGTGCCGCCCCCGACGGCGTCGAGGCAGAGGCCGGACTGGACGCCGACGACGGATCCGTCGGAGTTGAGGCGCCACTTCTGGTTGTCGCCGCCCCAGCAGCTGTAGATCTGGACCTTGGCGCCGTTGCCGGTGCCGGCGGCGTCCAGGCACTTGTTGCCGTAGACCCTGAGTTCACCGGCGTCGGTGTGCGTCCACTGCTGGTTGGTGCCGTTGTGGCAGTCCCACAGCTGGACCTGGGTGCCGTCGGTGGTGCTGTTGTTCGGCACGTCCAGGCAGCGGCCCGAACCGACGCCCTTGAGCGTTCCACCGTCCGCGGGCGGTGTGGTGGAGCCGCCGTTGAGCGCGTTGAGGACGGCGGTGTACGCGGGCTTCTTGCTGCCGTCGTTGTTGAACAGCAGCGGCGTGTGCTCCGACCGCCAGGAGTCGCTGTCGCGCACGCCCCAGACGGTGACGCCGAGGCAGCGCGAGACGGCCAGGCAGTCGTTGACCACGTTGGCGTAGGTCGTGGGCGAGGCGCCCTGGATGTCGAGCTCGGTGACGGCCACGTCGACGCCGAGGGCGGCGAAGCTCTGCAGGGTGGTGCGGAAGTTGCTGTTGTAGGGGCTGCCGCTGTTGAAGTGCGACTGGAAGCCGACGCAGTCGATCGGCACGCCGCGCTGCTTGAAGTCCCGCACCATGCGGTACATGGCCTGGGTCTTGGCCCAGGTCCAGTCCTCGACGTTGTAGTCGTTGTAGCAGAGCTTGGCGGACGGGTCGGCGGCGCGCGCGGTGCGGAAGGCGACCTCGATCCAGTCGTTGCCGGTGCGCTGCAGGTTGGAGTCGCGCCGGGCTCCCGAACTTCCGTCGGCGAAGGCCTCGTTCACGACGTCCCACTGCTTGATCTTGCCCTTGTAGTGGGCCATCACGCCGTTGATGTGGTCGATCATCGCCTGGCGCAGCGCGCTGCCGCTGAGGTTCTGCATCCAGCCGGGCTGCTGGGAGTGCCAGGCCAGGGTGTGACCGCGCACCTCCTTGCCGTTCTGCACCGCCCAGTTGTAGACGCGGTCGGCGGCGGAGAAGTTGAACTGGCCCCGCTGCGGCTGGGTGGCGTCGATCTTCATCTCGTTCTCGGCCGTCACCGAGTTGAACTCCCGGGCCGCGATCGTCGCGTACGTCGAGTCGCTCAGCCTGTTCGCGGCGATGGCGACGCCGAAGTAGCGGCCGCTCTGCGCCGCGGCGGCGCCGAGCGTGCTCTCGGCGGCCTGGGCGGGCGACGGCGGTGCGACCAGTGCGGCGCCCGCACCGAGGACGCCGGCGACCAGCGCCGGCAGCAGAGCGCGGATCTTCCGCCGGACGGCGGGTCTGGGAAGGGCAGAGGAGCCCATGGCTGTGCCTCCAAGGTAGGAATGACGGGACCACCGGACACCGCGGTCGTGGGTCCCGGCAGGATCCCGACCGGCACGGACGGGCCCGGTCGGCCGCCGAGTGACGTACGCCGGGCGGCAGCGGTCTTTCGACACGGGCACGGGGGTACTCCATCGCGGCTCGGCCGGGAGGCCGTCACGCGGGGCCGCGCACCTCTCCCCCTGCGCGGAGGGTCGGGACGCGTCGGTGCGAGCCTCACCGGGACGGGAAAACGGGGTGGCGCGGGTGCTTCGGTGCGCGGATCCGTCGTGCGGCTGTGCACGGCTCCGCAGTGCGGCACAGCCCGCTCGGGACCAGCACTGTTCGAAATCTCGTCCTACGGTCGATTTACCAGACAGGATGATTGAGGGGTTGTCATTGACTCGTCAACCCTTGCGGCGAAAAAAATTTCCGATCTAGATTCGAAACATTCGAGGCCATGTTGAGGTGGGCGGATCCTCGGGTCGGCGAGCCCTACCGCACCCCACCTGCGGTTTCATGAGCGAGGCAAGGGCTCGTCGCGCTCGGAGACCGGGACTGTTTGCGGACAGATCGGTGACGGACCTTGACCGGAGGGCCCCGTCTCCCTAGCTTGTGGCGTCACAGAACCGGGATCACTTCGAAATTTTCGAACCCGTCCCCGCCCCCGGCGCGGCTGCCGCTCCGCGGTTCATCGCGGCACCCCACCCCGCCCCCAAGGAGGCCCTTTGATGTGGTTTCGCCACCCGTCCCCGGTCCGTCCGAGACGCTTACTCGGCGTCCTCGCGCCCTTGCTGCTGGTGGTCACCTTCCTCGGTGCCCAGCCCGCCGAGGCCGCGACCGTGGAACCCGACGCCTCGTACGTGCTGGTCAACCGCAACAGCGGCAAAGCCCTGGACGTCTACAACATGGCGACCGGTGACGGCGCCCGCATCACCCAGTGGACCAGGAACGACCAGAGCCAGCAGCAGTGGCAGTTCGTCGATTCCGGGGACGGCTACTACCGCATCAAGTCCCGTCACTCGGGCAAGGTGCTGGACGTCCACAACTGGTCCACCGCGAACGGCGGCTCGATCGTCCAGTGGTCCGACCTGAACGCCGCCAACCAGCAGTGGCGACTGGCCGACAGCTCGGACGGCTACGTGAGGCTCATTTCGCGCCACAGCAACAAGGCCCTCGAAGTGCAGGGCGCCTCCACCGCCGACAACGCGAACATCGTCCAGTACGACGACTGGGGCGGCGCCAACCAGCAGTGGCGCCTCGTCAAGGTCGGCGCCGGCACCCCCGGCTCGTGCGATCTCCCGTCGAGCTACCGCTGGACGTCGACGGGCGCGCTGGCGCAGCCCAAGCAGGGGTGGGTCTCGCTCAAGGACTTCACCGTCGCCCCCTACAACGGCAGGCAACTCGTCTACGCGACCACGCACGACACGGGGACGAGGTGGGGTTCGATGAACTTCGGCCTGTTCACCAACTGGTCGGAGATGGCCTCGGCCAGCCAGAACACGATGGCCAGTTCCACCGTCGCACCCACGCTCTTCTACTTCGCGCCGAAGAACATCTGGGTGCTCGCCTACCAGTGGGGCCGGACCGCCTTCTCCTACCGGACGTCGAGCGACCCCACCAACCCGAACGGCTGGTCGTCCGAGCAGGTGCTCTTCTCCGGAAGCATCTCCGACTCCGGAACGGGACCCATCGACCAGACGCTCATCGGTGACGGCCAGAACATGTACCTGTTCTTCGCCGGCGACAACGGCAAGATCTACCGGGCCAGCATGCCGATCGGGAACTTCCCGGGCAGCTTCGGCTCGACCTCGACCGTGGTCATGAGCGACACGACGAACAACCTGTTCGAAGCCCCGCAGGTCTACAAGCTGCAGGGCCAGAACCGCTACCTCATGATCGTCGAGGCGATCGGCTCGCAGGGCCGGTACTTCCGCTCGTTCACGGCCACCAGTCTGAACGGCTCCTGGACGCCCCAGGCCGCGACCGAGAGCAACCCCTTCGCCGGCAAGGCCAACAGCGGCGCCACCTGGACCAACGACATCAGCCACGGCGAACTGATCCGCACCAGCGCCGATCAGACCATGACCGTCGATCCCTGCAACCTGCAGTTGCTCTACCAGGGGCGCAGCCCCAACTCCGGCGGTGACTACGGTCTCCTGCCCTACCGTCCGGGTCTGCTGACCCTGCGACGCTGACGGCAGGAGACGGGTCCGGCTCCGAGGGGGGAGCCGGTGGGGGGGGGGGGGGGGGGGGGGGGGGGGGGGGGGGGGGGGGGGGGGGGGGGGGGGGGGGGGGGGGGGGGGGGGGGGGGGGGGGGGGGGG
>NZ_JBVITR010000092.1:0-12607 GCF_055574875.1 Streptomyces sp. NPDC034670
CAGAACCGGTCCGCGGGCTCGTAGCGCACTGGCCCCTTGAGCTGCCGGCGCAGCACCGCGTTCTCGTGCCGCAGCACGAGCAGCTCGGCGTCCTTGGCCGTGTCGCGGCGCAGGAGCACCATCGGGACGGACAGCAGCTTCCGGGTCATCTTGTGCAGCAACGGCACGATCACTCGTGCATGATCCCAACCGCCCCTGAAGGCGCCCGAGATGCGCCCTCACTTGCAGCGATGAACAAACGAGCCCCACACGGTGTCAGGACCGCAGCGCCTGGACCGGCCGGGCGCTCATGCCCCGCTGGACACCCACCGCACCGCCGCCGCCACCCCCAGCGTCACGGCCGGTGCCGCCCACGGCCATCGCATCACCCGCCGCACCGAGGGCGCCAGCCACAGGGCTCCCACCGCGCCGGCCAGAACGACGGCCAGGGCGCAGGCCAGCTCGATCCCGCCGTACGCGGCCTGGTCCCAGTCGCCGTCCGGGCGGGTGTTGAGCGCCAGCCAGAGGAAGAACGCCGCCGCCAGGGTCAACAGCACCAGCGGAACGGCGAGGATCACGCGGAGCAGGCGGCGGTCGTCGTCGGGGTGGTGCGGGCGGTCGTCTGCCGGGTGACGGGAGTGACCGGTCTTCTGCCCGTCGCCGGTGTGCGGGGGGTTCGAGGACTGCATCAGCGGATCGCTTTCCTTGCCTGGTCCAAGTGGTGGGTGAAGTCGCGGCCGTAGCGTTGCGCCTGGTCACTCTCCCAGTACGGCCCTCCGTTGTACCGCGCGGCAAGCTCCTGCTGCTGCTCCACCGTCATTCCTTCCGGGGGTACGTCGGCAAAGTCGCTCTCCGCCTTGAGCTGGGCCAGGTACTCGGCGGCGATGAAGATGTTCTGTCCCGGGTCCTGGAGCGATTCCTCCACCATGGCTCGCTGTTGGTCGGTGAGGTTCTCCGGGTCGTAACCGAGCACTTCGGCACCCCGCCGTACCTCGATGGCGATCGGCCCGAAGGACGTCTCGTCGGGGTCGCCACCCAGCCGTGAGGGCAGGTTGTCCGGCGCAATGGGGCTCAACGGGGAGTTTGCCTGTTCCCGGATGGTGTCGGTGATGTCGTCGAATGGGCCGGGCTGGCCGGCGATCTCCTTCCAGGCGATACCCGCCACCATCGACGGCGGCAGCCCGGAGTTCTGCGCGGCGGCCTTGATGATGTCCTTGTTGGCCCGGGTCCACTCGGTCTTCTCCTGGTCACCGGAAGGCGGAATCCAGTAGCTGTCCGTCGCGCCCGGCAGTGAAGCGAGCTGCATCCGGATGCTCCGGAGCGTCGGGGAGACCGGCTCGTCCCCGACCGTGGGGTAGTAGTCCTGCCGGGGGCCGCTGCCCGGCAACCGGGTCGCCGGGTTACCGCTCGCCTCGGCCGTCTCGCGCCGCAGGTCGGGCATGGCGACGGCGACGTCCACCCGCTCGGTGAGGAAGACCTGGAAGTCCGGCACCAGGTCGTACGCCTGCCTGAGCTCGTGGACGCAGAGGCCGCGGGCCTCCTTCTCCGTGGTCCGCGCCAGGTCGAAGTCGCCGCCCGCCGCGTCGTGCAGCCGGTCGGCCTCGTCCCGGATGTCGTCGACGTCCATGGTCAGCTCCGCGAAGAAGTCCAGGACGCCGGTGGCGGCGCGCATGTCCTCCCACTGCCGCATCGGCTCGGCCTCCTGAGCCGTACGGGTGATCGCGGTGCCCTTGGTGCGGATCAGGTCCGCGAGCGCCTGCTCGTTGACCAGGCCATTGGAGTAGTGCGCCTTCGCCAGCGTCAGCGCCTCCGCGTAGCGACGCAGCGCGCCCGCGGCGTGCCCGTAGGCTTCGGCGAGCTCGTCGACCAGACGGCGGCCCTCGGTGAGCCTGGCCGTGTAGTGCGCGCTGCCCTTGCTGCGCCACTCGGTGTGCTTCTCTGCCCGCTCCGCCGCAGGAGCGACAGCCGTTTCGTCCGCGTTGCGCTCCACCAGCGGCGGGTTGCAGTTCTCCAGGAACTCGACGTCCTTGCGGTAGCTGCGTCCGTCGCTCATCGCGTTCCCGGCGAGACGTAACGGCCGTCAAGCACGGCCTCCAGGAACCGGCGGGCGGTCTCGTCCTTGATCTCGGCGAAGTTCCCGCCGACCGTCCGCAGGCGGGTCGACAGCGCTGCGAACAGGGCCATGGTGTCCGGGAACTGGTCACCCGCGAACTCGGCGAAGCGTTCCACCTGACGTGCTACGTCCCCATGGGCCCTGGGTTTCCGTGCCAGGGTGGTCAGCTCGGCGTCCGGGCGGCCCTCGTGGAGAAGCCCGGCGATCTCCACCAGCAGGTTGGCGTTCCCGTTGATGGAGTCCGTCTTTGCCACCAGGTCCTTGCCCGAGGCGGCCGACGCGCCCTTGCCGGAGTCCGCCGACAGCTGGTTGAGCCGCGTGCCGCCCTCGGCCTGCCGCGCCAGCGCATCGGCTTTCAGCTGCGCCCATTCCTACTCGAAGGACACCCCGTCTCCTCCAGTTCCGCCCGGGTCCCGTCATGCTTATTCACGCTGCGTGAGCCGGAACGTTTCTGAAGGAGAAGCGGGAGAACCTGCGCCGGTCAGCTCACCGAGATGCGGAACGTGGGCGTCTTGCCCGCGCGGCGGTAGACGCCGCTTCGGCGGTGAGGTAGCCGAGGTCGACGAGATGGTGAGGGTGTCGCCGCCACCGGGCATGCCGAGGGCGTCAAGGAGGAGAACCAAGTCCTCCTTGCTGTCGGTATTACGGGCGATGGCGCGGGCCGTGTTTGGCTGGGCTCAGGTTCTCAGACCGTGTTTGAGATCTGCCGTGTCCCGTTGCTGAGGCGTTCGTTGAGCTCGCCGTGAGCGGTGTTGGGGGTGGGTATCCGTCGGACCTGACGGATGAGCAATGGGCGCTGGTGGAGCCGTTGCTCCCGCCGGCACGGGTGGGGCCGAAGGGTGGGCGGCGGGAGAAGCATCCGCGGCGGCGAATCGTCGATGCGATCTTTTACGTGGTGCGGACCGGGTGCGCCTGGCGACAGCTGCCGAAGGACTTCGCGCCCTGGCCGACGGTGTACTGGTACTTCACCTGGTGGCACGACGACGGCACCGTCGAGCGCATCCATGACGCCCTGCGCGGCCAGGTCCGTGAAGCCGACGGCCGCGACGTCGAGCCAAGCGCGAGCCTGATCGACTCGCAGTCCGTCCGCACCGCCGACACCGTCCCGGCGGCCACCAGGGGCTTCGACGCGGGCAAGAAGGTGAAGGGCCGCAAGCGGTTCATCGTCACCGACACGCTCGGCCTGCTCCTGGCCGTCCACGTCGTTGCGGCGAGCGTGCAGGACCGCGACGGCGCGAAGCGACCGTTGCTGTGGGCTCGCCTGGACCACCCTGGGGCCCAGAAGGTCTGGGCCGACCAGGGCTTCGCCGGCCGCCTCGTTGAGTGGACCGCTCACATCCTCGGCCGTGACCTGGAGATCGTTCGGAAGGATCCTGGTCAGCAGGGCTTCCAGGTCCAGCCCAAGCGGTGGGCGGTAGAGCGCACCTTCTCGTGGCTCACCGCCCACCGGCGCCTTGCCCGGGACTACGAGACCAGCCCGGCCCACTCGGAGACGATGATTCGATGGGCCATGATCGGCATCATGGTCCGCCGGCTCACCCGGGGACGTGCTGCGACGCGCCCCGGGCCACGACCGCTCGTGCGGCAATCCTCGTAGACAACCCGCCGGCCCCTCACCGACGGCAGCTGCTGTCGGTGAGCTACTGAGCCAAGAACCCCTTGACCTCACGCTTCAGGGCAGGCGGCACGTCGGTCAACTCCGAGACGATCAGGCGGACCTCCCGCCCGAGTTCGGGGAACTCGCTCCAGACCACCGCACTCCTGGTGAGCACGGCAGCCAGCAGATCGCCCTCATACATGTCGCCTTCCGCCAGGGGGTTAGCCCGGAGGACCTCCACCGCCAGCGGCAGGAGATGGGCAAGGCCCACGTCCTGCCTGATCAGCAACCGCATGTCCTCGACCGTCAGGCTGCCGATCGGCTTGCGCCGAAGCTCACGCGCCGTCGCCATCAGCCGGGTTTCGCCGCCCGACGGGGCCGCCCAGCGGTCGCGCTCAAGTTCCTCAAGGGAGAGGTCACGGTTCACGAGTCGAGTCACCGACCGATCGTCCCATGTCAGATCTCAAACGCGGTCTCAGAGGCCATCGAGCGCGAGATTCTCGCCGGGTTGGAGATCGACGTCCTGGGGATCGCGTTCCCTCGCCTGTCCTCGGGAAGGCCGAGGAGGCGCAGCAGGGTCGGCACTTGGCGCTGCTGCGGAGCGCGCCTGGAGCACGCCGCACACCATCCGCCGCTGGGCGCGTGTCACTGGCTCGGCAGCAGTACCGCCCGCCCGCCGGTCGGTCCGTCGCCGAACTGCGGTCGTGCCTCAGCCAGCTACCAGGCCATCAGCCGGTCCACCTCGTCGATCACCGGTACCAGCCGCTGTCCGGGCCTGCTGCCCCTGGCACCCTTACCGCATCGCACATGCAGCACCCCCGCGCGTCCCCACCTAGGGATACCAGTCCTCTGCTCCAAGACGGACCACCTCGTTGATCCGCATGCACACCCGCCACCGCGACTACGCCGCTATGTAATCCCGCGCGGCTACCAGAAAGCCCCGACCCGGCGTGCGCGGCAGCGAAGCCCGCCATGGCTGGAACAGAGTCTCCACCTCCCGCGCCGAGGGCAGGGTGCGCACCCCTCCTGAGCCAGGCGTCGGTTGAACTCATCGATCGGCCGCAGCACCGGCCGACTTGTCTTTTTTCAACCAACCGCTCGTGCCGGGCCTCGACGATGACATAGAACCGGTACACCGCTGCGCCATCTGCCCCCCGTGTCACGCTCCCGGACTCCAGCCAGCCAGCCGTCCACATCCGCCGGTCAAACCTTCCACACCGGGCCCTGCGCGAACACCAGCAGCTCACCCACCCACGTCCGCTGCTGACCCACCCACCGGTCCGTCGAGCGGCCGGTCAGGTCACCGAGGGCCTCGGGGCCGGGTCCGGCGTTCTGGCCCCAGTTCCAGTGGAAGGTGCCGGAACCGGTGCGGTCACTGGTGGCGCGGGCGCGGCCGTAAGGGCACCAGAGGTCTGCGGTGCCGGTGGTCACCCGGCCCGTCCTGACGGTCGCAGCCGGGCCGTGGGCCCGGTTCGTCGAAATCCACCCAGGCGTGCCCTCAGGCCCGCAGGTAAGCGAGGACGGCCAGGACCCTGCGGTGGGTCCTGGCCGTCGGAGGCAGGTCCAGTTTGGTGAGGATGTTGCCGATGTGCTTGCTGATCGCGGCTTCGGAGACCACCAGTTCCTTGGCGATCGCGCCGTTGGACTTGCCTTCGGCGATCAGTGCAAGCACCTCGCGTTCGCGCGGAGTGAGCCGCTGCAGCGGATCGCGGCGGCGGCGCAGCAACTGGCGCACGACCTCGGGGTCGACCACCGTTTTGCCGTCCGCCACCTTGTGCAGTGCTTCCACGAATTCCTCGACATGGCCGACTCGGTCCTTGAGCAGGTAGCCGACGCCCGATCCGTCGCCGGAGTCCAGGAGTTCTGCGGCGTATGTCCGTTGTACGTACTGGCTGAGGACCAGGACCGGCAGTGTGGGGCGCTTCGCGCGCAGCCGCACTGCCGCGTGCAGGCCCTCGTCCTGGAAACCGGGCGGCATGCGTACGTCCGTCACCACGATGTCGGGGGCATGCTCCTCGACCGCGGCGACCAGTGCCGGCGCGTCCCCGACGGCCGACACCACCTCGTGGCCGCAGCGGCTGAGCAGGCCGATGAGCCCTTCCCGCAGCAGCACGCTGTCTTCGGCCAGCGCTACGCGGAGCGATCGGCCGCCTTGGTCAACTCGCAAGGAAACTCCACACGCAACAGAGTCGGTCCACCCGGCGGACTGGTCAGGGCAAGTCTGCCATCCAGGACAGACACCCGGTCCGCGAGACCGGTGAGGCCACTGCCCGCCGAGGCGTCCGCGCCGCCGCAGCCGTCGTCGCGCACCTCGAGGAACAGGCGTCCGTCGCGATGCTCGCCGCTCACCTGCGCGCGGTCGGCCCCGCTGTGTTTGGTGACGTTGGCCAGTGCCTCGCAAACCACGAAATACGCCGCGGACTCGACCGCCTGGGTTGGCCGGCCCGGCAGTTCGAGGTCGACGTCGACGGGGAGCACACAGCGGTCCGCGGCGTCGGCGACCGCGGCTTGAAGGCCGTAGTCCGTGAGGACCTTGGGGTGAATGCCGTGGATGAGCTCGCGCAGCTCCGCGAGCGCCTTGCCCGCCTCCTCGTGGGCCTTGGTGAGCTGGTCGGCGAGCGGGCCGGGCGGGGCGTCGAGGCGGGCCAGCCCGAGGGCCATCGTCAGGGCTACAAGGCGCTGTTGGGCGCCGTCGTGCAGATCGCGCTCGATACGGCGCCGCTCGGCCTCGAAGGCCTCGACCAACCGGACGCGGGAGCGGGCCAGTTCGACCACCTTGGCGCCGAGCTCGCCCTCGCGGGAGGCGATCAGCAGCCGGGCCAGCTCGGCGCGGGCGCCCGCTGTGACGCCGAGCGCGTAAGCACACGGGACCATCAGGAGCAGGCCCAGCACGGCGACGCCGAAGGCGGTCGGCCAGGTGGTGACCGTCCACTGCTTAAGCACCTTCGCTTCATGGCCGTCGCCGACCGTGGCCATCAGCAGCGGAGTGGAGACCATGGACAGCGGGAAGAGCAGGGCGACCGTGATCGCCAGGGCATCGACCGGCCACAGCAGCCCGGCGAACAACAACGCGTACCCGAGCTCCCGCCAGGTCGCCTGTTCGCACAGCCGGGTGGTCAGCCAGGCCCACAGTCCCGGCACGGCCGGCACCTGGTGCCGGCCGGACACCGGGTTGCGGTCGATCAGGCGCAGCCTGCGCCGCTCCACCCCGGCCAATGGGATCCCGCTGAGAGCGACCAGGACGAGCAGCGGCAGCCCCACCAAGACGATGGCGAGTGCACCGCAGATCGCCGCTACCGTCACGATCCCCACCAGGGCGGTGGCGCCGGTCATCGCGCCGGTGAGCAGATACGCGGCGGCGCGCCAGGGCCAGGCCGACAGCAGGAAGCCCGGCCGGGACATGGCCTGCCACACGTTCCGAGAGTGCATGTGCATGACCGTAAGTGGCCCCACCGGTCCGGTGCCATCGGTCCAGGGTGCGTATCAGGGGTAGGCCTGGCACTACCCCAAGTCTCGTTCGCGCCGTACTGCGTCACGCGGGGCTTCCGCGGTTTCGTGGAGGCACCAACGAGCCAAGGAGCAGGTACTGGTGGGGGAACATATGAGCAACGACGCGATCCGGTTGCGCTCCGTGACCCGGCGGTACGGCTCGAGCGGTACGTCCGTCACCGCCCTCGACGAGGTGTCGCTCGCCTTCCCGAGGGGGACCTTCACCGCCGTGATGGGCCCGTCCGGGTCCGGCAAGTCGACCCTGCTGCGGTGCGCCGCGGGCCTGGACCGGCCCACGTCCGGCTCGGTCACCGTCGGCGACACCGAGCTGACCGGGCTGAGCGAGACCAAGCTGACCCTGCTGCGCCGCGAGCGCATCGGCTTCGTGTTCCAGGCGTTCAACCTGCTGCCCTCGCTGACCGCCGAGCAGAACGTGGCCCTGCCGCTGCGGCTGGCCGGCCGCCGCCCGAGGAAGACCCAGGTGCGCGAGGTGCTCGAACAGGTCGGACTCGGCGACCGGGCGCAGCACCGCCCGACGGAGATGTCCGGCGGCCAGCAGCAGCGGGTTGCCCTGGCGCGCGCCCTGATCACCCGCCCCGAAGTGCTGTTCGGCGACGAGCCGACCGGCGCGCTCGACTCGCAGACCAGCCGCGAGGTGCTGGCCCTGCTGCGCGGCATGGTCGACCGGGACGGCCAGACGATCATCATGGTCAGCCACGACCCCGTCGCAGCCTCCTACGCCGACCGCGTCGTCTTCCTCGTCGACGGCCGGGTCAACGGTGAGCTGATCGGCGCCTTGGCCGAGGACATCGCGGCGCGCATGACCAAGCTCGAGGCGACGCCGTGCTGAGCACCACGCTGCGCACCCTGCGCACCCGCTGGGTCACCTTCGTCGGCAGTTTCGTCGCCCTCTCCCTGGGCGTCGCGCTGATCGCCGTGATGGGGCTGGCCCTGGCGTCCTCACTGGACGCTCCCGACCGGGGGCCGGAGCGGTTCGCCGCCGCGCCGGTCGTCGTCAAGGGCCAGGACACCCTCGAGGTGCCCACCTCGATCGGCGACCGCACCCAGAAGCTCGCGCAGCCGCGTGCCGTGCCCGCCGACGCGATCGCGAAGCTGCGGAACCTCGGGACCGTCGTCGAGGACCGGTCGTTCGCCGTGCGGGCCGAGGGCGGCCCCGCCGATCTGGTGGGACACCCCTGGTCCACGGCGGCCTTCGCGCCGTACCACCTCGACGCGGGACGCGCGCCCCACGCCGCGGACGAGGTCGTCGTCAGCGGTGACTGGGCCCGTCCGGGCACCCGGGTGCGGACCGACGGCGGCACCGTGCGCGTCGTCGGCACCGTGGGCGGGCTCGGCTTCGAGAACGCCGTGTTCTACACCGACGCCCGCGCCGCCGAACTGTCGCCGCGCAGTCTCCAGCTCGTGGTCGACGCGGATGCGGCGGCCGTGCGCGAGGCGGTGCGCGGCAGCGAGGGCGTTCAGGTCCTCACCGGGGACGCGCGCCGGTACGCCGACGCCGACCCCGACCGGGACAGCGAGGCCCTTACCGCGATGAACGCCATGTTCGGCACGGCCGGCGGCGTCACCGCCTTCGTCTCGGTGTTCGTGGTGGCCTCGACCTTCGCGTTCGCGGTGGCCCAGCGGCGCCGCGAGTTCGGGTTGCTGCGCACCGCCGGGGCGACCCCGGGGCAGATCCGCCGCATGGTCGTCTACGAGGCGCTCGTGGTCGGTGTGCTCGCCTCGGCCGCCGGTTGTGTGCTCGGTTCCTACGGGGCCCCGAAACTCGCCGAGTGGGCGGTCGACGAGAGCCTTGCGCCCCGCTGGTTCACCATCGGCGACTACACCCGGCCCTATCACATGGCGTTCTGGACGGGCCTGTTTGTGGCCCTGTGCGGGGTGCTGGCCGCGTCCTGGCGGGCCGGGCGCACCGGGCCCACCGAGGCACTGCGCGAGGCGTCCGTCGACACTCGGCCGATGACCTGGGGCCGCTGGCTGTTCGGTGCGGCCCTGCTGATCACCGCCGCGGTGACGCTGATCCTGGCCCTGGTGACGAACCCGGGCGACCTGCTGCAGCGCAAGACCTATGTGAGCCGGCCGATGCTGCTGATCACCGCGGTCGCGCTGCTCGCGCCGGTGCTGGTGCGGCCACTGGCCCGGCTGATCGCCTGGCTGCCGGCCCAACGGCCAGGCGCCGGCGGGATGCTGGTGCGGGAGAACGCCGCCACCGGGGTCCGCCGCACCGCCGCCGTCGCGGCGCCCGTGCTGGTCACGGTGGCGCTGGCGGGCTCGCTGCTCGGTGCCACCGCCACCCTCAACGAGGCGAGGGCCACCGAGGTGCGCGAGCAGACGGCCGCCGACTTCGTGGTCACTCCGGCGGGCGACGCCGGCTTCGAGGAGGCGACGCTGCAGCGGCTTCGGGCCGTGTCCGGCGCCGAGGTCTCGGCGAGCTCGTCGAGCGCCGTGTACGTCCTGGAGGACGGCGTGGCGCTCATCAGGTCCGATGCCAGGGCCGTCGAGCCGGAACCGCTCGCGGCAACGGCCCGTCTCCCGCTCGCCGCGGGGAAGGTGGGCGATCTGGACGACGACTCGATCATCGTCAACGAGGAGTGGGAGAAGCACACCGTGGGCGAGCGGGTGGACGTGTGGCTCGGTGACGGCACGAGGAGGTCCCTGAAGATCGCCGCGGTTATGACCACCGGCACCGGCAACAACGGCGTCTACGTCACCCCGCGCAACGCCCCCGCGGCGCCCGTCGACCGGGTCGACGTACGCCTCGCGGACGGTGCCGACGCGGGCACCGTGGCCGCCGGTCTGCGTCAGACGGTGCGCGCGTCGGGCGGGAAGGTCCTCACCCGGGACGCCTGGGTGCGCGCGACACACCCCGAGACCGACCGGACGACCCGGATGGGGTTCCTCCTGGTCCTCGGGATCGCCCTCCTCTACACCGGCATCTCGCTGGCCAACACGATGGTCATGGCGACCTCCGACCGGGTCCGCGAGCTTGCCGTGCTGCGGCTGGCCGGCGCCACCAGATGGCAGGTGCTGCGGCTGGTGGGCGCCGAGGCGCTGATGGTGGTCACGGTCGGCGGGCTGCTGGGAGCGCTGGTCGCCGGCCTCAACCTGGTGGGCATGTGGAGCGCGCTGGGCCTGCTCTCGGTGTGGACGTCCATCGAAATCCCGTGGACGACGCTCGTGGCGGCCCTGGGTGCCTGCGCGGTGCTCGCCGTGATCTCAGCGGCCGCTCCGGCCGGCCTCTCCCTGCGCCGAAGGGCGGTGGAGCTGGCGGGCGTACGCGAGTAACCTCCGACCGGCGCCTGCCTGCCCGGATACCGCCGTGCCCCAGTAACCGGGCCCCCGCCCCCACCAGCAGGCGTAGCTGCTGAGGCGTGCCGACACCATGGCTGACCTCCCGGTCCAAGCCCGGCGAGCCTGGGTACGGCTGCGTCTCTTCCTGAACCTCCACCCCGACGACGACCAGGACGGTGTCGTCAGCGATGACAACGAGGTGGGCACCGCGTTGGCGGACACCGACCTGGCCGACCGCGGGGAACGCCTGCACCGTGACGACGCGGATCTTGCCTGAGCCGATGCTCACCACGGCCGTGGACAGCCCTGACCTGCCCGCCGGGCACGCGGCGGAGGTCAAGTGGGACGGCTTCCGCGCGGGGCTGTCCGTCGACTCGGGCCGAGTCGTACTACGGTCCAGGAACGACCCTCAGCTGGCACCCGTGTTTCCTGAGATCGTCGCCGCAGCCGCGCAGTTTCCCGACGTGGCAGCCCCAGACGGTGAGCTGATCCTCTGGGAGTCCGGCCGGCTCGCCTTTGAGCGGTTGCAAGCCCGGCTTCAGCGGCGCGGCGCGGTGCGGCCGCGGCCCGGGCCGCTGAGGAGTGGCCGACCCACTTCGTCGCGTTCGCCCTGCTGCGCCTGTCCGGCACCAGCACCACAGGGTGGTCCAACCACCTGCGGACCACGAGCCCCATCGAATCGACCTTCGCCACCGTCCGGCTGCGGACCAAGGTCATCCGCGGCGCCGGCTCCCGCACCGCCGCCCTGGCCATGGTCTTCAAACTCGTCGAGTCCGCCCAGCAGCGGTGGCGGGCCGTGAACGCACCCCCCTCGTCACCCTCGTCCGCGCCGGGGCCCGCCTCGAACGCGGCCAACTCGTCGAACGCCCCGAACAACTCGCAGCATGACAGGCCCGCCAGCCAGGGCCCCCTTGCTCACAGGCCGCCGGTCCGGCTTCAGGCGTAGCGCGCGAAAAGGGCCTGGAGGTACCCCTCCAGCCGCCTGGCCAGCAGGGTGGGGGCAGATCAACACGGCCCACCTCACGCCACGGGACGGCGACCTTCTCGGCGTCCGGAGCAAAGGCCAAGGCGTCCAGCAGACGCCAGTAAAGGTGGGCGGCGCGATCTTCGGCCAGCGTCCCTCCCGCCGCAACGTAGCGGTCGGCGAAGTCCATGCCCGCGGAAACCCCGTGCAGCAGAGCCAGGGCCGTCGAGCAGTGGGCCACGTCCAGGTCGGCCGGCCCCCAGGAGGTCTCCACCCAGTCGACGACGCCGCTGATTCGCAGACCGCCGCCGTCGCCCGTGAAGAGGACATTGCCGGGATGGAAGTCCCGGTGCAGGAAGCAGGCCCGGTACTCCGGGGGCTCGCGGCGGATCACGTCCACGGCCCGTTGCCACAGCTCGGGCCGATCGGTGTCTTCGGGCGGGCTCACCCGCTCGGGAGAGGTCCACGCCTGATACGCGCGCGGCCGTGCCTCGGCGGTCACCGGCAGCCGGTGGATGCGCAGCAACTGGCGGGCCAGCAGTTCGGCACGCCGGCCGGCCCCCGCATCGCCCAGGCGCACGGTCCCGGGCAGCAGGGACATCAGCAAGGACGGATAGTCGCAGTACTGCGCTGTGGCGTCCACGGCCACCAGCCTGGCCGCAGGCACATCCGTGCCGCCGAGCAGGCGCAAACGGCTGCCTCGCGAGTCAGCAGGCCCTCCGCGTGGCGAACGTAGAAGGGCTCGACGAAAGACCGCAGGACCAGCGACCGCCGACCACCCCGCCCGCAGATGTCCAGACGGCGCATCGCCGACGTCCAGCCGCCACGCAACCGCGCGACATCCTCGATACGTTCTGCCTCGGACAGCCCCTTCTCCACCCAGGCCCGCGTCGCACTCCAACCCTGGTCCTCAGGATTGGTACCGATGTGCTCGGCCCCCTCGTCCGCAACCATGGAAGCAGGCTATCGATCCTCTCTCATCGACGGACGCACTTGGCCCCCACCCACAACTCTTGACAATTACTCCGACTCCCACCCACCCAGTGGCCTCCGGCCCATAACCGGCGGCGGGGGGGGGGGGGGGGGGGGGGGGGGGGGGGGGGGGGGGGGGGGGGGGGGGGGGGGGGGGGGGGGGGGGGGGGGGGGGGGGGGGGGGGGG
>NZ_JBVITR010000093.1:0-12332 GCF_055574875.1 Streptomyces sp. NPDC034670
CCCCCCCCCCCCCCCCCCCCCCCCCCCCCCCCCCCCCCCCCCCCCCCCCCCCCCCCCCCCCCCCCCCCCCCCCCCCCCCCCCCCCCCCCCGGGTCGCCGTCCGGCCGGGTCCGGCCGGTCATCGGAGCCGACCGGCCGCCGGGGCCGACCGGCCGTCAGGAGGTGTGCGGGCAGTTGCCCCGTGCCTCCTCGATCGTCAGGCTCGGCCGCGGCAGCGGGCACAGGAACTTCTCGTAGCGGGTGTCGTTGTCGATGAACCGCTTCAGCCACGCGATGCTGTACTTCGCGATCGTCGTGTTCGACGTGTTGGGCGTGAAGTGGGAGGCGTTGTTCAGTTCCAGGTAGGCGCGGTCCAGGGAGGACGGCAGGCCCGCGTACAGGGGCTCGGCGTGCGTGGCGACCGGGGCGATCGTGTCGCCGTCGGCCCCGAAGATCAGCGTGGGGGTCCTGACCTCGGGCCAGGTCTTGTCGAGGTTCCAGGGCGTCAGCGGGATCGCGGCCTGGAGCGAGGGCCGGTCCTTGGCGGCTTCGAGGCTGCCGCCGCCGCCCATGGAGTGGCCCATGACACCGAGCCGGCTGCCGTCGACGCGGCCGCGGACCACGCTGCGCTGGGTCAGGTAGTCCAGCGCGGCGAGCAACTGGTCGCCGCGGGAGGCGGGCTGGTCGAGGGTGGTGTTGGTGTCGATGGTGAAGACCACGAAGCCCTGGGAGGCCAGGCGCGGGCCCAGCCAGGCGATGGAGGACTCGTAGGCGGTGAAGCCGGGCGAGACGGCGATCGCGCCGAAGGTGCCGTCGGCGGTGCTGGTCGGGTAGTAGATGGTGCCTCCGCCGAAGCCGGTCACCGAGAGCGAGGAGACGGAGACGTCCGACACGGCGTAGGGGCCGCGCAGCGCCTCGATGCTGGACTCCGTCGGCGCCGGGCCGCGCTCGTAGGGGTTGTCCGCCGCGTGGGCGCCGGGGCCGCTGAGGGTGGTGAGGCCGACGACGGCGGCGAGGGCCGCGGCCAGTCCGGCGAACCGGCCGGTCCCGCGCCGCCCGGCGCGGGACGCGAGCGGCCGGGCGGTCGGTTCGTCGGTGCCGGTGTGGGGGTGCTGGTGCACGACGAGTGGTCCTCTCTGTCGCGGCGGACCGCCCGCCGGCCGGTGGCACGGGAGTACGGCATGGGAAGGTGCCCGTGCGCCGGCCGGGGGCGCCGCCGATGGGCTGGCGGTGCCACTGTCGGAGAGGAGGGGGCCGGTGCGGACCGGCAATATCACCGGTCTCCGCACCGCGCCGCGCGGGCCGGTGCGCGCCGCGCGGACCCGGCGCCCGCCCGGCGCGGGCCGGGGCGGTGCCCCGTGCCACGAGGAGCCGGCGCGGCGGACGGCCCGCCGGTCCCCCGGCCGGCGGACGCCGCGGGCCGGGGGCGGATGGGGGCGGACGGGGCGGACGAACGGCCGCGGTCCCCGTCGGAACCGGCGCCGACGGGGACCGCGGTGCGGGGGATCACGCGCTCCGTCTCCGGCACGTGCCGCGGGCGGGGGCTCTCACGTGCCGCGAAGCGGCCGGGCGCACGGCCCGGCCGGGCCCGTCACGCCGCGCCGTAGACGTGGGCCCGGCCGCCGATCCACTGCACCCAGGCCGGATCGTCCAGCAGCCGTTCGCCCTGCGGCAGCCCCGCCCGTCGCAGGAGCTCCACCACGTCCCGGTCGGAGTACGCGAGGCCGACGATCTCACCGCGCACGGTCACCCGCCGTCCGCCCGACCCGAGCGGCGGGTGCACCCCGACCGGTGCCTTCGTCATCCTTCCAGGGTCCGGCCGGGAGGGCGGCTCCGCATCCCGGCCCCGCGCGTCACCCGAGTGGCCGTCCGGGCGAGCCGCCCCGGTCCGCGCCGTGGTCGTATGGAAGCGGCCTCCATGCCTACCCGGAGGGAGCTGGAAATGCACGAGATGTGGTGCGGTGCAGACACTTCGGGGGAGCCGGTGTGGCATGTCCTCACCCCTGACAAGACGTCCACGCTGTGCGGGGTGGAGAAGCGGGAGGAGTCCCGTCGGCGGCATGCGACGGACCGGCACTGCTTCTCCTGCATGAAGACGTTCCAGGCCGTCGTGGAGTCGGGGCCCCGGCGTCAGGCGGGGGCCGCGGCCGACTGAGGCCGGGACGGCCCGCGCCGCCGCGGAGCGGCCCGGTGCCGGGCCGCTCCGCGGCGGCGTCTCAGGGACAGTGGTGGTGGTCGCCGGCCGTCGCGGAAGGGGACCCCGAGCGGCAGAAGCAGGAGGCCTCGATCGGTACGTCCGCCAGCGCGGCCGCCCGTGTGAGCTGCTGGGCCACGATCGCGGCCTCCCCCGTCCTGCCGGTGCGCAGCAGGCACTCGTGGAACCCGTGCAGCGCCCAGACGTTCCCGGGGTGCTGCAGGGGCCGGGGCAGGGTGGCGTCGAGACCGAGGTCCGCGCGGTAGACCGCCTCGGCCTGCGCCACGCGCCCCTGCTCCAGCAGCAGCGCGCCCAGGGCGTGCCGGGTGGGCTGCATCCAGCCCCAGGGTTCGTCGTAGGGCAGGTTGTCGTCCAGCTCGACGGCCCGCTCCAGGGCGGCGAAGGCGGTCTCGTGGTCGCCCTCGCGGTAGGCGAGTTCGCCGTCCAGCATCGCCGCCGCGACGGCGAGGATGTCGCGACAGGTGTTGTTGAACAGCATCCGGGTCCCGGGGACCCGGCTCACGGCCGCGCGGAAGTCCTCCCGTTCGGCCCCGGCCGCGTCGGTCGCACCGGTCGCGGAGAGGGCGACGCCGCGGGCGTAGTGGAGCATGGCGGTGGTCACGCAGTGGAGCTCCGGGTCGGCCGGGAACGGCAGGGCCAGGATCTCGTCCCACCGGCCGAAGCGGATCAGGACGTGCACGCGCATCGCGAGGAACCCCTCGAGCCAGTCGGCCATGGGCGGGCTCTGCACCCGGAGCAGTTCCTCGGGGACGGCGGCCTCGAGCCGCGCGGCGGCGTCCAGGGCGACCTCCGACTGGCCGGCGAACATGGCGCCGTAGATCCTGAAGTGGTGGTTGTGGGCGCGGTAGAGCGTGTAGAAGTTCATGGCGCCGGCGCGCTCGAGGTACTTCTCGTCGGCGGCGACGGCGAGGGTGTTGTCCGAGACGACCCGGCGGTAGTCGCCGCACAGCACCTCCAGGTGCGAGGGCATGTGGAGCAGGTGCCCGGCGTCGGGGACGGCTCCGCGCAGCCGGTCGGCGACGGTGAGGGCCGCTTCCGGCGTGGGGGACATCTCCATCAGGTGGATGTACAGGTGCAGGATCCCGGGGTGCCGGGCGCCGGTGCCGGTGGCGAGCGCGGCGTCGAGCACCGCCTTGGCCTCCAGGGTGCGGGCGCCCTCCGCCGGGCGGCCGGTCCCGAGGTCCCACAGCTGCCAGGGCGTGAGGTTCATCAGGGCGTCGGCGCAGAGCGTGGCCACGTCCGGGTCGTCGGGGGCGCTCGCGTGCACCTCGCGCATCCGGTCCGCGTAGGGCTCGTTCCACACCGAGCAGTCCTCCGCGGCCCGCGACTGCGGGTAGCGGGCGCGCAGGGCCCCGACGAGGGCCTGCTCGACGGGGGTGGCGTGCGCGGCCCTCTCGTGCGCCCGCTCGACCGCGTCGTGCGTGCGGGCGACGGTGCGGACGAGCTCGTCGCCGTCGAAGGCGTCCCAGGGCTTGTTGTAGTTCGGTCCGAGGGCGTAGGCGATGCCCCAGTGGGCCATGGCGCAGTCGGGGTCGGCCGCGGCGGCCTTCTCGAAGCAGGCGACGGCCTCCTCGTGGTTGAACGCGTACGTCCACATCAGCCCGCGGTCGAACCAGAGTTGGGCCTCGGCGGAGGAGGTCGTCACGGGCCGGGCGTAGGTGCCGAGGTCGTAGTAGTCGTCCATGCCTGCCTCCCGGAGAGCGCACGGGCCGGCCGCCGTCCCGTCGGCGGCGGGCGCCCCGTCCGGACGGAACCGACGATAGCGGGGCACCGGCGCTCGCGCAGGCGCCGGCGGGGCCCCGCGCCCCCGCCGCGCCGCGCGGGGCGTCCGGCGCGCTCCGGGCCCCCGTTCCTCACACCGGGCAGCCGGCCGGACGCCCTGCGTGACCGGGTGCGGCCGGTGCGTCGTTCGCCGGTGGTCTTGTCCGCCGATCGGCTGGCACGGGCCGCGTGCCGCTCCCTAGGATGTGTCCCCTGTCCGGCCAGTCCAGTTGGCGCGGTATTCCGCAGGGGGAACGATGCACACGGGCAAGCGACCGTCCACCGAGATCGACGCCACCGTGCCGACGGCCGCACGCATGTACGACTATTACCTGGGCGGCAAGGACAACTACGCGGCGGACCGCGCCGCGGTCGAGGAACTCGACAAAGTGGTGCCCAGCACGCGCCGCCTGGCCCTGAACAACCGGCGCTTCCTCCAGCGGGTGGTCCGGACCCTCACCCGGGAGCACGGCATACGGCAGTACCTCGACCACGGCTCCGGCCTGCCCACCCAGGACAACGTCCACCAGGTCGCGCAGCGCATCGACCCGACCACCCACGTGGTGTACGTCGACAACGACCCGATGGTGCTGGTGCACGGCCGCGCCCTGCTGGAGCAGGACGAGCGCACCGTGGTCATACAGGCCGACATGCGCGAGACCGACGAGATCTTCGGCCACCCCGAGACCCGGCGCCTGATCGACTTCTCGGAGCCGGTGTGCGTGCTGTTCAACTCGGTGTTCCACTGCATCCCGGACAGCGACACCGACGGGCCGCTCGCCCTCGTCCGCCGGGTGCGCGAACGGCTCGCGCCCGGCAGCTTCCTGGTGATGTGCCAGCTGGTCAGCGAGGACCCGGAGGTCCGCTCCTTCGTGACCGACTTCATGGACAAGGCGACCCGGGGGCGCTGGGGCCGCGTGCGCCGGGAGGAGGACGTCGCGTCGTACTTCGAGGACCTGGAGGTCCTGGAGCCGGGTCTGGTGGAGGTGTCCGCCTGGCGTCCGGACACCGAGGTGGCGCCCCGCCAGCTCTCCCAGGAGTGGATCGAGTTCGGCGGCGTGGGCCGGATCCCGCGGTAGCCCGGTGCGTGGTCGCCGCCCGCCGGGCGGCGACGCCCGCGCGGGCGTCGTCACGACGCGGGGTAGCGCTCCCGCATCGTCCTGCGCAGCAGGTCCACGGACGCGCGGGGCTTGAGGGCCTCGTCGGCGAGGCGGTCCAGCGCGATCCGGTACTCCTCCGTCTCGTCGCGGTCCTCGAGGAAGTTGGCGCTCCTGATGTGCTCCAGGTAGACCACGTCGGGCAGGTCGAGGCCGTCGAAGCGCAGATACGTCACCGGAATGGCGGGCGCCGAGGCGTTCGTCACGTCCAGCGGGACGATCTGCACCGTCACATTGGGCCGCTCGGCCATCCGCACCAGGTGCGCGAGCTGCTCGCGCATCACCTCCGGGCTGCCCAGGACGCGCAGCAGGACCGACTCGTCGATGACGGCCCACAGCTGCGGAGCGCCCTCACGCGTCAGCAGCTCCGCACGGCGCATGCGCAGTTCGACCCTGCGCCGCACCTCGCTCTCCGGGGCGTTCGGCAGTCCGCGCTCGACCACCGCGCGGGTGTACGCGGCGGTCTGCAGCAGACCGGGGACGTACTGGATCTCGAAGGTGCGGATGGTGGCGGCGGCCTCCTGGAGACCGACCAGGCGGTCGAACCACTCGGGCATCAGCCGCTTGTCGTACCGCTGCCACCAGCCCGGCTCCCCGGCGCGCCGCAGCAGTTTGAGCAGCACCGAGGCCTCGTAGGCGTCGGTGCGGTACAGCTCCAGCAGCGCCCGGACATCGCTCTCGGTCGGCGGGCGGCGGCCCTTGCCGGACTCGATGCGGGACAGCTTCGCCGCGCTGAAACCGACGGCACGCGCCGCCTGGTCCTGGGCCAGCCCGGCGTCCTCGCGGAAGCCCGCCAGTTGCACACCGACCAGCATCTTCAGCAGGGTCGGAGCCGGCTCGGGCCTGTCCAGGTAGGGTTCCAGACGGGAGATGCGGGGCGATGCGGTGGACATCCTGACTCCCAGCAGACCGGCACAGGGGCGATTCACACTATCGCACCTCGCCCCGCCGCACCGCACCCGCACGCAGAAGTCGGGGAAAGCGGGGAGTCGCACTCCGCCGGCCGTCGCCGGGTCAGACCAGGTGGTCGAACTCGCCGTCCTTCGCGCCGGCGAGGAACGCCGCCAGCTCCGCGGCCGTGTAGACCAGGGCGGGCCCGTCGGGGTCGCGGGAGTTGCGCACCGCGATCGCCCCGCCGGTCAACGGGGCCACCTCGACGCAGTTGCCCTCGGCGTTGCTGTGCCGGCTCTTGATCCAGCGGGCGTCCAACTGGCTGGCCCGCACTCCGTTCCGCACTCCTGCCACCGCAGTCTCCTTGTCGTTCGCGTGTCCCGCCACGCGCGGGGCCGGCCGTTCGCCCGGAGCGGGCCGGGTCCTGTCGGCCGCACTCGCCCCGCCCCCCTCTCGTGCAATTTCCCGTGCAATTGCACACGAGCGCCGTCAGCGTGGATAATAGCCGGGGCGTCAACCCCGGGTTGATGCCCCGTCCTGACGTCGCATCGGGGAGATGCCGTGTCATCACCTGCGCATTTAGCATTCCGGCAGCCGACCGGGGCCGCGGCGCCCGCCCCCGGCCCGCCCGCGGCGGCGCCGTACGGGAAGCCGCCCCCGACGCGGCGCGGCGCGCGGCACCGCGCCGCGGGCCGGACGCAGCCGGGAGGGTCTCGCCCGCGCCCGCCCCTCCGCCCGTGACACCCCGCGCGTCCGGTCGCTCGGCCACCGCCGCGACGCCGCCGCCCCCGTGGTCACCGGGCTCACCGCCGGCACCGCGCCGCACGCGGCACCGCGGTGCGCGAACGCGCCGGAGATCCGGCCCGGATTCCGTCCGGAACCGGCGCATCCGCCCCTCACCTTCTCCGACGACCGCCCGCCCGTCCGCGTTCCCGGCTCCGCCTCCAAGGAGCGCGGCCGAGGGCCGGGCGTCGTCGACGCCCCGCCCGGGGCGTGGGGCCGGACCCCACCCCGCCGGCGGGCAAGGCGGTGCGGGACCGGCCGCCCACCCACCCGTCCACCCGACACGACTGCCGCGGAAAGGCATCCACGCCATGCGCAGCGCTTCGACGGAACAGCCGAGCAGCGAGCACCCCGTGCGCCGCACGTCCCCCACCGGGGTGGCGCGGACCACGCCCCTCACGGCGCTGTCCCGTGTGCCGTGGGGCGACATCCAGGACTCCACCGGATCGGCGGCGGCCATCCCCCTGCTGCTCAACGGCATCGCCTGGGGGGACGCCGGCACGGCCCGGGCCGCCCTGGAGGACCTGCGGAAACGGATCTGTCAGTACGGCTTCGTCACGGAGCAGGCGACCGCCGCCACGGTCCCCTTCCTCTGGGAGCTGGCCCAGCTGCCGCACGTCGCCTGCCGGGCCCAGATCATCCGGCTGCTCAAGGCCATCGCCGACGCCCGGCAGTGGGAGAGCACCGCCGCCGCGTACCCCAAGCTCCTCAACCGCCGTGAGAACCCGGTGGTGTGGGAGCGGGCGGCCCGGCAGGCGGTGCGCGCCCGGCGCGGCGAGCTGAACCGGCTGATGGCCGAGCAGGACACCGAGATCGCCCGCGCCACGACGGAACTGGCCCGCGCACTGGCCGAGTGAGGCCCGCGGGCCGGGTTCCGGGTGGCCCGGTCATGGAACGCGCGCGGCGCCGGGGGGACGGGCCGCGTGCTGGGGGGAGGGCCGCGCGCGGGCCGAGGGGAGCGGCCGCGCGCGGCCCGGAAGCGGTGACCGGCGGAGGGGGGACCGCCGGTCACCGTGGGTGACGCTCTCGCCTTGCGTGACGCGGCAGTGTAGACATGGCACATGGTCCGACTCATGGGTCGCTCCAGGACCCGGTCGTCCCCGCGGTCCGACGCCACGGCGTCCGTCCGGCGCCGGCGGGAACGGGGCGAGCGCTCGCGGTGGCGTCCGGTGGCGCAGCTGCGGTCGGTGCTGAGCGGACGCAGCGTCGCCGGACAGGTGTTCGTGCTGCACCTGGTGCTCGTGCTGCTGCTGGTCTCGGCGGCCGTCGTCGCGCTGGTGCTGCAGGTGCGGCGGGACAGCACGCGGGAGGCCCGCGCCCTCTCGCTCGCCGTCGCACAGACCTTCGCCCACGCGCCGGGCGTCGTCGAGGCGCTCGGCTCCCCCGACCCGACGGCCGTGCTCCAGCCGCGCGCCGAGGCCGCCCGCGCACAGGCGGACGTCGACTTCGTCGTGGTCATGAACACCGACGGCATCCGCTACACGCACCCCCGGCCGGACCGCATCGGCAAGCAGTTCGTCGGCACGACCGGACCCGCGCTGGCCGGCGAACCGGTGGTCGAGGAGATCCAGGGGACCATCGGCGAACTCGTCCAGGCCGTGGTGCCGGTCGAGAACGCCGACGGCACCGTCGTGGGTCTCGTGTCCGCGGGCATCACGACCGAGCACGTCGGCGGGGCCGCCGACAGCCAGCTGCCCCTCCTGCTGGGCGCGGCAGCCGCCGCGCTCGCCCTGGCCACCGGGGGCGCGGCCCTGGTGAGCAGACGGCTGCTGCGCCAGACCCACGGCCTGGGCCCGCACGAGATGACCCGGATGTACGAACACCACGACGCGGTGCTGCACGCGGTGCGCGAGGGGGTGGTCATCGTCGACGGGGACGGGACGCTGATGCTCGCCAACGACGAGGCGCACCGCCTGCTCGGCCTGCCCGAGGACGGGGAGGGCAGGCACGTGCTGGACATCGGCCTGGACCCCGACACCGCCGACCTGCTGTCCTCCGGGCGGATCGCCACGGACGAGGTGCACCTGGTGGGCGACCGACTGCTGGCGGTCAACCAGCGGCCCACCGACCGCACGGGCGGCCCGCCCGGCAGCGTCGCCACGGTCCGGGACTCCACCGAGCTGCGCGCCCTGTCCGGCCGCGCCGAGACGGCGCGCGAGCGGCTCAACATGCTCTACGAGGCCGGGGTGGGCATCGGGACGAGCCTGGACGTCACCCGCACGGCCGAGGAGCTCGCCGAGCTGGCCGTGCCCCGGTTCGCGGACTTCGCCACGGTGGACCTGTTCGAGCCGGTGCTGGCGGGCGGCCACCCGGACGCGGCGGGCGCGCTGCGCCGCACCGCCCTGACGGGGATCCGCGGGGACGCCCCGCTCTATCCCGTGGACGAGAAGATCCGCTTCGTCGGCTCCTCCCCGCAGGGCCGCAGTCTCGCCACCGGCCGGCCCGTCCTGGAACCCCGGCTCGGCGACGCCCCGGGGTGGCGGGCGCAGGACCTCGAACGCTCCGGACAGGTCGTGGACTACGGCATCCATTCCCTGATCACCGTGCCGCTGCGGGCCGGCTCCCTGGTGCTCGGCGTGGTCAGCTTCTGGCGCTCCGAGAAGCCCGAGCCGTTCGACACCGAGGAGCAGGCACTGGCGGAGGAGCTGGTCGCCCGGGCCGCGGTCTCCATCGACAACGCGCGCCGCTACACGCGCGAGCACAGCATGGCGGTGACGCTCCAGCGCAGCCTGCTGCCGCGCAGCCTGCCGGAGCAGACCGCCCTGGAGATCGCCTACCGCTACCTGCCCGCGCAGGCCGGGGTGGGCGGGGACTGGTTCGACGTCCTGCCGCTGTCCGGGGCCCGGGTCGCCCTCGTGGTCGGCGACGTCGTCGGCCACGGCCTGCACGCCGCGGCCACGATGGGCCGGCTGCGCACGGCGGTGCACAACTTCTCCGCGCTGGACCTGCCGCCCGACGAACTGCTCACCCTGCTCGACGAGCTGGTCGCCCGCATCGACCAGGACGAGGCGCAGGAGGACAGCGCCCCGGTGACCGGGGCGACCTGCCTGTACGCCGTCTACGACCCGGTCTCGCGGCACTGCACCGTCGCCCGCGCGGGCCACCCCCCGCCGGCCCTGGCCCGTCCGGACGGCGGCGTGGAGTTCCCGGACGTGCCCGCCGGGCCCCCGCTGGGACTCGGCGGCCTGCCCTTCGAGACCGCCGAACTGGAACTGCCGGAGGGCAGCCGCCTCGTCCTCTACACCGACGGGCTCGTCGAGGACCGGGAGCACGACATCGACGAGGGCCTGGACATGCTGCGCGAGGCCCTGTCCCGGTCCGGGGACTCCCCCGAGGAGACCTGCCGGACGGTGCTGGAGTCCCGGCGTCCGGGCCGGGGCGGCGACGACATCGCCCTGATCGTGGCGCGGACGCGGACCCTGCCCGCCGACCGGATCGCCGAGTGGCCGGTGCCGTCCGATCCGGCGGCGGTCGCCGAGGTGCGCGCCGCGGTCGCCCGGAAGCTGGCCGAGTGGGGGCTGGACGAGCTGGCGTTCACCACGGAGCTGATCCTGAGCGAGCTGGTCACCAACGCCCTCCGGTACGGCGAGGCCCCCATCCAGGTGCGCATGCTCCACGACCGCAACCTGATCTGCGAGGTCTACGACAGCAGCAGCACCTCGCCGCACCTGCGGTACGCGACCATGACGGACGAGGGCGGACGGGGCCTGTTCCTGGTCTCCCAGCTCGCCGAGCGCTGGGGCACCCGCTACCTGCCGGCCGGCAAGGTCATCTGGACGGAACAGCCGATCCCGGATCCATAAGGGGTCCCGGGAGAAGTCATAAGGTCGACTTATGCCCCCATAGACCGGACCCGCGTACCAGGTAAGGCATGCCTCAGCTTAGGCTCTCGGGTGAGTCGCCTGTCCTCGCTCGAAGGGAACCTGACCATGTCCCGCCCCCTGCGGGTAGCCATCGTCGGATCCGGCCCCGCCGGGATCTACGCCGCCGACGCCCTGCTCAAGTCCGACGTGGCCGCCGAACCCGGCGTGTCCATCGACATCTTCGAGCGCATGCCGGCGCCGTTCGGACTGATCCGGTACGGCGTCGCCCCCGACCACCCGCGGATCAAGGGCATCATCACGGCCCTCCACCAGGTGCTCGACAAGCCGCAGATCCGCCTGTTCGGCAACGTGGACTACGGCACCGACCTCCACCTCGACGACCTGCGCGCGTTCTACGACGGCGTGATCTTCGCCACCGGCGCCATGGCCGACCGCGCGCTGCCCGTCCCGGGCATCGACCTCGACGGCTCCTACGGCGCCGCGGACTTCGTCTCCTGGTACGACGGCCACCCCGACGTGCCGCGCACCTGGCCGCTCGAGGCGGAGAAGGTCGCCGTGCTCGGCGTCGGCAACGTGGCCCTCGACGTCGCCCGGATCCTCGCCAAGACGGCGGACGAGCTGCTGCCGACGGAGATCCCGCCGAACGTGTACGAGGGCCTGAAGGCCAACAGGGCCGTGGAGATCCACGTGTTCGGCCGCCGCGGCCCGGCGCAGGCCAAGTTCAGCCCGATGGAGCTGAGGGAGCTGGACCACTCCCCCAGCATCGAGGTGATCGTCGACCCCGAGGACATCGACTACGACGAGGGGTCGATCGCCACCCGGCGCGGCAACAAGCAGGCCGACATGGTGGCCAAGACCCTGGAGAACTGGGCGATCCGCGACACCGGCGACCGCCCGCACAAGCTGTTCCTGCACTTCTTCGAGTCGCCGGTGGAGATCCTCGGCGAGGACGGCAAGGTGGTCGGCCTGCGCACCGAGCGCACCGCGCTCGACGGCACCGGCAACGTCAAGGGCACCGGCACCTTCAAGGACTGGGACGTCAGCGCGGTCTACCGCGCGGTGGGCTACCTCTCCGACAAGCTGCCCAAGCTGCCCTGGGACCTCGAGTCCGGCACGGTCCCGGACCGGGGCGGGCGCGTCCTGCAGGAGACCGGCGAGCACCTGCGGTCCACCTACGTCACCGGCTGGATCCGGCGCGGCCCCGTGGGCCTGATCGGCCACACCAAGGGCGACGCCAACGAGACGGTGGCGAACCTGCTGGACGACTACGCGAACGGGCGGCTGCTCACGCCCTCCTCCCCCGGTCCGGAGGCGGTGGACGCGTTCCTCGCCGAGCGCGGCATCCGCTTCACCACCTGGGACGGCTGGTACCGCCTGGACGCCGCGGAGAAGGCGCTGGGCGAGCCGCAGGGCCGCGAGCGCGTGAAGATCGTCGAGCGCGAGGACATGCTGCGGGCCAGCGGCGCGTGAGCCGTCGCCGCCCGAGCGGCCGGCCCGGCGTCCACGCGTACGCCGGGTGCGGCTCCGGCCGGGACGGCGACGGGTGCGTCGCGTTCCACGAGCGGGCCGGCGCCGGCGGTGGGCCGCCGGGCCGGGGCCGGCGGCCGTGGGAGGGCCCCGGGTCCGCGGGATGCTCCTATGGATGTCAAGCGGCTTCGGCGAGGTCGCTTCGGGCGGTGTTGCGGCCAGGGTGCGTCATGCGGAGTGACCTCACGAGGACGC
>NZ_JBVITR010000094.1:0-8821 GCF_055574875.1 Streptomyces sp. NPDC034670
GTCCTCGTGAGGTCACTCCGCATGACGCACCCTGGCCGCAACACCGCCCGAAGCGACCTCGCCGAAGCCGCTTGACATCCATAGGAGCATCCGCCCCTGGACCGCCGGGCAGGGCAGAGCCCTCACCGCTCCGTCCTGCCCGGCGGTCCCGACAGCCGCCACAGCGCGGCCACATCCCCTCCGACAGACCGTTCGAGAAATCAGAGGCGACCATGGTCATCTCTCCCGGCACCGTTGCAGCCGCCCGTACCTACGCACGCGACATGAGCGGCGCGCCCCTGCCCGAGCCGCCGAACCCCGGTGCGGACACCGGCCCGCTGGAACCGGCACACGAAGCGGCCTACTACCTGGGCATGGGTGAGACGTTCCGCATCCTCACCCGCCCCGATGAGCCGGCCCCGCCGGACGTGAAGGAGCTGAGCACGGCCGTGCGGCCCGTGCCGGGCAGCGGCACCTGGTACCGCCGTGGCGACGAGGCGGCCCGCCGGATCACCGCCTCCGACCAGCGCATCCGCAACCTGCCCCAGGACCCCGACCAGCTGTGGGCACTGCTGGCCGACGTCCTCCAGGCCCTGGACCTGCACGGCCAGGCACCGCAACTGGACGGCAGCAACCTGCGCCGTGACCACCTCCCCGGCCGCCCGGCGGCGATCCGCCGCACCCACCCGATCGGTGGCTGGGGGCCCGCGCGCGTGAAGTGGAACCCCGACGGTTCCTGCCGCTGGACCGACCTCCACCACGGCAGCTGGCAATGGCCCGGCCAGACAGCCGAACCCGCCGCGCCGGCCCCGGCGACACCGGGCCACTGACCACCCCCACCACCGGCCGCCCCAGGGCGGCGGCGCACAAGCACCGCCCCGGCGCCCCTCCCCTGTTCCCCTCTCTGAGAGGTCCTCATGAGCGACAACCAGCAGACGGCACCGCCCGCCCCGGACGACGACGAGCGCGACCGCCCCCTGACCCTGGCCGTCCTGCACCAGCTCGTCCGGCACGACTGGCGCGCGCTGCCCGGCACCACCCTGGTGGTGCTCTCCCGCGACACCGAGGGCAACGGCTACTCACCGTTCGCCACCTACAGCAACGCCCGCTACGCGCCGACCTACAGCGACGAGGTCGGCGAGGTCTACCCGCTGCCCGAGGAGCTGGAGCAGGACAAGGAACTGCGCGAGCTCTACGCCGACGGCATCCCCGACAGCGCCGTCCCGGCCCTGGTGCTCTACCCGCTCGGCTGACCCGACCGGCGCGGGGGCGGGACCGCCCACCCCGGTTGTCCCGCCCCCGCCCGCTCCGCACCCCCATTCCCCGATGACGAAAGCGAGGCGTCCCCGCCATGCCCAACTCAGCGCCAGCGCCCGAGGAGCGAGCGCGCACGCCGGTGCTGGTCATCAGCGACAGCCCCGACGACGACCCGATCGGCCTGCTTCCCTGCCCGGTTCCCCTGCGGCACCTGCCCTCTCCGCTGTTCAGCGCCGCGGAGTACCGGCTCGCCCCGCTCGTGATCCTGGACGACCGCAGCTACACCGCCTTCACGCTGCGCCACATGCCCCACCGCCCCGGCCTGATCCTCACGCTCGCCGACCCCGACGACGACACCGTCCACCCGCGGGCCGCGGCCATCGGCGCCGAAGCCGTCCTGCGCACCGGACAGGACCTGTCCTGGCTGCACCTGCGCCTGCACGCGGCAACCGACTGCCACTACGCCCACTGGGAGGAACTCCTGACCGGCCCTCCCCCACAGCCCGGCACCTGACCCCAGCTGCCCCGCCCCGCGACCCGAAGGAGACAACCGATGCATTCGATCCCCCAGCGCTGTGCGCGCCGGCCGCTGTCGGGCGGTCTGGTGGTGCCGTGGGTGTCCTTGATCCACGGCGGCCACGCCGCCTTCGGCAGCCTGGACGCCGACCGGGCCCGCACCGCCTTCCTGCGGCGCCTGTGCCAGATCTGCGGCCAGTTTCTGGACGAGCGGTGCTACCTGATCGTCCGCCCGGCCGACGCCGCCCGCGGGCACTCCCCCGAACCGGCGCTGCACTCCGAGTGCCTGCCGTATGCCGCCGCGCACTGCCCCCTGCTCAACGGCACCGCCACCCACTACCGCCACCGCCCCGTCCTGGCCACCCATCCCGCCGGACGGCCCTGCACTGACCCGTCCTGCCCGTGCCCGTCCCGCTCGCCCGACGAAGGCCACGCCGCCCGCAGCGGCCGCCCCGCCGACCGCTACGAGGCATGGATGATCCACACCCGCACCTACCGCCTGCTCTTCACGCCCGGACGGCCCAGCACACCCATCGGCATCAGCGTCGACGTGCCCGTCCTGCGCCGGCGCCTGCTGCGCACCGCCACCCTCACCCCCGACCAGCAGCGCCTGATGGACCTGCTGCGCCCCCTCCTGGGCGAGTCCTGACTTCCGCCCTTCCCCCGTACCGCACGTAAGGAGCCCTCCGTGCTGATCACACCCAACCCGGCCACGCCCGAAGGCGAGGCCATCATCGACCTGGCCGCAACGATGGACGCACTCCAGGCCCGCACCGGCGAATGGCCGGGCGCGGACACCGTCGACATCCTCGGCGACTGGCTGAGCCGCTTCACCTTCGCCACCTCAAAAGCCCTCACCCGACAGATGACCGGCCGGGCCTGGGTGCTGCGCCGCTGGGACCGGCACAGCGACGAGGTGACGCTCTGGTCCGACGAGGCCTCCGCCCTGGCCGAGCTGGCCCAGCACGCGCGCAGTTCGTGGGACAACGTGGCGGGCACCGACGGCGTCCCCCACCGCCCTCCCGCCGACGACCAGACGGCCATAGACCTCTACTACGGCCCCAAGGAGCACCGCGGCGACGAGGACTACACGCTGTATGCCGAGGACATCGCCCGCTGCGCGCACACGCCCCGCAGCCTGACCCTAGAAGACGACACGGCCTGCGCCCAGGCCAACAGCGCGGCCGTCTTCCACCCGATGACCGGCCCCGACGACGAAGGCCTGCCCTGCATCGAACTGGCCGGGATTCTCGTCTTCGCCTACCTGGACCCCGACCTGCGGGCCGTCCGGGTCTCGGTGCACCTGGACACCGCCCACGAACAGCTGGCCCGGGCCGACGGCACGATCCCGCTCCAGGTGGAGATCGAGGACGCCACCGTGTTCAGCACTCTCGGGGCGCGGCCGGCCCCGGCCCGCGTCCCCGCGTGGAAGGCCCGCCTTCGGCGGCTCACCGACCGCACCGCCCTCCATGCCGCCGAAGCGCAGCGAAAGGGGAATTGACCCATCCAAGTAAGTAGCTATTATGAGAATAAGGAGGTGTTCGTATGGCCCCGTCCGTCACACACGTGTCCGGCACCGTCACCGGCAATGTGGAAGTCCGCTTCACCGAATCGGGCCTCGCCGTCTGCCGGTTCCGCCTCACCCAGACCCCCACCCAGTGGGACGCAGCCGCGCGGCAGTGGCGCGATGGGACCCCGATCCGCTACGTGTGCACCGCCTGGCGGGACTTGGCCCGCAACGCCACCGAGTCCCTCACCGACGGGGTCAGCGTCCTGGTCACGGGCCGCATCACCGAGATCCGGGACGACGCCGTCTACCTGAGCGTGGACGACCTCGGCATCAGCCTGCGCCAGCGCATCGCCTACACCGAGACCAGCCTGCCCAGCCCGGCCGCCGCCGCTCCCGTCTCCCCCACCGTCCCGGTCGCTTCGATCGCTGCCCCCGCAGCAGCCCAGGTCGCCGGGGCGGGGACCGGTGGCCCAACCGCCGGTCAGGCGGGCGGCCCGCCCGCCTGGTGGGAGCAGCGGCGGGCCTCCGGATGGCACCGCCCCGCCGCCCGCACCCCGGCCGACGTCGGCCCCTGACCCCGCCCCTTCCGCCCTTCACTTCGCCACCGGGTGCAGTACTGGTTCGCCTGCCGGTACCGCCCTCCCGTTCTCCCCTTCACCGCGCCACTCGGTGCGGCACCGGCTCACCCGCCGGTAGCGCTCTCCCCCTTCACCCGCACCACCTCGTGGGGCGCTGGTTCGCCTGCCGGCGCCCCACCACTTCCCTCGGCCGCCCCTGGCAGGCTTGCGACCCGTGGCCCGCCCACGACCTGGTCCTCATCATCCCCGTCACCGCTTGCCCGAGCAGGACGCGAAGGAGTGAGCAACCGCCATGCCCGCAACCATCCACACGCCGTCGCTGCCCGGCCTGAGCACCCCCGACGAGGTGGACACCGTCATCAACTGGGGCCTGGGCGCCGACTCCACCGCCTACCTCGCGCACATCCTCACCGACCCGCCCGCACACGGCATCGACCTGGAGCGCACCGCCGCGCTGTACATGGCCACCGGCAGCGAGTGGCCCGAGACCCGGATGCTGGTGGAGGAGTTCATGCTGCCGCTGCTGCGCGAACACGGGGTGCGGTTCGTGCAGCTGTCCCGCTCCGGGCAGCCGAAGGCGGCCGACATCACGGTCCTGGACGACTCCCGCCGCCCCGAGCGGCTCTTCGCCCACGGGCCGTGGACGCTGTGGGACGAGCTGGAGTCCGTCGGCACCGTCCCCCAGCAGGCCGGCACCCGCACATGCAGCCTGCGCGCCAAGGGCGAGGTCGGCGACCGGTGGCTCACGCAGGAGATGGGCGGGCGCCCGTTCCGGCAGATCATGGGCTTCAACGCCGACGAGCCCGGGCGCCGCTTCGGCGACACGGCCACCTCCAAGATCCCCGGGCACACCAGGGTCTATCCGCTTATCGACTGGGGCTGGCACCGCCGGCAGTGCGAGGACTATCTCCTGGAGCGCTTCGGTGTGCACTGGCCGAAGTCGTACTGCACCTTCTGCTGCTTCCCCGTCTCCATGGGTGCGCTGCCGGCCCACCTGGAGCGCATGCGCTCGCACCCGGACATCGCCGGTGAGGTGCTGCGCCTGGAGTACACGGCGATGAGCCTGAACCCCAACGCCAGGCTGTACGGCAGACGCAGCCTGCTGGAGCTCCTCGACCGCTCCCGGCCCAGGGACCGCGTGTGCCTGGAGGCGTTCGAGCGCGAGCTCGATGTGCCCTGGGCGCTCTACCACGTGCGCCGCCTGTTCCTGCTGTCCGAGTCCGGCAAGCGCCGCCCGGTGATGCGCTCCACCGAACGCGTCGACATCGGCCGCCCGCAGCAGCTCGCCCAGCGGCTGATCTCCGTGTCCGAGCGGCACGGCATCGACGTCGAGCACGACCCGCTCTACGGACGCGCCCGCGCCTGGCTCCGCCCCCGCCGCGCGGCCTGGCCGATGACGGAAGAGCTGTTCGTCACCGCCCCCGCCCGCATGATCAACAAGCAGGAAGACACCTTCGAGCAGGAATGGCACGCCTGCTCTCCGGCTCCGCCACCCGGCTCCCCCCTCACCTGATCCCTCTCATCACCCCAGCCGGAAGAGACCGCGCTGGTCTCTGTCCGCGCCCGGTCGCCCGGTTCCCCCCTGTCTGGAGACGACGCATGACGACCTTGCCGCGCCTGATCGGCGCATCGACGACCGCATCCGCAACCGCCGGTCAGCTCTGCCCCCGCACCGACGGGGCGCTGCCGAAAGAGCCCGTGGGTGGGAGGGGCCGGTGATGGTCCCGGTTCAGCAGACGCTGCCGTTCGAAGACCTTCCGAAGGTGCCGATCTCGTCACCCTGGCGTCAGCGCCAGCACTCCTGGCGGCATGTCGGTGAGGGAGGGCTTCGATGCACGCCGCTACGAAATGGAGCGGATCAGCGAGAAGGACGCCGAAGCATTCGTCCGCGAGCATCACTACTCCGCTTCCTATCCGGCAGCCGTCCACAGGTTCGGCCTGTACGACGTCTCGGCCGACAAGCCGCGGCTGAGCGGCGTGACGGTGTTCGGCGTACCGGCCAGCCCAGCCGTGCTCACCAAAGCACTGCCGGAGCTGGTTCCGTTGAGTCACAGCGACACGATGCGCCGTTCGACGCTTCTCGGCGTCCGCGTCGGCGGCGAGTGTGGCCGGGAGCTGCAATCCACCAGCGGAAGGCCGTGACGGTAGCGGCGCGCCGCACGGACCATCCATCGATGACGGCAAGCGTGCCAACCGTTCACGGCCGGCCAGGATCAGGGGCGCGTTGCGCTGAGTCATGTGTGGCTTCTGATCAGGTGAACAGCGGTACCGCCATCCAGACCGCAACTCCGATCAAGGTGGCGGCGAACAAGCAGTCGATCCATCGCTTCGACCGCTCACTGCGGAACAGGGCGGTGAGCGCCCGGCCGCCGAGTGCCCAGACGATGAAGGCGACGAGGTTGTTCAGCGTGAACACGACCGTGATCACCAGCACCGTGGCGGCGTCATCGTTGGCGGGCGGCCTGAGAAACTGCGTGAACAACACCGCGATGATGTAGTACGCCTTGGGGTTCAGTAGCAGGACGATCGCGCCGGCCCGGAACCCGACCCGCTGCTCCCCAGCCGATGCGGCATCCGCCGTGGTTCCTCCCTTGGCCCGAGCGGCACGAACGAACGTCACCGCCAACCACAACACGTAGAGGCTCCCGACCGCGCTGAGCACCTTCGCGAACAAGGGATGCTCCAGGATGGTGACCCCCATCCCGATCCCGATCGCCGCGGTCACACCGAAGGTCGCGATGTGGTACCCGGCAAGGGCCGGCACGGCGGCGCGCAGCCCCTTCGACGCACCGATCGCCGCGAAGAACGCGTTTCCCGGGCCCGGACTGTACGCAAGCGGGAACAAGAAGATCAGGAGCGCGGTGAAGGTGTCCGCGCTTATCGCCGGCGTCAGGGGGGTCGTGAAGATCATATACCGAGTCTTCAAAGCAGCCACCGATCGTGCTGGCGGAAACCGGACATCACGATGCAGCCGAACGTCCACCACCTACCGTGCACACCGTGCCGGGGAAGAAGGCCCAGCACAGTGCAACCCGAACGGCGTCGGTACCTATAGACGTCGACAGGTGCGGGTTCCCGCGCGAGCGCTTCTCAGAATCTGCTAACCCGTGCGCTTCCGACCGAGCCGCGCAGAAGGTCCGCCGCCAGGAGCAGGGCCACCAGTACGTCGAGGCCCGGCTGATCGCGCTGGGTGCTCCCGTGCCGCGGGCCGGCTGCGATCCCGCGGTGTGGCTACGGGAGGCCCCGACAGCGATCGGTGCCCGTACCGTCCGCCATACGCGGCGCCCACCGTTTCATCTTCCCCCTGGGCCAAAACCGGCGACAACGTGCCCGTATCAAGATCGGGATCGATGCGCGACCGCCCTATCCGCGCCGTTCCGATCCCGAACCGGCCGCCCTGTGACGGCCGTCCGCCCATTCCCCTGCCTTCCTTGGAGCAGTCATGCCCGCACGCCCCACCGTCTGCCCGTCCGACGCCCCGGACCTGGCCGCCTACGACCTGCTCGCCCCGCAGCTGTCCGGCGGCAAGGACAGCAGCGTCATGCTGTGGTCGTTCATGCGGGACGCCGCGGCGGCCGGGGTCACCGACCGGGTGATCAGCTACCACGCCACGCTCGGGCCGCTGGAGTGGCCGGCCGTGCACGTCGACGGCACACGCTATGCGTCGCTGTCCGAGTTCGCCGCCGCCCAGAGCGCGGCCTGCGGCATCCCGCCCGACCGCCATGTGGAAGTCACACAGCCCGCGTTCCTGCTCACCGAGATCGCCGCCTACGGCCGCTTCCCCCGCATGGGCAGCCCCTACTGCCGCAAGTACGCCAAGGAGTCGCTCATCTCCACCGCCTGGACTCCCCTGGTGCGCCGGCTGCGCCGCGAGCTCGGCCGACCCGTGCGGATCCTGAAGGTCATGGGGCTGCGGGCCGACGAGAGCCGCGACCGCGCCCACCACCCCGCCTCCCGCAACGTCCTGACCAACAGCGCACGGATCGTCGACGAATGGCTGCCGGTCAAGGACTGGCCCACCGCCGCGGTCCTCGAATGGCACCGGGACGCCCCCGTGGCGCACCACTGGACCTACGACTCCTACCCGGGCGCGGACGACTGGCGCGGGACCAGTCGGTGTTCCTGTTCGCTGTGCGTGTTTGCCTCCAAGCGCGATCTGCTGCTGGCCATCGCCCGCCGGCCCCGGCTCGCCGCGCTGTACGCCGAGATCAAGCACGCCCGCGGCGACAGCTTCCGTCCCGACTGGCGCATCACCGACCTGATCGAACAAAGCCGCCTGCCCATCGCCCCCCGACCCCGGCATCGTCCTGCCGGACGACGGTCCCGACATGGACCTGCTGGAGAGGCAGATCCGCACCCCCTGCAACAGCCACCACGCAAAGCCGTCCACCTCGCCGCCCGGCCGGCCTCCGGCCCGGCCTGCGGCGGCTGCGATGCAGGCCCCACCGCCCCCGACCTTCCTTCCCAGCCCTTTTAGAGATGCATACTGACCATGATGACGACGAGCACCCAGCGCCTTTTGGAACTGTCCGCGGCCGCACCGGCGGTCGAGGGCGAGGACCTCCTGGACCTGCTGCGCGAAGGCAACGTCCTCTACCACCAGGGCCTGCAGGAGACGCACCAGGCGACCGCGGCCCGCCTGCAGGGGCTGTCCACCGCCGACCTCGCGGCCGCAGCCGATGCGGCCGAAGTCCCCTACGACGCCACACGGGACCGTGCGGAGATGGTGCTGCTCCTCGCCCTGGCCGAGTGGGACATGACCCCCGCAGCACTCGCCTACTCCGCCATGGTGGAAGACGCCGCCCGCCGAGGGATCAGCCTTCTCCCCGAGGAGTGACGTCTCGTCCACGACCTCGACCCGAGGCAAACGGTGGGCATGCGGTCCTTTGGCATCCGGCGTGGGGGGGGGGGGGGGGGGGGGGGGGGGGGGGGGGGGAAGGGGCGCGGGGGGGGTCTGGCGGGTGGGGTGACAGCGGGAGCA
>NZ_JBVITR010000094.1:8831-11397 GCF_055574875.1 Streptomyces sp. NPDC034670
AAGAGGGGTGGGTGTTTTTCTTTTGGCCCTTTGCTTGGGCCCGCCCGCCCCCCCCCCCCCCCCCCCCCCCCCCACGCCGTCTGGGGTCGACGTCTCGGCATCGAAATTTTGACCGTTTCGAGAAGACGACCAGGCCATGGTCCACGGCCTTCGCCGTGCGATGTCCCAGTCGCTGACAACTGAAAACGCCACCACCGGGCAGACAGGCTGATGCCCGAGGCAGGCCCGGGCCGGCTGACCTGAAATGTGTCGATCGATTGGACTTCACCATGCAACTTACGTCATTATGAGCGACGTGAGTCGGGCGGGCCGGCTCCTCGCTACGCGACGGGATGTTCAGGCCATGGCTGCCCAATCCGCGCCACGTCTCATCGACGCTGCAGGGATCCGTGCGGAACACGGACTGAGCGCGCAGAGCGTCAGCCGCCTGTACGCCGAGCGGGAGACCAACGGCTTTCCCGAGGCCGTCGGGCAGCGTGGCCGCGGCCGGGCCCGGCTATGGGACAAGGACGAGGTGGACAAGTGGTTCGCCCAGCGCAAGCTGTCCCGCTTCCAGGATCACAAGCCGCCCACCCGCGACCCGAACGAGCTGCTCAACGCCGCCCAGGCATCACGATTTCTGGGCTACAAGAGCTCCAAGCAGGTCACCACCTACAGTCGGGAGCACCCCGGCTACTTTCCCGAGCCTGACGTCGTCGAGGAACTCGGCACACCTGAGCGGCCCTACCGCCGGCAGCTGTGGCGGGTACAGACGCTTTTGGACTGGATGACGACCCGGCCCGGCAGCGGCAAGCGCAGCGGCGCCAAGCGCTCCGCCGTGCTTCCCCCGGAGGTGCCCGTCGATGGTGATCCGGACGAACTTCTGGGGGCCTCTCAGGCCGCCGTCCTGCTCGGGTTCAAAAGCATCAACACATTCAGCAGCAGCCTCGCCCAGGGCAACCTGCCATTGTTGAACACCGTGGACGCATACAGCGAGAAGGGCGGATACCGTCGGTGGACGCGCCGGCGCGTCCTCGAGCAGGCCGCCCAGCGCAAGGCCAGGTAACACAACGGGCAGGGAAGCAACTCGCTCACCGCCCCTCACAGACGCGGTCTCCGGCTATGGGTTGTTGATCCCCGTGCGGGCCGGATACCGCAACGATGGCCGGCATGGCGTAGCTCGCCACTACGCCCCGCAGCAGCAGACGCTGCCGCGGACCGGCCATCGTCCGTTTTCCAAGGACTTCGAACTCACCTTGTCTGACCGGGCAATGCCCCGTGCCGTCGGCCGGCCATTGATCGGATCCTTCAGTCTGCGCAGCCCGAGGAGTCCGTGGTCGGGGGCGCAGGGCCGACCACCGGGCTGTTTTCCATTCGTGACCATGGTCGGGCCTTCGTGGTCGGTGGTCCGGTCGGGGCTGTTGGGTTTCCTCGTCGGCAACTGATGCCGTCGGTCGAACGGCCCGCGCTCGGCTCAGGCCGCACGCGCGCCGAAAGGAAGTTCCCATGCCCCGCTCCGCTTCGAGGACACGCGTTTCCCCTCTGTCTCCCAGCCCGGTCGAGGCTTTGAGTGATCAAATCATGACCGCGCTCGCCCAGCACCGCATCGCCACCACCGGCCAGCTGCGCCGGATGCTGCGCCCGGACGGCACACGGCAACTGATCTCCCGCGCCCTGAACAAGCTGCGCTGCGACGGCTTCGTCGACTACACGGTGCTGCCCGGCCCGGACCGCTCTCCCACCCACGCCTGGTACCTCACGCCAGACGGTGCGCGCCTGACGAGGGACCTGCCGGTCCTGCGGGGGCGGCCACCCTACCCGATCACCTCCACGACGGCGGCGTCGCTGAAGACAGCGCACACCCTGACCGTGGTGCGCGCCCATCTGGCCTTCGCATCCGATGCCCGCCGGCTCGGGCACGAGCACGGCCCCTGGGACTGGACGCCGGAGGTGTCGCACTCCATCGGCGAAGGGGAACGGGTGGTGGCCGACGCCGTCCTGCACTACACCGTCGTCAGGGGCGAGCAGCGGCGCAAGCTGCGCGCGTTCGTGGAGGTCGACCGCGCCACCATGAGCGGTGAGCGGCTGGCGGTGAAGCTGATCGAGTACGCGCGGCTGCATCAGCACGAGGCCCAGCCGGTCGGCCGGCGCCGCCGCGTCGCCGCGGAGCCCGGCTGGATGCGCTGGTATCCGGTCTTCCCCCGTGTGCTGTTCGTCCTCACCGGCGCCTCCCGCAGCCGGCTGGAGGGCCGGATCAGCGACCTGCAGGCGATGGCCGCCCAGCACCCGCTCGTTGCCGCGTTCGCCGGCGAGGTCGCGCTGGGAGCCGCCGTGCTCGAGGACCTCGAACAGCACGGCCCCGCCCAGGCCGTGTGGACGCCCCTGACCGGCGGCACGCCCCGTCCCTGGATTGACCTGTGACACTGCCGGCTGCCTCTGCCGGTGGACAGGCGAGCGCGCCCTGGACCGATACGGTCCGGGGCGCGCGTGGTGTGCGGCGCGCTACAGGTCGAACTCCAGGTGCTCGATGTCGGTGAAGCGGATCTCCTCCAGCTGGCCGGCGCGGCGGCCGCCGTCCTGGAAGTAC
>NZ_JBVITR010000095.1:0-10325 GCF_055574875.1 Streptomyces sp. NPDC034670
GGAACGACGCGACGACATCCATGAAGCCTTCCTCGGCCTCGCCACCTGCCTCATCACCCACCGCCACGTCCAACGCCTTTGTTAGGAACTCTAAGGCGTCGTCCCCGCACCCGCGGGGGTTGCTCCCCAGAGGGGGGAGCAGGCCGTCTCCCGGCCGCGTCGTCCCCGCACCCGCGGGGGTTGCTCGCTCGAGCAGCTCGACGGAGACCCCGGCGTGGAGTCGTCCCCGCACCCGCGGGGGTTGCTCCGCACATACCGCCGCACGAACAGCATCCGGTCCGTCGTCCCCGCACCCGCGGGGGTTGCTCCAGGGCCGGTAGTTGACCCGTGCCCGGCGCGCGGTCGTCCCCGCACCCGCGGGGGTTGCTCGTGACACCCTGCGCAGCCGGAGCCGGGGGAATGGTCGTCCCCGCACCCGCGGGGGTTGCTCCCCTCACCCGCCGCACCACCCGCCGCGCCATAGGTCGTCCCCGCACCCGCGGGGGTTGCTCTTGTCGCCAGCCTGGCCGCGCTCCCCGGACTGCGTCGTCCCCGCACCCGCGGGGGTTGCTCGTCGACCCCGGAGACCAGGCCCCACCCGGTGAGGTCGTCCCCGCACCCGCGGGGGTTGCTCTCCGCATCCCGTACGGCCAGGGCCCGACTGGCGGTCGTCCCCGCATCCGCGGGGGTTGCTCCCGGCCTCCGGTGTACTCTCCTCGCCGCAGGCAGTCGTCCCCGCACCCGCGGGGGTTGCTCAGCGGGCCGGGGCGGTGGCGGGTGCCTGGGTCTGTCGTCCCCGCACCCGCGGGGGTTGCTCCTACACCCAGGTAGTGACTTTCAGCCGCCACACGTCGTCCCCGCACCCGCGGGGGTTGCTCGCATCCAGAGCGTGGCCGATGCTGGTCCGCTTCGTCGTCCCCGCACCCGCGGGGGTTGCTCCGACGCTAGCCGACCGGTCGCGCGTCCGGTCGCGTCGTCCCCGCACCCGCGGGGGTTGCTCCGGCGGCTTGGTGTTCGCGCCGACGCACGCGCTGTCGTCCCCGCACCCGCGGGGGTTGCTCGGGCCGGTGCAGCCTCCGCGAGTGCTGCTGTGAGTCGTCCCCGCATCCGCGGGGGTTGCTCCGTCGACGTGTCGAGGGTGACGGACTCGGTCGCGTCGTCCCCGCACCCGCGGGGGTTGCTCTACGGCACGCGCGGGACAGACGGGCGCGTGATCGTCGTCCCCGCACCCGCGGGGGTTGCTCCATCAGACGCCCGCCGGACCGCGCTGGGTGGTCGTCGTCCCCGCACCCGCGGGGGTTGCTCGCCCTTGTCCTCGGTCACCCTGGAGAGCCCTTCGTCGTCCCCGCACCCGCGGGGGTTGCTCGGCAGCGGTACGGATTCACCTCCCAGTCATCGGGTCGTCCCCGCACCCGCGGGGGTTGCTCGCCTTCCTCAGCGCCCCTCAGCGCGTCCCCGTGGTCGTCCCCGCACCCGCGGGGGTTGCTCGGAGGGCACGGTGTCCTCTCCGGGGAAGCGCCGGTCGTCCCCGCACCCGCGGGGGTTGCTCCGGTAGCCGCGCGTGTCGCATCTGTCCGAGACGGTCGTCCCCGCACCCGCGGGGGTTGCTCCCTCACCGCTCCGCTCAGTATCGAGGGGACGGAGTCGTCCCCGCACCCGCGGGGGTTGCTCGGGGCGCTTCGTGATGACCATGACCCGAGATCCGTCGTCCCCGCACCCGCGGGGGTTGCTCGAGCGACGACCCGGACCACATCGCGCGCCGAGGGTCGTCCCCGCACCCGCGGGGATGGCCCCCCCGGCGTGCGCCGGGCGGTCGCCACCTACCGCTGCTCCCCGCACCCGCGGGGATGGCCCCCCGGAGGCCGACGGCTGGGACCCGGCGGTGATCTGCTCCCCGCACCCGCGGGGATGGCCCCGAAGCCGCCTTCGCCGCGGGTCTCGATGAGGACTGCTCCCCGCACCCGCGGGGATGGCCCCTTCGGGCCGACGCAGAGGCCGCACTGACGCGGCTGCTCCCCGCACCCGCGGGGATGGCCCCCACTGGACCCCCCATTGCCGGGGTTTGCCGGGCTGCTCCCCGCACCCGCGGGGATGGCCCCGTGGTCGAAGACCCAATCCGCCTCGTCGTCGGCTGCTCCCCGCACCCGCGGGGATGGCCCCTCGGACCCGGTGGCGAACACGAACAGGCGGTCCTGCTCCCCGCACCCGCAGGGATGGCCCCTACTGCGAAGCGGCGCCGGCGGCCTGACTCAGCCGGTGTTCCGGGTCCTGACACTCACGGATCAACTCGCCTCCCGGGCGTACGCCACCCGGCGAGGGGACGCATGAAGGGCGGCGCGGTCAACGAGCGCGTGGAGCTTTTCGCCGCCAGGCCGGGATCCCCTACATCAAGGGGGAAGAAGATGCGGGCGCACAGTCTGCGGGCCGGCGCCAACACCGACATGATCGCCGTCGATATGCGCCTGCGGGAACGCAACCGGCGAGGCCGCTGGTCACCGGAGATGAACACGGCCAACACCGTCTATGACCGGCCCCGCCTCGACCCACAGGACGACCCGCTGTCCAAGGCGCCCTTGGGCGGCTTCGGCGGCACCATCTGACGCAGGGATGGCCCGCTGCGCAGTTGCTCAGCGGGCGGCGTGCCACTCCCGATCGAGAATGGCGTGCACCACGGAGTCACGCCACTTCCCCGCCTTCAGCACGTGCTCACGGATCGTTCCCTCTTCGACCATGCCCGCGGCCTCCATGGTCCGGGCAGAGGCCGTGTTGAGGGGCGACCGTGCGCCCCAGACACGGTGAAGGCCCAAGTCGTCGAACCCGACGTCGAGAAGCAGCTTCACCGTTTCCAGGCCGTACCCCATACCCCAGGAAGCGGGGCGCAGCGCGAAACCCATCGTGGCTCCGCGCTGCTGGTGGGGGTCGATGGCCAGACGGCCGAACCCGATCAGTTCGGCCGTCTCGCGCTCGACAACCGCGAGGGCGTACTCGGTACGGGGCGTTGCGGTGGCCGCGGTGACGGATCGAGCCACGATCTGCTCGACCTGGTCGCGGGTGCGTGGATCGAAACTCAGATGTTCTGTTGCTTCGGCGTTGCCGTAGATGCCGAACACTGCGTCCACGTCGTTTGATGCGAGTTCCCGCAGGTCAAGGCGTTCGCTGGAACGTTTTACCGGGTACATGCCCCGGACTCTACCCGTGGGGCAGAGCGGGTCGGCTGGCCGGGAAAGCCTCGATCTCCGCGCGCAGATCCCGCGCGACGGCGGCCCCTCGGGCGGGGCTGCTCATCAGCGCATGCCGGACGCGCAGCGCCGACGTGACGATGCCGTTGTTGCGGTGCGAGGCGGGCAGGTCGAGCACCGGACGGATGGCTGCGGCAGCGCCATCCAGGTCCCCGCCGAAGAGCCGGACAAGCGCCAGGTCGCACTGGGACCCTGCGAGATCTCCGAACGCCCAGTTCGGGGCACTCGGGTCGCTGAACCCCTGCACGGCCTGTTCTGCCTGCGCGGCGAGCTGTGCATCGCCGTGGCCGAGGAGGGTTTCGGCTTCCACTGTGTAGTAGAGCTGCTTCTCCGGGGCGTAGGTGAACAGCCCGCCGAGGGCGTCCAGGTCGTCGGGGACGACACGATCGCGCCGGCTGGCGGCCTGCTGGTTGGCGGCGCGCACCGTCTCCTCGTCTCCGAGCGCGGCAGCGGCGCGCGCCCGGAGGCCGAGAAGCCACAGGCTGACCGTTCCGCGCAGGTGCTCCGCCGTCGCTGCGCCCTGGCTGGCGTAGTGGTAGGCGTCCGTGGGCTTGTCCGCCCAGTAGGCGATGAGCGACTTGAGGCCGTCGGTGAGTGCGATCAGCCCGGCGTGTTCGGCGTCCCTGGCGCAGGCGGCCGCGACGCGGGTCATGGTCAGGGCCTGGTGGGGGACCTCCATGTCGTTGAAACCCTTGGCCACCATGAACGACAACAGGGCGCCCTTGATGTTCAGTTCACGCAGCTGCGACGGCCGGACCCTCCCGCCTTCCAGCAAGCGGAAGACCTGTTCCTGGGTCTCCAGCAGGTCGTCCCAGATCATCGAGAGAGGTTCGCGCGGGTACGCGGCGACGAGCCGCTGCACCTCGTCGTCGAGGAGGCCCAGCGTGTCCTCACCGACTCGCTCGCGGTCGGCCCCCAGGAGGAAATCCTTTGCGCGTCGCACAGCCATCGCACCCGTCCTTTTCATGTCGTCCAGGCCCACACCGGAGTCGGTGCAGGGTGCAGTCGGTGACGCGCCCGCGAGCGGGGCAAACTTGGGCGAGGCGCCGTCGGGCGTCTGCGTCCATAACGTGTCGATGCTGTACCCCAGCATCTCGACGATGACCGGCCGGAAGACCCGTTGCGGCTTCCGGCCCTCGTAGAGCCACCCCTCGATGGTCTTCGGGGCTGGCTCGTCCACGTTCCGGAGATTCAGCCGTGCGGCAGCCTCCCGATACTTCGCCAGGAAGTCGTCGGGGTGGCGGATACCGCGGGCTTCACAGGCGTGCCGGAAGAACAACACGGTCTCTCCCATCCTTCTGCCGAGCGCGTCACTGCCCGACGGTAGAACGCTTTCCCTGGCAAGTCGCCCCATGCAGACGCTACTTATCGGTTCCGAGGATGAACCGAGGAAGAGCCGAGGAAGTGCGTCAACTTCGCGCCAGATCCCGAGGGCGTTTTGGGGGTAGAGCCGTCCAGAGCTGATTGCCACGCTCATAGCAACTCGCTCAGAGTGCCCAAGCGTGCACAATCGCGAACCAGGGAGTTCCTCCTTATGCTCCGCAGAGTCGCTGAACCCGTCAGCGCGTTAGCAGCCCTTCCACCCGCAGCCGCAGGGCTTGCACTCCCCTCTTTCGGGATGACAGTCCGGTCGGAACCGTCGAGTGTGAAGGTGGCACGGCGCGTCATCCGGGCGTGGATCCGCTGTCACTGCCGGCTGCCCGGCGACCAATCGGACGCTCTCCTGATCGTGATGTCGGAGCTGTGCACGAACGCGGTGCAGCACGGACGCTGCACTGCGTTCGATGTGCGGGGCTGGATGCCTACGACAGGCGTACTGCGCCTCGAAGTCGACGACAAAACGCCCTCGCCGGTTCCGGCTCCGGGGAGCCCTGAAAGCAACTCGGAGAGCGGACGCGGTCTGTTCCTGGTGGACATCCTCGTCAAGGAGCTGGGCGGCACTTGGGGCTTCAGCGAGGATGGCGCATGTGCCTGGTGCGCTCTCCCTCTGCCCGGGGCCGGCCGGTGACAGCCACCACGCAGCACTTTCCCCGTTCCGTGTCGCAGTGGACGCCGCCGCTCTCCGAGGGCGATCTCGCCGCCATCCTGGAGAAGGTCCGCGAGTGGCAGCCGTTCGACGGTGAGGCCGTCCTGGACGACGCCGCGGCCGCGCTGGACGACGTCCCCCCACCCGCGGAGGACACCGAGGCCATCGCCGAACGGCTCCGCGGCCACCTCGCGCGGCTGGTCACCATCGCCGTTGCCGTCGAGGAAGACCGGCGGGACGCCGCCACGGCGCAGCTCATCGAGCAGGCCCGCACGCTGTCCGCCGAGAACGTTCCCAGTGACCGCCGACAGGCCATAGGGCACCTGCGCCGACTAGGCTGGATCGCCGGCGAGCTCCTCGACCGGCTCGTCGCCGCGCGCTGCCTGCGGGAGGTGGCATGACCCACGCCCGGACACCCGCCCTCACCATCACGCTCCTGAGAGAGAACATTGTGCGCGCCGAGCCGTCCCTGATCCCCTTTGTCATCCAGCGCGAGGGAGAGGAAGCCGCCCCCGCCAACCTGATGCTGGCCACGCCCGGGCCGGGCCGCTACCGGCTGCGCTACACAGACGAGGATCCCCGCGACCGGGACCTGCGCGGTGTGCTGTGGGGGCGGTGCTCGTTCGGCCCCGTGGACGACAGCAAGATGCCGACAGGCCGGCCCCAGTGGCGGCTGATGCACCCCTTCCGCCAGCGGCTCACCATGCAGACCCTGCGCTGCCAGGTCTGCACCGAACCCGCACGGACCCCGCTCGGATACGTCTTCCTCGCCGGGCCAGCCGCGGTGGATCCTCACCGGGTGCCGGTGCTCACGAACCAGCCGCCGGTGTGCGCCCGGCACGTGCGCGCCGCCGCCGAGCTGTGCCCGCACCTCGACCGCCGGCCCATGGTGTTCCTGGTGCAGAGCGCGCCCCTGTACGGGGTGCACGGTGTCGTCTACGGCTACGGCGACCAAGGCGTGCAGGTCGTAGGCCGGCCCGACGAACCACTGCCGTACGGGCACCCGAACCTGTCGACGTTCCTCGCCTCCCAATTGGTCAGGCGCTTCAGCTCATTCCGGCTCGTGGATCTGGAGGAGTTGCTTCGAAAGCTGAAGCGCGCCGCATAGACCCCTGTCCGGCAGCCCGGATGTCTCCCCTCCGGCCTGGGTCGCCGGACAGGTTCCACCCCCGGCGCGGGGGTGAACTGCCCGACTCGTGTTCCCCCACGGCCAGGTCACCGCCCCGCGCCGGGGTCCTCTCCCCTTTGCCGCTCTGCCCCCGACAGGGCGGCAAAAGGGCTCCATCCCTCCCGAACGAAGGGAAGCCAACGTGCACCATCTGATCGCCAGCCCGTTCCTGGAACAGCATGTGTTGCTGCGGCCCGGCCACAAGAACGGCCTTTTGCTGCCCGAAGCGAACTACGAGGAGCTGCGCTCCCACGACCCCGCCCAGCCCGCACCTGCCTGGCTGGTCGACACCGTGCGCGATCAGTGGGGCATGGACGTGACAGGCCAGTCGGCAGGTGACTTCCTGCTCGTCCGGCAGACGTCTCCCTGGGGCTACGGCAAAGCGAGCTGGGAGGTCAACCTCGGCTGTAACTACGCCTGCAAGCACTGCTATCTGGGGCTCAAGGTGAACTCCGGCATGCCGCTGTCGGACAAGCTGCGGTGCCTGGACATGATGGCCGAGGCCGGCGTGCTGTGGCTCCAGATCACCGGCGGTGAGCCCACCATCGACAAGGACTTCCTGCGTTCCTACCGGCACGCGTTCGAACTGGGCATGATGCTCACGGTCTCCACCAACGGCTCCCTGCTGTGGCGTGAGAACATCCTGCGCCTGTTCGAGGAATGCCCTCCGTACCGCGTCACGGTGTCCATGTACGGGGCGACCAAGACCAGCTACGACGAGCTGACGCAACGGTCCGGCGCGTGGGACCTGTTCGTCCAGGGCATGAATGCCGCCCGTCACGCCCGGCTGCCGCTGCGCATGAGCGTCATCGTCACCGAGGACAACGCGCACGAAGAGACCGCGATGATCGACCTGTGCGAGCGCTGGGGCGTAGAGCACGAGGTGTATACGAACATGACGCCGACCATCTACGGCGGCGGGGAAGTCCTCACCGCGCAGTCCAGGGACCACCTGCGCATGCGCAAGCAGTTCACGGGCTGCAACGCAGGACACACCTTCTTCCACATGGACCCGCATGGGCTGGTGTCCATCTGCAAGATCGGCCGCGACGACCAGATTTCCCTCCCGCAGGAGGGTATCGGCGGCCTCGCCCGGCTCGGCGCCATCGCCGACCGGCTGATGCTTCGCACCGGAGGCTGCTCGGGATGCGCGCTCTCCGGTTCCTGCACCGTATGCAGGCCCCTGGCCAAGCACTTCCAGGAGGCGAAGGCCCCGCTGGCGGCTTACTGCCAGCACGGACGAAAGAAAGCAGGGTGAACACATGACCGCTGTAGCAGTCGAAATCTCCCCGAGGCGCCCGCTTCCGGACGGCGGGCCCACCCGGGGCGGTGACCTGCCGTACTTCACCCGGCCGGTCCTCCCCCCGGCCGAGCCGATCACCCAGATCACCGGCATCGCCGACGTGGACAAGCTCATGGACAGCGCCAAGTGCAGCTGCTCCGCGGGCGACGACAACCCCCATTAGCCGGTCGTAACCGGTAGAAACCGCTCGGGCCTCGGTGTCTCCTGCACCGAGGCCCGAGTCGTGCGTGGCGGGCGAGTAGCGTTGGCCTCATGCGCTTGCTGTGGGAGTGGTTGCATCCTGTGATCCGCGTGCCTTACGTGCCGACGATCGGCCCCGTCCACCCCGGCGCGCTGGGCGCGGCCCTGTTCGATGACGTGCTGCGCGTCGCCGGTACCGGCATGTTCCTGCCGTACGACAAGGATCAGCGCTGGACCGAGACGAAGGACGAGACCGTACTGCTCGACCACATTAAGCACACCAGTGCGCGAACCTTGATCCCCACCCTGCGCAACCGCGGCAACGGCACCCTCACCGTCTACGCCTACGGGCCCGCCGCCGAAGAGGCCGCGGGCCTGGCCGCCCAGCTCGCCGCCGGCCACCACACCTCCACCGCCCGGGTGATCACCTTCCACGCCCCGGAAGAGACGCCACCGGCCGGCACCGCCGTGACCCGCGTGCAGATGAAGTCCTTCGCCCGCCCCCGGCACGAGGACCAGCCCGGCCCCATCCGTGCCGTGGCCGCTCTGCCCGAGCCGGTGAGGGATACGTTCGCCGCGTTCGCCGACCGGCTGACCAGCGACGGGTTCGCGTTCCTACACAGCCAGATGCAGGCCGATGCCGTCGGACCCGTCCTGGCCGCCACCGCCGGCGGCCGCGTCGTGGGCGCGATCGGCCCCATGGAGACCATGTCCGACCACGCCGGAGCAACCCGGCTGCTGCCGCAGTATCTCGGCGTCCTGCCCGAGCACCGCGGCCACGGCCACGGCCGCGCCCTGTGGCGCGCCGCCATGGCGTGGGGCGCCGCTCACGGCGCCGACTACCAATTGCTACAGACCGAAATCGGTGGCGCCTCGGATCGACTGTGCCAGGCCGAAGGACTGTGCTCACTCGGGTTCGTCAGCGTCACCAAGCTCTGACCTGCACGTCTCACCGCCTGACCGACCCCGCTCGTCCGCCCCCCGCGTGACGGATGAGCGGGGCTCTTGCCGTGCCTCCCGCTGCGGGTGCCGAAATCCCCATCCATAGCCGTTGAACCGCGTGCTCCCGTGAGTGACCAACGTTCGCCGGATGGGCGTGTCAGGCTGCTGGACCGTGCTGCTGCCACTGTCCTACCTCGCCGTGCCGGGCGTGTTCGCCTTCATGCGGCTGCTTCCGGCGAGCGATGTGGACAAGGACATCGAGATATTGACGCCGCGCCACCGGTCGGCCGTCCTGCAGCGGCAGGTCGACAGGCCGCGCGTCACCGCGGCGGACCGTGCCTTCCCTGCCGCGCTCCTGCACCGGCTCCCCAGGCCCAGGCCGCGGCAGCTGCACCTGATCTCTCGCCGGACACGATCCCGAGGTGGCACCGCGATCTCATGCGCGCCGCCCCGCCTACGCCCTCCAGGCTCTCGTCCCGCGCCGGGCCCACGAGAACGCAGGCTGGGGCTACCGGCGCATCCACCGTCCCCGGCATCAAGGCCGCCCCCTCCACCGTGTGGGAGACCCTGCGGGCAGCAGGCCACGGCATTTTCGATCCCAGGTAGTCAGCCATAGGCTCGTAGCCGGCTGCTCGTAGCCGGGCTTCCGCTTCGGTCTTTGCCAGGCGGGTCGTCGCGGTGCGTTTCGCCACCCCGCACGCCCAGCAACACCCGGTGCCGCTGCGGATTCGGTTGAGGGTCGCCGTTACCTCCCGGCCGCACGCGAGATGGCGGCAGCGCCACGGCTCGTGTGAGTTGACGTAGGGCTCCAGCGGCTCGAGGCCCGCCTTGCGGAGGCGGGCGACCGCGGTCTCCGCGTCCAGAGATCGGGTGCGGCTTCTCAGCTTCACGCCGCACGGCTGGCACCCGATCTTCAAGTTCCGGAGGTTGCTGAGCCGTGGGGTGACGATCGCCCCGCAGGCAATGTGTCTGCTCCTCCATGGAGTGCTGAAGTTCACGTACTCGTCCAGCGGCTCGAAGCCGGCCTCTCGCATCAGCCGGATTGCTCCCAGCGAGCCCAGTCACGCAGGCATGTGATTCTCCCTCAGCGTCATCGTGATCGACGGGAGGTTATCGCGCACCACTGACAAGGGAAGGCCCGCGATTTGCAACACACGGGCCTGGGGCCGGAACCGATTCCGGCCCGCTCCCTTCGGAAGCGGGTGACTCCGTTCGTTGCGGGGTCAATCAAGTGGGAGCCGAGAGCGTACCTGGGGAATTTCGCAAATCCTCATCAGGTCCGGGGACGACGCGTCGTCCAGCTTCTTCTGCAGGTCCTCCATGGAGCTACCCCCGCGGGTGCGGGGACGACGATGCGACCTGCCCGTACAGCTCGACCTTGCCGGAGCTTGTGGGGCTCGGAAAGTCATCGCTGCACGTCAGGCCGCGTATCGGTACTCGTTGATGACGCCGCCGAGGACTCGGGTGCGTAGAAGTCTTCGGTCGTCG
>NZ_JBVITR010000096.1:0-10146 GCF_055574875.1 Streptomyces sp. NPDC034670
CCGGCAGCGTGAACGCGCCATGAAAGGTTTCCGCTCGGTCGGCGGGGCCCAGCGGTTCCTGGCCGCGTTCAGCGGCATCTCACCCCACTTCCGGCTCCGCCGCCACCTGATGCCCGCCACCGCTTACCGAGCCGAGATGACCCTCCGCTTCGCCCTCTGGGAGCAGGTCACCGGCGCCGCCAGCCGGCCCACCACGGCCTGAGCACAGGCCCCGAACCGGGCCCCAACACGCTCCGACGCGCCATCAGGCAGTCACGCACCCAACAACGTGACAACGCCTGCCCGCCGCTTCCGGCAGCACACTCACGGTGTTCGTATAGATCAGGCGTCGGTATCCGCGCTGGGCGAAGTTCGCCCACATGGCAGTCAGATTCCTCTCGGTGATCTCCGCACGGTGCGGGTCCCCCTCTGGTGCCGGATGCACCTGCCCCATGAAGTCACCATCGATGATCGCGTGAGCGACCGCCTCGGAGCGCAGCAGCGCCGAAACCTCCCACCCCACCGTCGTCTTGCCGACACCAGCTCGTCCTCCGATGAGCAGTACTTCTGCGTGATCCATGGAGGCAGCGTGCCAGCGGCCGACCATCTCACGCATCCGATATCGATCCGGGCCACCCGGTCCCAGCCCTGCCCACGAGATCACGATCTACGGCTGGAGTATTAGGTGGCGGGTCGGCCGCGCCGACGTGGGCGGGTGCGGAAGCCGAAGAAGAGCCCGCCCAAGGCAAGCGCGATCACCGCCAAGACGAGGCTGTTCCCGCCCGTCACCCGGTCGGCGTCGTCCTTAAGGCCGTCCCAAAAGCCCTGTTCCGGAGTGGTGGTCGAACCACCCAGCCAGACGGAACCGTCGTCCGCGGTCACCTGGCGTTTGGTGGAGGCCTGCGCGGACTCGGCGAGTCGCGGATACCGCTCGCGCATCTCCGCCTCACCGACAGTGGTCAGATCGACCTGGGTGAGGTCCGCGCCGCCGTACGAGTACCGGGTGACACGCGTGACCCGTCCCTCGGTCGTCCTGCGGGTGACGTCGAACTCCTTGTGCCGGTAGGAGTGGACGTAGTCGTCGAAGACATCCTTGGGGCGCCAACTGCCGTCGAGTTTGGATGCGCCCAGTTCCTTGCTGTCGATCACGTCGTCGAAGGACGTCCGGTGGCCCTGCTGATGACGTTCCCTGATCCACTGGGCAATGATCCGTGCCATGAACGCCCGGCGCAGGGGCACGTACTCTGGTGCGGTGTTGACCGCCTTCACGATCTCGGGCAGGACGAGTGTCCGTACCAGGTTCTCGTTGTGAGCGTCGACCACGGGATCGGAGTCGCACGACCCCGCGTAGGGGTCGTCGATGTTCATGGACTCTGTTTTCACGTCGAGCAGCGCTTTGAGGATGTAGAACGCGTCGCCGTCCTCACGCACCTCGATCTGCCCGGGCACGATCCACATGCGGGAGGAGAAGCAGAGGGAACCGTCCGCAGATGGCCGGATTTCCCGCCAGAAGCGTTTGCCCGTCACTGAGTCGGGATGCAGGATCTTCGCCTCCGTACGTTTCATCTGGAGGTCGGCTTCGAGCATGGCCCGGCCCGCGTTGGTCTGTCCCAGGGCGGCGTCGACGATCCGATCCGGTTCGGTGGGATTGAGATTGACCCAGAACTTCTGCGGGTCCAGTGCGAGCCAGGTCCGCAGATCCGCGCCGAAATTCTGGACGACCTGCGTGCCGAGGTCGGAGTCCTGCTGGTACTCGTCGGGGAGCGTTTTGGCGGAGTACGCGTAACGGACGCCGGCCGACCCGTCGGAGATGTACCGCATCTCCAGAGTGGAGAAGTCCACACCACCGTAGGCATCGGCCCCGGCCGGGGCGTCGAGAGCCCGCGGGAGAGCACCTGAGCCCGCTCTGTTCTCTCCCTCACCGCAGTCGTCGTCGGCGGCGAGGGGCAGGGTCATCGCCATGACGGGCCGAGGGCCGCTGCCGACCCCCATCGAGACACAGCCGGCGGCCGAGCCGTCCACCGGCATGGCCTGCTTGGCCTTGGCTTCCTGTTCACGCTTGCGCTTCCTGACGATCTTCGTCCCGTTGGAGATGATGGCGCCGATCCGGTTCCTCCGCTCCAGCTTCTCGTTGGGGTCGTAGGACACGATGGACTTGAAGTTCTCCGCGGGAATCTTGATCGTGATCTTTTCGCACTTCGGACAGCGCGCCCGGTCGGAGAATCCCCCCACGGCCTTACCTAAGAGCTCGTTGATCTCTTCGGTGGACAGGCCGAGTCTCTCCAGGAACGGTCGCAGGATCCTTTCGTAGATCAGCGCCTCGGAATGCACTCCGCGCGGGTCATGTGCCTCCTGGGCCTTGTTCACCGGCACGTTGACCGCCGTGAGTTCCAGGACGGTGCGGTTCTGCGACACCCCCAGGCGGTCGAACAGCGCTTCCTTTCCCGCGTAACGCAGAATTCTTCCTCGTCCTTCATAGCGGCGCCCGTCGGCCTTTTTCCTGCTGCCCGGGAAGGGGACATTGAAGTCGAGGTTCTTGAAGTGTTTGGTGATCTTCTTGTAGACGTGCGGCGGGAAGTCGGTCACGTCAAACCAGATGATCGCGAGGTTGCGACCGCCGTCCTCCACGTGGAGCGCCTCGTGGGCCTCCATTCCCGCCTGACCGATCGGATCCTCCATGACCTCCTGGGCGATCTTCGCGTGTTCGCCTCCGGGGTCTGCCGGCGACGGGGCGGCGGGCAGGCCGTCAGGTGCCGCCCCCGACGCCTCCGCAGAGGGCGTCAGCAGGCCGGCGGCCAAGACGCCCGCGGTCAGCAGGGCGGCGCCTGCCCGGAGGGCTCGGGCGCCGGGGCTAGAGCGATGTGTCCGCATCGTGGCCGCCTGTTCCGTGCTCGGTCGGGTGCAGGTACGTGGAGAGGGGGTCCGGTGACTCGTCGAGGGTCTCGGCGGTCTCCCGGCCTCGGTGGAAGGCGACGGCGCCAACGCCGACCAGGGCCCCGGCGGTCAGCAGCGCGAGGACGACCGTGCCTGTCAGCGAGGTCCCGTTCGAGCACGGTTTGGCGACGCCGAAGCCGGACTCGCCGAACTCGATGGTGGGCGGGTACCGATAGCTGACATCGCAGGCGGACGCCGTGGGCGCGGCCAGCAGGACGGCGAAGAGCGCCGCGACCAGCACGCACAGCGAACCGAACGCCGCCCTCACCAGCTTCATGAACGGGCGGGCTCGCACCGTCGTCTCGGCGCGGGTGTCGGCCTTCATGACCTCACCAACCGTTCGGCGGCCGTGCGCAGTTGGACCACCTTCGCGCGCAACTTCTCCCCCTCCTCGACAGCAGCGGTCTCGTCGTCCCCGCCCGTGCGTTCCCGCTCCCAGCGCCAGCCGGCTACCTCCAACTGGGCCCTTTGCAGCCGCCGCAAGGCCTGTGCGGCGGGACGCCCGTACCGGCGCCAGGTGCTGACCTGTGCCCAGAACCGCAGCGCCGGATCGGCCAGGAACGGCACCTCCCGCTCGGCGATCGCGCCGCCCGCAGCGGCCTCAGCCGCCACCGCGGTACGTGCGGCGGCGGCACGCCTGCGCAACCCGGCCCGCAGCAACAGCGCGCACACCACGAGGAACGGCACCTGCGGGGCCAGCCACAGGGCGGGCGAGATCACAAGTGTGTCCAGGGCCGAGCCGATGTCGACGTGGTCATGGGCTAGCTTCGAGAACCAGGCCGACACCACCTCGGAGGCCAGGGCCGCGCCGGTCGCCGCGGTCAGCGCCGCCGCCACGAGCCCCATACGCCGCCCGCGTTCGCGTGCCTGGGCCGCGAGACCGATCCCGGCCCCGAGGAGTGCGCCGAAGGCGACCTGCCCGCCGAACAGGGCCACCGACTGGCGGACCCAGTACTCGAAGCCGCCCGTCGCGCCGTTGAAGTCACTCAGGATGCTCCACAATTCGATGAACAGGATGCTCTCGCTGAAGTTGTATCCGAGCCCGATGGCCGCGCCGAGCACCATCCCCGTCACAATATCCGTGACGCGATGCCGGACCAGCATGATCAGCAACAGGACACCGACCGCCGCGACCAGCTGGTTGACGACGATCAGATGGAGCAAGGTGTAGTCGAGGATCCGGTACGAATACCCGAGACCGGTGCCCACCCCGATCTCGGTGCCCTTCATCACGTACCCGTTGATGGTTCCGTACGCCAGGCCGGTGCAGGCCCGGCCGAGACCGAACTGGATCAGCGCGCCCCAGCCGAACGCCGTGAGCAGCATCGGCACTGGAAGCCAGGCGAACCGCTGGGACCGGTGCATCAGCCACAGGGCGAACGCACTGGTGGGAACGCACGCGAGCGCGGTCAGCGGCGCCTTCGCGATGACTGTCAGGGAGAACAGCGCGAACGATCCCAGCAGGGCCGCCAGAGTCGCCCAGGTCAGGACCCTGGCCCGGCGGTCGTCCGTGGACTTGCGGACGGCCACGACCTGGAGCGCGATGCCTAGCGCGATACCCGCGAGCACGCCCCAGAAAGCGGTGCGGGGTACAGCGAGGAAGGAGCCGAGCGAGTCCAGGGGGCCCATGTCCTCCTGCCCGGGAAGCTTCCAAAAGATCGTCAGGGACGGCTCGTCGGGCAGAACCCGTGGGCGGGTGAGATTGAGCAGTAGCTCCACCATGTACAACGCGATTGCCAGCCGGGCGAGCAGCAGTGCCCGTCCGCGGGTCACCTCGTCGTCGCGTACGCGCACGGAAGCGATCGCAACGGTGCTGGTCGGCCTGCCGGCCGACAGGCTCTCGGTCACGAGGCGTCCCCCGGTACGGCAGGCAGGCTGGGCAGTTCCAGGTCCGTGGGGAAGCCCGAGGGAAACCCGCTGGGCAAGGAGAACGAGGGCAACTCGGTGGGCAGGGAGGTGGGTTCGCCAGGCAAGGTGGGAACCGTGCCGCCGGTGAGGCCGCTTTCGCCCGTGGGAAGGACGGACGGAAATCCAGACCCGGGAGACGGCAGCCCAGGCAATTGTGGCATCTCGGGATCGGCACCACCGGTAAACTGGACCGTCAACGACGCCCCGAGCGCGACCGCGCCGATCACCGCACCGACAGCCATCAACCGCACCTGCGGACGCGGTGCGCGCCCGACCGGCTCGATATCGTCATTCGGTCCCATGGAACCCCCGATTTCCCATGTTGACGCCTCGTTAGAGGCTACTCGTCGCGCCTGCCTAACACAGCCGTCTCCATCGAATTTCCCACCGTTGCATGCGCGTTCCCCGCGTGGTACTCAAACCAGACCGTTTTGCCCTCGGCCCGCCGGATCACGGTGGTGGTCTCTCTTCCGGGACAGGCCGCCTGCCGGGTGGCGGGCGGGAGGTAGCTGGTGGGGCTCACCTACATCACAGGGGCTCGAAAGAGCCGCAAGGCGCTGGCCCAGACGACATCTCGCACATACAAGCCCTGGAGACGGGACACTGCGAACTGAGCGTTTTCAGCGTTGCCTCTCCAGGGTGAGGACCGCGGCGGCGATGATTGTCATCCGGTTCGGGCTGCAGCGGCTTCGGCGGAAGATCCGCCAGGACTTCAGCCGGGCGACGCCTCGTTCGACGGGAGCACGGGCGTGGGCGAGTGCGCGGTTCAGCGTCCGTTCGGTCGGCGTGAGTTCGCCGTTGGGCGGGCGTCGGATGGCGGTGTGTGTCAATCCCCTCGAACTGTGGAGATCTTCTAAGCGGCCAGCTCCAAGGCGGAGTTGGCCCGGTGGTCGTGTTCGTAGTCGATCGGACTTTGATATCCACACACGCTGTGTAGTCGGTGCGTGTTGTAGAAGCCGGTGATCCAGGTCGCGATCCGCAGCCGGGCCTCGGCGCGGGTGGCGAACGTGTGCCGGTGGACGTACTCGACCTTGAGCACGCTGTTGAACGCCTCGCTGACGGCGTTGTCGAAACACGACCCGACGCGGCCCATGGACTGGGTCACACCCAAGCGGCGACAGACCCGGCGAAAGCGCCGGGAGCCGTACTCGCTGCCGCGGTCGCTGTGGAAGATCAAGCCCTTCACGTCACCGCCGCGGATGGCCGCGGCCATGTTCAAGGACGCCACGACCAACTCGGCGTCATGACGTGCGCCCATCGCGTAACCGAGCAGCCGACGAGAGAACAGGTCGATGACGGTGGCCAGGTAGAGCTTGCCCTCACCGGTGGTGATCTCGGTCATGTCGCCGCACCACACCTGGTCCGGAGCGTCCGCTGCGAAGTCCCGCCGCACGAAGTCCGGGGCCGCCGGCCGTTTGCCGGGCCGGGTCAGCCCGCGCCGTCGGCGGACCTTCCGTCCGGCCAGACCCAGTTCGGCCATCAGACGGGCGACAGTGTTCACCGAGACCCGCCAGCCCGCGCGGACCAGGAGGAGCCAGACCTTCGGGGAGCCGTAGGTGCCGCCGGAGTCCTCGAAGATCTGCCGGATCGTGTCGGTCAGCTGTCCGCGCCGGACCTCACGCGCGGTGGTGGGCCTGTCGCGCCACTTGTAGAACCAGGACTCCGACACCCCCAGGACCTGGCAGGCCAGACGGTGCGGGACGCGGTGCTCGGTCCTCTGGTTACCGATGAACGCGGCCAGTGCGGCCGGATCCGTCTCGGTCACTTCACCCAGAGGACCATGCATCGCTTGAGGACATCACGCTCCATCTCCAGCTCGCGTATCCGCTTGTTCTTCTCCGACATCTCCCGCCGCAGCCGCTCCAGCTCGGCCCGCTCGGCCTCGCGCATTCGCCCGCCCGGCGCGGGCTCGGCCGGCCGGTCGGACGACGCCGACCCATTGCGCCGCCACCGCGACACCCAGCTGTGCAGCGTGCCGGGGTGCACGCCGAGCTCCTCGGCGACCTCCGGTATCGGCCTGCCTGTCTCGATCACGATGCGTACAGCACCCTCACGGAACTCAGGCGTGTACGTCCGTTGCTTGGACCCCATGAACCCCAACTTCCCCTGCAATCACGGACTCCACGCTACGAGAGGAGGGACAGTCCTCATCGATCGCGGCCAGCTGCGACGCGCGCTTCGGGTCCTTGCCCAGGCCGCCCTTGCGGCGCAGGTTCGCGAGATGCTGCCCAACGGGCGCGGGGCCGCCACCAGCCGGGTCGTCCCAGACGGCGTCCTGCCTCGGGGCGAGGTGCCCGGTGGTCCGCCGGCAGGCCCGGAGTGCGGCGAGCTTGTTCTCCCACGCCTCCTCGCTGGGCTCCCACACCATCCCGGCCTCCGGCGCGTCCAGCAGCGTCTTGCGCCGCTCCTCCAGCTCCCCGGCCCGCAGCGCCTTCCTCTGCTGATGGACCCATCGGCCAAGCGGAAACGCCTTCGTTGCCCCGACTTCGATCTCGGTGTCGTAGGGCACGGCATACAGGCCGACGATCTCGTTCTCCTTCCGCCACCGCAGCAGGGCTTGGTAGCCCTCCAGCCACACCAGGGACTCCGGCCGATAGACCCGCGTGCGCAGGAACGCCGCGATCGTCGCCGCATCGCGCGGGCTGGAGAAATGCAGCAGCGCCGACCCGGCAGCGGCATCGCCGCCATCGTCCTTCTGGTCCGCGCCGCCGGAGCCGACGATGCGCCCCTCCTCATCGCGCCGGACGTGGACCGTGCGCTGGCCGCTGGTGAGGGCGCGGGAGGCGAGCTGCTCCACGAGTCGTTCATCGTGTGAGCGCAGGCCCTGGAGCACGGCTACGAGGGGGCGGAAGCTGGCGCTGGCGACCATGTCGGTGGGGTCCTCGCCGGGCTCCAGGAAGACGGGCACGATGATCCTGGCCACCTTCGTGGTGCCGTCGCGGTTGAGCCGGAGGGCGCGGCCGATGTTCTGCACGATCTCGACCTGGGAGCCGCGGGTGTCGGCGAAGCAGACGGCCTCCACACCCCGCTCGCCGGAGATATCTATGCCTTCTCCGAGGACGCGGCAGCTGGCGAGGAACGCCCGGTGCACGCGTCGGCCCCCGGCGTCGATGCCGTTTGCGAACTGGCGCAGGACTTCGCGTCGCTCGGTGACGAGGTGGTCGCCGCACAGCCACGCCGACCACACCCTCTCCGGGGGTACGTGCCGTCCGGCCTCGAGCTCGTAGAAGGCCGCGTCGATCGACGACGCCGGCAGCTCCTCCGCCTTCACCAGGTCCTCGTCCGAGGCGTTGTTCATATACAGCTCGGCAGCGGTCTCCGGGAGCTTCTCCGCGAACGCAGCGGCTTCCTCCACCCTCTGGTGGAACGTCATGACCGTACGCAGGTTGTACGCCGCGGCGTGCTCCAGGAGTGCGGTCTGCAGCAAGGCCAGGCGCCGGCCCCGCCGCGCCTCCTCCGACTCCCCCAGGACGTGGGAGGGGTCACGGATCTCCAGGACGTCGATCTCGAACCCGGCGAGGATCCCCCGCTCGATCGCCTCCGACAGCCCCAGCTCGGCCAGCCACGACCCATAGGTCTCGGAGTCCTGGCCCATCGACGCCAGCACCAGCTCCTGGCCGTCAGTGCCCTTCTGAGGGCGGGGCGAGGCGAGAATGCGCGGGGTGGCGGTCAGGTACAGCCGGAAGTCGGCAGGGATCCGCTGGTTGTCGTGGATCGCCGCCCACGGCCGACCAAAATCACCGGCTGTGCCGTGGGCCTCGTCCACGATCGCGAGGTCGAAGCCCGCCGTCCGCTGCCCGTAGAGCCGTTCCCCACCCGCCAGCGCGGTCTCCAGCGGTCCGCGTACCTTCCGCTGACCCTCCTGGGCGTCGATGTCCTCGCGGTCCACCAGCGAGGCGTACGTGGCCAACACGACCACCGGCCCCGCGCCCGCCCACAGGGCGAGCTGGATCGGGTTGGTGGTGGTGCGTACCCCTAGCGAGGTGAGCACTGGGTCGTTCTCCAGCGAGCACACCGCCACCATCGGGGCCCGGTGGCCCACCAGACGCCACGCCTGAGCGGTCTGCACGAGCAGGTCCAGGGTCGGCACAGTCACCAGGACCCGCCCGCCCGGGAAACACTCCAGCGCGCACGCAGCCGCCGTGATCGTCTTGCCCGAGCCGGTTGCCGACACGATCGTGCCCCGTACCCCCTGAGCCGGCACAAACGACCTTGCAGAAAATCCCACCCATTTACGGAAAGCGTCTTTCTGGGTCACCTGGTGTTCCCGAAGCTGAATTCCCAGCATCCTCAAACCCTTCCTATGGCTTCTTTTTCACCTGCTTCGGGAATCACTGGGACGGTGTGAAGGGCGGCACGGAGACCGTACCGTCCTCGCCTACCACGATTCGCTCGGCGAGCTGGGCCAGGACCTGAGAGGGAGGCAGCCCCGCCCGGTAGGCCACCGACCGGAGCAACCGGCTGGACGCGGCGGACAGCCAGACCTCCGCACGCAGCTCGCCCGCTCCCTCCCGCCCCTGCTCCCCGGAGGCGGACTGTGCCTCAAGCGCACCAGCAAGCCGTTCCTCACGCTCACGAGCTCACACCGAGCTTTGAACATCCTGCTCCGGCTCGTACACACTCCAACCCAGCGCACTCATCAAGTCCCTGATGCGCCGCCACTCAGCGTGCTTGGCCAGCCAGATGAAAGCCAACCGCTCCCGGTCCATCTCGAACGTGTAGAAGGAACCGTTCCCTCTCAACCGCTCCGCGGTTTCCCGCTCACGGACAGCGGCCTCCGCGACCTTCTCCGCGACAGCGGCGGCATCCAGGCCATTCGCCTGACGCCGAACCTCATCCCGCGCCACGTCCTGAGCACTCCACATCATTTTTCCTTTTTCGGAAGCGCGGACAGCTCAGTCCGCATCAGGTGGTTAGGAGGTGTCCCGTGCTTCCGCCAAAACTACATGTGCATCAACTCCAATGAAACCACTACCCAACTTCCTCTCCCACGCAGCCAGTCAGGTCCACACCACCGACCCCAGCCACCCCTCCCTGTAGCCGCCCGGGCCGAAGGCCCGTTGACGGCACCGCGTAGCGGGGCCGGCCTTCTGGCGCGGAGCGCCAGGCGGTGGCTGGAGCGCAGCGGAAGTCACCCCACCGGGACACTAGTCCCGGAAGCTCCGGGAGCGCAGCGAACGGAGCGTCACTGGCCTTGCTGCGCAACGCCAGTGAACTGCTCGCGCAGCGAGCAGCAGCGCTTCCGCGGAGCGGGAGCGCAACCCCCGCGCGCACCGCGGGGGTTCGCTTGCCCATCGCGCAGCGATGGGGTACCCGCTCCGCGGG
>NZ_JBVITR010000097.1:0-9817 GCF_055574875.1 Streptomyces sp. NPDC034670
CGTGTGGGCGTTCGCGGTGGGCTGGGCGCTGCTGGCCGGGGTGGGCGGCTTCGTGTACTTCTGGAAGGCGGAGGAGAGGTACGGCCGTGGCTGACGAGACGACGGGAGCACGCGTCCCCACGGTCATCGCGGACGACCTGCACATCGTCTACCGCGTCAACGGCGCCGGGGGCGGCAGGGGCAGCGCCACCGCGGCGCTCAGCCGCATCCTCAGCCGGGGCAAGGACGACGCGCGGCGGGGCGTGCGCAAGGTGCACGCCGTGCGCGGGGTCTCCTTCGTGGCCTACCGGGGCGAGGCGATCGGGCTGATCGGCTCCAACGGATCGGGCAAGTCCACCCTGCTGAGGGCCATCGCCGGCCTGCTGCCCGCCGAGAAGGGCAAGGTCTACACCGACGGCCAGCCCTCCCTGCTCGGCGTCAACGCCGCCCTGATGAACGACCTCACCGGCGAGCGCAACGTCATCCTGGGCGGGCTCGCCATGGGCATGTCCCGCGAGGAGGTCAAGGCGCGCTACCAGGCGATCGTCGACTTCTCCGGCATCAACGAGAAGGGCGACTTCATCACCCTGCCGATGCGCACCTACTCCTCCGGCATGGCGGCCCGGCTGCGCTTCTCCATCGCCGCCGCCAAGGACCACGACGTCCTCATGATCGACGAGGCGCTGGCCACCGGCGACCGCAGCTTCCAGAAGCGCTCCGAGGCCCGCATCCGGGAGCTGCGCAAGGAGGCCGGCACGGTGTTCCTGGTCAGCCACAACAACAAGTCGATCCGCGACACCTGCGACCGCGTGCTGTGGCTGGAGCGCGGCGAGCTGCGCATGGACGGGCCGACCGACGAGGTCCTCAAGGAGTACGAGAAGTTCACGGGCAAGTGACCCGGCGCGCCCCGGGCCCCGCCGGAACCGCCCCGGCGGGCCCCGGCGGAACCGCTCCGGCGGGGTCCGGCGTCCGCGAAGGAGGCGTCAACTCCCGCTCCGGCGGGGAATCCTGACGCCCATCGGGGTGCTGTCGCGAGGCACCGGACCCCCGGCGGAGCACGCCGCGTTGTACAACGTAAGCTGTACCGGTCCCGAAAGACGGCAATCGGGGCCATAATGCCCGCCACCCTTCAGCGGTACCGCCTGGCGGAAGCCCGGGCGGGCGTGTCCGAAATAGTATGCATTGCGTTGGCAGTGTAGAACGGGAGATGTGACGGCAATGGCTACGGAGACTCCCCGGTTGAACGCAGCGTGCGCCGTCCCCTCCCAAGGCAGCCCGCGATGACGCCCGCCCCCGGAGTGCGCACCGTCGACCCCGAGCGCGCCACGCTCGACAAGGCCACCGCCGAGAACTTCCCGGTGGCCCCCTTCTTCCTCCCCCGGCCCTGGCGCGACGACCTCATGGCCGTGTACGGCTTCGCCCGTCTGGTCGACGACGTCGGCGACGGCGACCTGGCCCCCGGCGGCGGTGACGCCCGCCTCCTCGGTGTGTCCGCCGAGGAGGCCGGGGACCGGCTGGTGCTGCTGGACGCCCTCGAGGACGACCTGCGCCGCGTGTTCGACGGGTCCGCCCGCGGACCGCGCCATCCCTTGCTGCGCAGGCTCCGGCCGACGGTCCGCCGCCACGCGCTGACCCCCGGGCCCTTCCTCGCCCTGATCGCCGCCAACCGCCAGGACCAGGTGGTCAAGCGGTACGGGACCTACGACGACCTGCTCGCCTACTGCGAGCTGTCGGCCAACCCCGTCGGCCGGCTCGTCCTCGCCGTCACCGGCACCTCGACGCCCGAGCGCGTCCGCCGCTCCGACGCGGTCTGCACGGCCCTGCAGATCGTGGAGCACCTCCAGGACGTCGCCGAGGACCTCGACCGCGACCGCGTCTACCTGCCCGCCGCGGACATGAAGCGCTTCCACGTGACGGAGGCGGATCTCGCCGCGGACACCGCCGGCGCGTCGGTGCGCGCACTGATCGCGTACCAGACCCGACGCGCCCGTGACCTGCTGGACGAAGGCACCCCCCTCGTGGGCAGCGTCCACGGGAGACTGAAGCTGCTGCTCGCGGGCTTCGTGGCGGGAGGAAGGGCGGCCGTCCGGGCGATCGCCGCCGCCGAGTACGACGTCCTTTCCGGCCCCCCCAGGTCCGGCAAGCTCCGGTTGCTGCGCGAGGTGGGCGTGACGCTGCGAGGAGAGGGGTGATCCGGGCCGTGGAGCCGGAACCGCACACGTCCGCGCCGGTACTCGCCGCCTACCGCTACTGCGAGGCCGTCACCGGGCACCAGGCCCGCAACTTCGCCTACGGCATCCGGCTGCTGCCGACGCCCAAGCGGCGCGCGATGTCGGCGCTGTACGCGTTCTCCCGGCGGGTCGACGACATCGGCGACGGCGCGCTGGCGGACGACGTCAAGGCCACCCGGCTGGAGGACACCCGGGCGCTGCTCACCCGGATCCGCGACGGAGCGGTCGACGAGGACGACACCGACCCGGTCGCGGTCGCCCTCGCCCACGCCGCCGCGCGCTTCCCGATCCCGCTCGGCGGCCTGGACGAACTCATCGACGGCGTCCAGATGGACCTGCGCGGCGAGGCCTACGAGACCTGGGACGACCTGAAGGTCTACTGCCGCCGTGTCGCGGGCGCCATCGGACGGCTCTCGCTCGGGGTGTTCGGCACCGAACGGGGAGCGCGCGGCGCCGAGCGGGCGCCCGAGTACGCCGACACCCTCGGCCTGGCGCTCCAGCTCACCAACATCCTCCGGGACGTCCGCGAGGACGCCGAGGGCGGACGCACCTACCTGCCGGCCGACGACCTCGCCAAGTTCGGCTGCTCCGGCGGGTTCGACGGGCCGACCCCGCCGGAGGGCTCCGACTTCGCGGGGCTCGTGCACTTCGAAGTGCGCCGGGCGCGCGCCCTCTTCGCCGAGGGCTACCGGCTGCTCCCCCTGCTCGACCGGCGCAGCGGCGCCTGCGTCGCCGCCATGGCCGGCATCTACCGCCGGCTGCTCGACCGCATCGAGCGCGACCCCGGGGCCGTGCTGCGCGGCCGGGTCTCCCTGCCCGGGCACGAGAAGGCGTACGTCGCGGTGCGCGGCCTGTCCGGGCTGGACGCCCGGCACGTGTCCCGCCGGACCGTCAGGAGGCGCGCCTGATGGGCATCCTGCTTCCGGGCGGCATCCCCGGCGAGGGGCGGCGGGCAACCCTCCGCCACGACACCGCGTCCCAGACGGAGACGGCCGGCCGCGCACCGCTGCGGCACGGCGACCGGGCAGGGGGGAGTGCACGATGACCCACGGCACACGGTCGCAGGGGCCGCTCGCGGACGACCCGGCGCCGGCCGCCAGACACGCCGTCGTGGTCGGCGGCGGGATCGCCGGCGTGACCGCCGCGCTCGCGCTCGCCGACGCCGGGGTGCGCGTCACCCTGCTCGAAGGCCGGCCCCGGCTCGGCGGACTCGCCTTCTCCTTCCGGCGCGGCGACCTGACCGTCGACAACGGCCAGCACGTCTACCTGCGCTGCTGCACCGCCTACCGGTGGTTCCTCGACCGCGTCGGAGGCGCGGAGCTGGCGCCGCTGCAGGACCGGCTCGACGTGCCCGTCGTCGACGTCGCGCGTCCCGAGGGACGGCGGCTCGGCCGGCTGCGGCGCGACGCGCTGCCCGTGCCCCTGCACCTGGGACGCAGCCTCGCCACGTACCCCCACCTCTCGCTCGCCGACCGGGCCGGGGCGGTCCGGGCCGCGCTCGCGCTGAAGCGGCTCGATCTCGCCGACCCGGCCCTGGACACCCGGGACTTCGGCAGCTGGCTGACCGCGCACGGCCAGTCGCCGCGCGCCGTCGAGGCCCTGTGGGACCTGGTCGGGGTCGCCACCCTCAACGCGGTCGCGGGCGACGCCTCCCTGGCGCTCGCCGCGATGGTGTTCAAGACCGGTCTGCTGTCCGACCCGGGCGCGGCCGACATCGGCTGGGCGCACGTCCCCCTGGGCGACCTGCACGACCGGCTCGCCCGCAAGGCGCTCGACTCCGCGGGCGTGCGCACCGAGGTCCGCACCCGGGTCACCTCCGTCCGCGCGGACGGCGACGGAGGGTGGAGCGTCCGGGTTCCCGGCGGGACGCTGCCGGCGGACGCGGTCGTCCTCGCCGTACCGCAGCGCGAGGCGTACGACCTGCTGCCCGCGGGCGCGCTGGACGCCCCCGAGCGGCTGCTCGGCATCGGCACCGCGCCGATCCTCAACGTCCACGTCGTCTACGACCGCACGGTCCTCACCCGGCCCTTCCTCGCGGCCCTCGGCACCCCCGTGCAGTGGGTCTTCGACCGCACCGGGGCGTCCGGGCTGACGGAGGGCCAGTACCTGGCGGTGTCCCAGTCGGTCGCCCAGGACGAGATCGACGACCCCGTGGCCGTGCTGCGCGAGCGCTACCTGCCCGAACTCGAGCGGCTGCTGCCGCGCGCCCGCGGCGCCCGCGTGCAGGACTTCTTCGTCACCCGGGAACGGGCCGCGACGTTCGTTCCCGCCCCCGGCGTCGGACGGCTCAGGCCCGGCGCCCGCACCAAGGCACCCGGCCTGTACCTGGCCGGCGCGTGGACCGCCACCGGGTGGCCCGCGACCATGGAGGGTGCGGTCCGCAGCGGCATCGGCGCGGCGGACGCCGCGCTGGACGCCCTCGGCCGGCCCCGCCCCCGCCACCTCTTCGCGATCGAGGAGGCGGCATGACGCGCGACCAGCGCGGCGCGGCAGACCTCCGCACCCCCGGTACCGCAACAAGAGGAGAGACTGTGCCCCCTGTGCCCCCGGCCTCGCAGGCCGCTCGAAGGACCGCGGTGGACGTGTCCGCGCTCCTGGAGCGCGGCCGGACCCTGGCCACGCCGGTACTGCGGGCGGCCGTGGACCGCCTGGCACCTCCCATGGACACGGTCGCCGCCTACCACTTCGGCTGGATCGACGCCCAGGGCCGGCCCGCGGACGGCGACGGCGGCAAGGCCGTGCGCCCCGCCCTCGCCGTGCTGTCCGCCGAGGTCACCGGTGCGGCGCCGGAGACCGGCGTCCCCGGCGCGGTCGCCGTCGAGCTGGTCCACAACTTCTCGCTGCTGCACGACGACCTGATGGACGGCGACGAGCAGCGCCGGCACCGCGACACCGTCTGGAAGGTGCACGGCCCCGCCCAGGCCATCCTGGTCGGCGACGCCCTGTTCGCCCTGGCGAGCGAGGTGCTGCTGGAACTCGGCACCGTCGAGGCGGGCCGCGCCGCCCGCCGGCTGGCCACCGCGAGCCGCGCGCTCATCGACGGCCAGGCCCAGGACATCGCCTACGAGCACCGCGACCGCGTCGGCGTCGAGGAGTGCCTGGAGATGGAGGGCAACAAGACCGGCGCCCTGCTCGCCTGCGCCAGCTCCATCGGCGCGGTGCTCGGCGGCGCGGACGAGCGCACCGCCGACGGCCTGGAGAAGTACGGCTACCACCTCGGCCTCGCCTTCCAGGCCGTGGACGACCTCCTCGGCATCTGGGGCGACCCGGAGACCACCGGCAAGCAGACCTGGAGCGACCTGCGCCAGCGCAAGAAGTCCCTCCCGGTCGTGGCCGCGCTCGCCTCCGGCGGCCCGGCCTCCGCACGGCTCGGCGAGATCCTCGCCGCCGACGCCAAGAGCAGCGACTTCGCGAACTTCTCCGAGGAGGAGTTCGCGGCCCGCGCCGCCCTCATCGAGGAGGCGGGCGGCCGGGAGTGGACCGCCGAAGAGGCGCGTCGCCAGCACACCACCGCCATCGAAGCCCTCGACGCCGTCGACATGCCCGACCGGGTGCGGGACCGGTTCACGGCGCTCGCGGACTTCGTCGTCGTACGAAAGAGATGATCACTATCGGTCGAATAGCCCTCGCGTAGTCGCCGGCCGGTGTTGCGGGGAGAACAGCACCGGCCGACGGCGGACCCACAGCAGACACCACGACTTGCAGGACTGCACGAAGGGGAAGCCATGACAGCGACGACCGACGGAAGCACCGGGGCAACCCTGCCGTCCCGAGTGACCGCGGCCAGCGACACCGACATCGACATCCCCGAGGCGGCCGGGGTTCCCGACATCGCCGCCCGCGCCATGCGGCGCGCCACCGACTTCCTGCTGTCCCGGCAGAGCGACCAGGGCTGGTGGAAGGGCGACCTCGAGACCAACGTCACGATGGACGCCGAGGACCTGCTGCTGCGCCAGTTCCTCGGCATCCGCGACGAGGACACCACCCGGGCCGCCGCCCTGTTCATCCGGGGGGAGCAGCGCGAGGACGGCACCTGGGCCACCTTCCACGGCGGGCCGGGCGAGCTCTCCACCACCATCGAGGCGTACGTCGCGCTGCGCCTGGCGGGCGACCCGCCCGACGCCCCGCACATGGCGCGGGCCTCCGCCTGGGTCCGCGGGCAGGGCGGCATCGCCGCCTCCCGGGTCTTCACCCGGATCTGGCTGGCCCTGTTCGGCTGGTGGAGGTGGGAGGACCTGCCCGAGCTCCCGCCCGAGCTGATCTGGTTCCCCTCCTGGGCGCCGCTCAACATCTACGACTTCGGCTGCTGGGCCCGGCAGACCATCGTCCCGCTGACGATCGTCTCCGCCGAGCGCCCGGTGCGTCCCGCCCCGTTCCCGCTCGACGAGCTGCACACCGACCCCGCCCGTCCCAGCCCGCCGAGGCCCCTCGCCCCGGCGGCCGGCTGGGACGGGGCCTTCCAGCGGCTGGACCGGGCCCTGCACGTCCTGCGCGGGGCCGTCCCGCGCCGGCTGCGCAGGGCGGCCATGAACACCGCCGCCCGCTGGATCATCGAGCGGCAGGAGAACGACGGCTGCTGGGGCGGCATCCAGCCCCCGGCCGTGTACTCGATCATCGCGCTCCACCTGCTCGGCTACGACCTGAACCACCCCGTGATGCGGGCCGGCCTGGAGTCGCTGGACCGGTTCGCCGTGTGGCGCGAGGACGGGGCCCGGATGATCGAGGCCTGCCAGTCCCCGGTGTGGGACACCTGCCTCGCCACCATCGCGCTGGCCGACGCGGGCCTGCCCGCCGACCACCCGCAACTGGTCAAGGCCGCCGACTGGATGCTGGGCGAGCAGGTGGTGCGGCCCGGTGACTGGTCCGTGCGCAGACCCCACCTGCCGCCGGGCGGCTGGGCGTTCGAGTTCCACAACGACAACTACCCCGACATCGACGACACCGCCGAAGTGGTCCTCGCACTGCGCCGGGTCAAGCACCACGACCCCGAACGGGTGGACAACGCCATCGGGCGCGGGGTGCGCTGGAACCTCGGCATGCAGTCGAGGAACGGGGCCTGGGGAGCCTTCGACGTCGACAACACCAGCCCGCTGCCCAACCGGCTGCCGTTCTGCGACTTCGGCGAGGTCATCGATCCGCCGTCCGCCGACGTCACCGCGCACGTCGTGGAGATGCTCGCCGCCGAGGGCCTCGCCCGCGACCCGCGCACCCGGCGCGGCGTCCGGTGGCTGCTCACCGAACAGGAGCCGAACGGCTCCTGGTTCGGCCGCTGGGGCGTCAACTACCTCTACGGCACCGGCTCCGTCGTCCCCGCGCTGACCGCGGCCGGGGTCCCCGGCTCGCACCCGGCGATCCGGCGGGCCGTGGCCTGGCTGGAGTCGGTCCAGAACGACGACGGCGGCTGGGGCGAGGACCTGCGCTCCTACCGGGACGTCCGCCGGTGGGGCGGCCGGGGCGCCTCGACCGCCTCGCAGACGGCATGGGCGCTGATGGCGCTGCTGGCGGCGGGCGAGAAGCACTCCCGGGCCGTCGAGCGAGGCATCGAGTGGCTGGCCGCCACCCAGCGCGAGGACGGCTCCTGGGACGAGCCGTACTTCACCGGCACCGGCTTCCCCTGGGACTTCTCCATCAACTACCACCTCTACCGGCAGGTCTTCCCGCTCACCGCGCTCGGCCGGTACGTGAACGGGGAGCCCTTCGCCAAGAAGCCCCCCGCGGCGAAGGCCGCCGCCGTGCGGGAGGGCGCCGGCCGGGAGCAGTCCCTCGCCGAGGCGAAGGGCGGCTGATGGACGCCCGGCCCGCCGCGGCCCCGCTGCTGATCGCCTGTGCGCTCGGCATCGAGCAGTTCGCCCTGCGCGCCGGAGCCGCGCGGGGCGCGGGGAGCGCGGGCGGGCCCGTCACGGTCCTGCGCACGGGCATGGGGCCGGCGGCGGCCGAGCGCTCCGTCACCCGGGTGCTCGCCGGCCCGGCCCTGCGGGGGGCGGCCGTCCTGGCCACCGGCTTCTGCGCGGGGCTCGCCCCCGGCATGCACCCCGGCGACCTGGTCGTCGCCGAGGAGACCCGGTACCCGCGCGGCAGCGTGCCGTGCGCCGGGACCGGGCTGCTGGTGAAGGAGCTGGTGCGCACGGTGCCCGGGCGCACCGTCCACACCGGTCCGCTCACCGGCTCCGACCACGTCGTCCGCGGCCACGAGCGGTCCGAACTGCTCGCGACCGGCGCGATCGCGGTCGACATGGAATCCGCGGCCACGCTGCTGAGCGCCGTCCACGCGGGTGACCGTCCGGTTGCGGCCGTCCGGGTGGTCGTGGACGCTCCGGAACACGAACTGGTCCGGATCGGCACGGTGCGCGGTGGAATATCGGCTTTCCGTGTCCTTCGCTCCGTCCTGCCGGCTTTCTATGAATGGCACCGTTCCTCGCTGCTCCCCAGGAGGTGAGCCAGATGGCCATGCCGCTGCGCCAGTCCATCAAGGTCGCTACATACTTGGCCGAACAGAAGCTCCGCCGGCGGGACAAGTTTCCGCTCATCGTCGAGCTGGAACCGCTCTTCGCCTGCAACCTCAAGTGCGAGGGCTGCGGGAAGATCCAGCACCCGGCCGGGGTGCTCAAGCAGCGCATGCCGGTCGCCCAGGCCGTGGGCGCGGTGCTGGAGTCGGGCGCCCCGATGGTGTCGATCGCCGGCGGCGAGCCGCTGATGCACCCCCAGATCGACGAGATCGTCCGGCAGCTGGTGGCCAGGAGGAAATACGTCTTCCTGTGCACCAACGCCCTGCTGCTGCGCAGGAAGATGGACCGGTTCACCCCCTCCCGGTACTTCGCGTTCGCCGTGCACATCGACGGGCTGCGGGAGCGGCACGACGAGTCCGTCGCGAAGGAGGGGGTGTTCGACGAGGCCGTGGCGGCCATCAAGGAGGCCAAGCGGCGCGGCTTCCGGGTCACCACCAACTCGACCTTCTTCAACACCGACACCCCGCAGACCGTCGTCGAGGTGCTCGACTACCTCAACGACGACCTCGAGGTCGACGAGATGATGATCTCGCCCGCCTACGCCTACGAGAAGGCCCCCGACCAGGAGCACTTCCTGGGCGTGGAGCAGACCCGCGAACTGTTCAGGAAGGCCTTCGCGGGGGGCAACCGGAGCCGCTGGCGGCTGAACCACTCCCCGCTGTTCCTGGACTTCCTCGAGGGCCGGGTCGACTTCCCGTGCACCGCGTGGGCGATCCCGAACTACTCGCTCTTCGGCTGGCAGCGCCCCTGCTACCTGATGAGCGACGGGTACGTGCCGACGTACCGGGAGCTGATCGAGGACACCGACTGGGACCGGTACGGCCGCGGCAAGGACCCGCGCTGCGCCAACTGCATGGCGCACTGCGGTTACGAGCCCACCGCGGTCCTCGCCACCATGGGGTCCCTGAAGGAGTCGCTGCGCGCCCTGCGCGAGACCGCCTCCGGGAACCGGAGGTGAGGTCGTGACCGCTGTCCCCCTCGGAGTCCCCGGGGTCCGCCCGCGACCGCTCGCCGAGCGGCGGAGGAGCCGGCGGATCCAGGTCGGGTCGGTGGCGGTGGGCGGGGACGCGCCGGTGTCGGTGCAGTCGATGACGACCACGC
>NZ_JBVITR010000098.1:0-9697 GCF_055574875.1 Streptomyces sp. NPDC034670
CAGGTGCCCGCCGAGCGCGCCCGTTCCGCCGGTGATCAGGACCGTGCCCGACGGCTCCCAGACGGGGGCCGGGTCGGTCGCGGGAGCGGGGACGAGGCGGCGGCCGAAGACCCCGCCGGGGCGTACGGCGACCTCGTCCTCCTCGCCGCCGCCGGTGAGCAGACCGGTGAGCCGGCGCAGGGTGCCGTCGTCCGGCTCGCGGGGCAGGTCGACCAGGCCGCCCCACCGGTCGGGGTACTCCAGCGCGGCCACCCGGCCGAGGCCCCACAGCGCGGCCTGCCCGGGGTCGGCGGACTCGCCGGGCGACACGGCGACCGCCTCACGGGTCGCGGCCCACACGCGGGTGCGGATTCCGGCGTCGTCGAGGGCCTGGAGCAGGACGGCGGTGTCGACGAGGCCGACCGGGACGCTGGTCCAGCGGGTGGCGTCGGTCCCGGCGAGCAGGGACAGCACGCCCGTGAAGCGGGTGCCGTCCGCGGTGAGCTCGGTCAGCCGCTCGGCGAGCGCGGCGCGCCCCGGGCGTCTGCCGACGGTGAGGGTGACGGTTCCGGGGCCGAGCGCGCCGCCGAGGGCGTCCAGCCAGGCGGTGTCGGTGTCGGGACCGTCGGCGGGGAGCACCACCAGCCAGGTGCCGGACGGCGCGGCGGGTGCGGTGCGCACCGGCTGCCAGGTCTCCCGGAACCGCAGCGCGTCGGCGAGCGAGCGGGCCCGGCGCCTGCTGCGCCACGCGGACAGCGCCGGTACGACACCGCCGAGCGCGTCGGTGTCGATGCCGAGGCGGGCCGCGAGCGATTCCAGGTCCTCGCGTTCCACGGCGGCCCAGAACTCGGCGTCGACGCCGTCACCGGCGCCGGAGACCGGTACGGCGTCGGCGGTCTCGGGCCAGTAGCGCTCCCGCTGGAAGGGGTAGGTCGGCAGGTCCACGAGCCGGGCGCCGCTGTCCGCGAAGAACGCCGCCCAGTCCACGGGGACACCGGCCGCGTACAGGCGGGCGAGGGCGGTGACGGCGGCGGTCTCCTCGTCCCGGTCGCGGCGCAGCGCCGGCACGGCCACGACCGCGTCCGGTGCGGCGGCCGGGACGTGGGGGGTCAGGGCGGCGTCGGGTCCGGCCTCCAGGTAGTGCCGGACACCGGCGTCGGCGAGGGCGCGGAGGCCGTCGTGGAACCGCACGGTCTCCCGCGCGTGCCGCACCCAGTGGTCGGGGTCGGCGAGTTCGGCGGGGGTGACGGGCGCCCCGGTGAGGGTGGAGATCACGTCGAGGGCCGGTTCGTGGACGGTGAGTCCGGCGATCTCGGCGCGGAACCGCGCCAGCACCGGGTCCATCAGGGGCGAGTGGAAGGCGTGGGACACCTTCAGGGCGGTGGTCCTGCGGCCCCGGGCGGCCAGGTGTCCGGTGACGGCGGCCACGGCGTCGGCGGTGCCGGAGACCACCACGGAGTGCGGCCCGTTGACGGCGGCGAGCACGGCGCCTTCGGTGAGCAGCGGCCGTACCTCGTCCTCGGCGGCCTCCACGGCGGCCATCGCGCCGCCCTCGGGCAGCGCCTGCATCAGCCGGGCCCGGGCGGCGACCAGGGTGCAGGCGTCCGCGAGCGACAGCACGCCCGCGACATGGGCGGCGGTGATCTCACCGACGGAGTGCCCGGCCACGTACTGCGGCACCACGCCCAGCGACTCCATCAGCCGGTACAGCGCCACCTCGACGGCGAACAGCGCGGGCTGCGCGATGCCGGTGCGGTCCAGCTCCGCCGGGTCCGTGCCCCACATGACCTCCTTCACGGAGGGCGGCAGTTGGGCCAGTACGTCGTCCAGGGCCGCCGCGAAGACCGGGAAACGGTCGTACAACTGCCGGCCCATGCCGAGCCGTTGGGCGCCCTGTCCGGGGAACAGCACCGCGAGCGGACCGTCGTGGGCCTCGCCGCGCGCCACCTCCACCGGGCCGTCCTCCGAGGCCAGCAGGACCGCGCGGTGGTCGAAGCGGGACCGTGCGACGGCGAGGGAGTGGCCGATGTCGAGCGGGGCGTGATCCTCGGCGTGGGCGCGGACGCGGTCGAGGTGGGCGTCGAGTGCCGCTTCGGTGCGGGCGGAGACGGGCCAGGGCACGACGGCCGGCGGGACGGCGGGCCGGGGTTCGTCCGCCGCGGGTTCCGCCTGCTCCAGGACGACGTGGGCGTTGGTGCCGCTGATGCCGAAGGACGACACTCCCATGCGGCGGGGGCGGCCGGTGTCGGGCCAGTCGGTGGCGGCGGTGAGGAGTTCGACGGCGCCCTCGGACCAGTCGACGTGGCTGGAGGGCCGGGTGACGTGCAGGGTGGGCGGCAGGACGCCGTGCCGCAGAGCCATGACCGTCTTGATGAGTCCGGCGGCGCCCGCGGCGGCCTGGGTGTGCCCGATGTTGGACTTCACCGAGCCCAGCAGCAGCGGCCGCTCCCGGTCCCGGCCGTAGGTGGCGAGGAGGGCCTGGGCCTCGATCGGGTCGCCGAGGCGGGTGCCGGTGCCGTGCGCCTCCACCGCGTCGACGTCGGCCGGCGCCAGGCCGGCGTTGGCGAGGGCCTGCCGGATGACGCGCTGCTGCGCGGGGCCGTTGGGGGCGGTGAGACCGTTGGAGGCGCCGTCCTGGTTGACGGCCGAGCCCCGCACGACCGCCAAGATGCGGCGCCCGTTGCGCACCGCGTCGGAGAGCCGCTCCAGGACGACGACGCCGACGCCCTCGGACCAGGTGGTGCCGTCGGCGTCGTCGGAGAACGCCTTGCAGCGGCCGTCGGCCGCGAGGCCGCCCTGCACGTCGAACCCGGCGAACGCGGCCGGGGTCGTCATCACGGTGACGCCGCCCGCGAGCGCCAGCGAGCACTCGCCGCCGCGCAGCGCCTGCGCGGCCAGGTGCAGCGACACCAGGGAGGAGGAGCAGGCGGTGTCGACGGTGACGGCCGGGCCGACCAGGCCGAGGACGTAGGCGAGGCGCCCGGAGATCACGCTGGCCGCGAGGCCGGTGCCGGCGTGTCCGGACAGGTCCTCCTTGGCGGTGTGCACGAGCCGGACGTAGTCCTGGCCGTTGGTGCCGACGAACACGCCGGTGCGGCTGCCGCGCAGGCGCTGCGGGTCGACTCCCGCGCGTTCGAACGCCTCCCAGCCGGTCTCCAGCAGCAGCCGCTGCTGCGGGTCCATCGCCAGTGCCTCGCGCGGGCTGATCCCGAAGAACCCGGCGTCGAACTCGGCGGCGTCGTGCAGGAATCCCCCCTGGCCCTGTATCTCCCAGCCGCGGTCGGCGGGGAAGCCGGTGACGGCGTCGGTGCCGGAGGCGACCAGTTCCCACAGCTGTTCGGGGCTCCGGACGCCGCCGGGGAAGCGGCAGGCCATGCCGACCACGGCGACCGGCTCGTGGCGCCCCGACTCGGCCTCGGCCAGGCGCCGCCGGGTCTCGTGCAGGTCGGCGGTGACGTACCTGAGGTACTCGACGAGTTTCGCTTCGTCCGGCATGGTCCATGCCCTTTCCGCGGTGGGGGATGCGACCGGTTCAGTGGTCGGTGGGTCGGCCGATCTCGCTGTCGATGAAGGCGATGATCTCTTCGGCGCTGGCGGTGCCGATCCGTCGGCGCACGTCGTCGTCCGCCCCCTGCGGCTCCGGCCCGGCGTCCTCGGTGATGCGGGCGAGCAGTGCCCGCAGCCGGGCGGCGGTGCCCGCCCGGACGGCCGGGTCGAGATCGCCGCCGCCCAGGGCGGCGGCCAGGGCGGTGTCCAGACGGTCGAGTTCGGCGTCCAGTCCGGTACCGGGCGCCGCCTCGGTGCGGCCGAGGCGCTGGGCGAGGTGCTGGGCGACGGCCAGGGGCGTGGGGTGGTCGAAGACGACGGTGGCGGGGATGCGCAGTCCGCAGACGGCGGCGAGCCGGTTGCGCATCTCGATCGAGGTGAGGGAGTCGAAGCCGAGCCGGGCGAACTCCTCCTCGGCACCGATCCGTTCGGCGGTGTCGTGGCCGAGGACGGCGGCGGCCTCGGCACGCACCAGGTCGGTGAGGTGCCGGATGCGTTCCTGCGGGCGCAATCCGTCCAGGCGGGCGGTGAGTTCGGCGGTGCGGTTGCGTCCTGCGGCGGTACGGCGGCCGCCGACCAGGCCGCGCAGGATCGGCGGCACGGGACCGGCGAAGGGCAGGGCCGTGCTGGAGCGGGCGGCGGTGCGCATCAGCACCGGCCGGGCGTCGTCGCGGGCGGTGGCCGCGTCGAACAGGGCGAGGCCGAGTCCCGGGTCGAGCGGTGGAGTGCCCGAACGGTTCATGCGCTGGATGTGCTCCTCGCCGAGGCCGCTCGTCATGCCGGAGGCGTGCGCCCACGGCCCCCAGGACAGGGAGTGGCCGGGCAGGCCGTGCGCGGCGCGGTGCTGGGCGAGGGCGTCGAGGAAGGCGTTGGCGGCGGCGTAGTTGGCCTGGCCGGGGCTGCCCATGACACCGGCGGTGGACGAGTAGGTGACGAACGCGTCCAGGTCCAGGTCGCGGGTGGCCCGGTGCAGGTGCCAGGCCGCGTCCGCCTTGGGGCGCAGGACGGTGTCGACGCGGTCCGGGTCCAGGGCCTCGAGCACGCCGTCGTCGAGGACACCCGCGGTGTGCACGACGGCGGTCAGCGGGTGCTCGGCGGGGACGTGGGCGAGGAGTGCCGCCACGTCCGCCGGGTCGGCGACGTCGGCGGCGGCCAGGGTGACGGTCGCGCCGTGGGCGGCGAGTTCGTCGCGCAGTTCGCGGGCGCCGGGCGCGTCGGGTCCGCGCCGGCCGGCCAGCAGGAGGTGGCGGATGCCGTGGGCGGTGACCAGGTGCCGGGCGAGGAGGCGGCCGAGGCCGCCGGTGCCGCCGGTGACCAGTACGGTGCCGTCGGCACGCCAGCGGCTGGGGCCGGTCGGCGCGGCGGCGAGGGTGTCCGCCGTGGGGGCGTCGGGCACGCGGGCGAGTCTCGGGACCCGCGGGCGTCCGTTGCGCACCATGAACTGCTCCTCGTCCGTGCCCGGCAGCGTCGGCAGCACGGCCGCGGAGGCCGGGTCGCCGTCGACGTCGACGAGCAGGAACCGGCCGGGGTGTTCCATCTGCGCGGACCGCACCAGGCCCCAGACCGCCGCGGCGGCCGGGTCGGTGACGTCCTCGCCGTCCGGGGCGACCGCGCCGCCGGTGACGAACACCAGACGGGTGCGGGCGAACCGGTCCTCGGCCAGGTACTCCTGCATCAGCGTCAGTGCGCGGTGGGTCAGTTCGTGGACCGTCCCGGGGTCCTCGGGATCCTCGGCGAGGCGGCCCGCGAGGGGGACGGCGACCAGCCGCACCGGCGCATCGTCACCCTCCCGCAGTTCGGCTAGTGACTTCACTGGTTCCGCGCCCGCGAGCGCGCCGGTGAGACCCGTCCCGTCCGGGCCGAGGACGTACCAGGGCGCGGGCGCGGCGGGCGCGGCCGGCAGGGGCTTGTCCTGCCAGTCCAGGCGGAACAGGGAGGTGCGCAGGTCGGGTCCGGCGGCGGGGGCGTCCGCGCGGCGCTCCGCGGGGCGCAGCACGACGGCCCGGGCGGTGAGCACGGGCGCCCCGGACGGGTCGGCGGCGACCAGCTCGACGGTGTCGCCGGTCCCGGTCAGCCGCACGCGCAGCTCGGTCGCGGAAACGGCGTGCAGGGTCACGCCCCGCCACTCGACGGCCAGCAGCCGCTCCCGCTCCCCGTCTCCGGCCCCCGCGAGGAGGTGCGCTGCGTGCAGGGCGGCGTCCAGCAGGACCGGGTGCAGGCCGAACCCGGCGTGCTCACCGGCCTCCTTCGGCAGGGCGGTCTCGGCGTACAGGTGGTCGCCGCGCCGCCAGGCGCCGCGCAGCCCGCGCGCGGCCGGACCGTGCCGGACACCGGCGTCGGCGAGCTCGTCGTACAGGTCGGTGAGGTCCAGTTCGGTCGCCTCGGGCGGCGGCCACTGACCGGCCGCGAACGCGCCCGTCGCGGCGTCCACGGGGGGTTCCCCGGCCGTCAGCAGGCCGTGCGCGTGCTCGGTCCACTCGCCGTCCGGTTCGTGCGCGGGCCGGCTGTGGCACCGCACGGGCCGGTGTCCCGCGTCGTCCGGCGCGCCGATCCGCAGTTGCAGCTGGAGCGCGCCCTGCTCCGGCAGGACGACCGGTTCGGTGAGGGAGAGCTCGGTGAGGTGCGGTGCGCCGGCCCGGTCACCGGCGTGCACGGCGGCCTCCATGAGGGCGGCGGCGGGCAGCCGGACCCGGTCGTCCACAGCGGACCCGTCCAGCCAGGGGTGCAGGGCGCGCGAGACGGTTCCGGTGAGCACGACTTCGCGTGCCCCGGCGACCGGCAGCGCGGCGCCCAGCAGGGGGTGGTCGGTGGCGGCGAGGCCGAGCCCGGCCGCGTCGGCCGACCGCAGGGACGCGGTGGGCCACAGCCTGCGCCGCTGGAAGGGGTAGGTCGGCAGGTCGGGCAGACGCCGGGCGCCCGTGCCGGCGTACAGGGCGGTCCAGTCGACGGTGACGCCGTGCACGTGCAGCGCGGCGAGGGCGTCGACCACGGCGTGCTCCTCGTCGCGGTCCCGGCGCAGTGCGGGTACGGCGACGGCGGCGTCCGGGGCGAGTCCGGCGAGGAGCGAGGTGAGTGCGCCGTCGGGGCCGACCTCCAGGAAGGCGTCGGCTCCGGAGCCTGCGAGCGCGCCGACCGCGTCCGCGAAGCGCACGGTCTCGCGGGCGTGCCGCACCCAGTACCCGGCGGAGGTGACCTCGTCGCCGGCCGGGGCGCCGGTCACGGTGGACACGAGCGGGATGCGCGGCCGGTGACACGTCAGGCTCTCCGCGACGGCACGGAAGTCGTCGAGCACGGGGTCCATCAGCGGCGAGTGGAAGGCGTGCGAGACGTCCAGCCGGCGGGTCCGCCGTTCACCGAGCCGGTCGAGCACGGCCGTGACCGCGTCCTCGCGGCCGGACAGCACCAGCGACGACGGCCCGTTGGCGGCGCCGATCGCCACCTCGTCGGTGAGCAGCGGCCGTACCTCGTCCTCGGTCGCGGTGACGGCCACCATGACCCCGCCGGGCGGCAGCTCCCCCATCAGCCGGGCGCGGGCGGTGACCAGGGCGCAGGCGTCGGCGAGGGAAAGCACCCCGGCGACGTGGGCGGCGGCGATCTCGCCGACGGAGTGGCCGGCGACGCAGGAGGGGCGCACGCCGAGCGACTCGACGAGCCGGTACAGCGCCACCTGGAGGGCGAACAGCGCGGGCTGGGCGTGCTCGGTGCGCCGCAGCGCCTCCTCGTCGGTGCCCCACATGACGTCGCGCAGCCGGGGGGCGAGCCCGGCCAGCGTCTCGTCGAGTGCGGCGGCGAACACGGGGAAGCGGGCCGCGAGTCCGCGTCCCATGCCGAGGCGCTGGCCGCCCTGCCCGGAGAAGACCAGGGCGGGGGTGCGCTCCGCGGCGGTGCCGCGCAGGGGTTCGCCCGGACCGAGGAGCACGGCACGGTGGGTGAACACCGAGCGGGCGGCGAGGGAGCGGCCCACGTCCCGCGGGTCGCGGTCCCGTGCCCAGTCGCTCAGGGCGGCGAGCCGGGCGTCCAGGGCCTTTGCCGTGCGCGCCGACACGGGCCACGGCGTGACGGCGGGCGACACGGCGGGCGGCTCCGGAGCAGCCGGGGCCGGTTCGGGCGCGCCTTCGAGGATCAGGTGGGCGTTGGTGCCGCTGATGCCGAAGGCCGACACGGCGATACGGGGCGGCCGTCCCGTGTCCGGCAGGTCGGTGGTGTCGGTGAGGAGGGACAGGGCGCCGGCGTCCCAGTCGACGCGGCTGGACGGCGTGTCGGCGTGGAGGGTGCGAGGCAGGCGCCCGTGCCGCAGGGCGAGGACCGACTTGATGACTCCCGCGGCGCCCGCGGCGGCCTGGGTGTGCCCGATGTTGGACTTCACCGAGCCCAGCAGCAGCGGCCGCTCCCGGTCCCGGCCGTAGGTGGCGAGGAGGGCCTGGGCCTCGATCGGGTCGCCGAGGCGGGTGCCGGTGCCGTGCGCCTCCACCGCGTCGACGTCGGCGGGGCCGAGGCGGGCGTTGGCGAGGGCCTGCCGGATGACGCGCTGCTGCGCGGGGCCGTTGGGGGCGGTGAGACCGTTGGAGGCGCCGTCCTGGTTGACGGCCGAGCCGCGGACGACGGCCAGCACGTCGTGCCCGTTGCGCACCGCGTCGGACAGCCGCTCCACGACGAGCATGCCGATGCCCTCGGACCACACCGTGCCGTCGGCGTCGTCGGAGAACGCCTTGCAGCGCCCGTCGGCGGCGAGACCGCCCTGGATGCTGAAGCCGACGAAGGCGGCGGAGGTCGTCATCACGGTGACGCCGCCCGCGAGGGCCATCGAGCACTCGCCGCTGCGCAGCGCCTGGCAGGCGAGGTGCAGGGCGACCAGGGAGGAGGAGCAGGCGGTGTCGACGGTGACGGCCGGGCCCTCCAGGCCGAAGACGTAGGACAGCCGCCCGGAGATCACGCTGGCCGCGAGGCCGGTGCCCAGGTGGCCGCCGATGTCCTCCCGGGCGCGGGTGGCGAGGTGGACGTAGTCCTGGCCGTTGGTGCCGACGAACACGCCGGTGCGGCTGCCGCGCAGCGCCTGCGGATCGAGCCCGGCCCGCTCGAACGCCTCCCACGACGTCTCCAGCAGCAGCCGCTGCTGCGGGTCCATGGCGAGGGCCTCGCGCGGGCTGATGCCGAAGAACCCGGCGTCGAAGTCGGCCGCGTCGTAGAGGAAGCCGCCGCGGGTGGTGGCGCTGCTGCCGGGGCCGTTGCCGTGCAGGGTCTCGAGGTCCCAGCCGCGGTCGGCCGGGAAGGGGCCGGTGCCGTCGCGGCCCGACAGCATCAGGTCCCAGAACTCCTCGGGGGTCTTGACGCCGCCGGGGAAGCGGCAGGCCATGCCGACGACGGCGAGCGGCTCGTCGGGGGCGAGGGGGGCGGTCCCGGTGTCGGAGCGGCCGGTCGCGGTGCCGCTCCCGACGAGTTCGGTCAGCAGGTGCGCGGCGAGGCGGCGCGGGCTCGGGTAGTCGTAGACGAGGGTGGCGGGCAGGGCGAGGCCGGTCGCGGCGGCCAGGCGGCGGCCCAGTTCCACGGCGGTGAGCGAGTCCATGCCGAGCCTGCCGAACTCGTGGTCGGGGTCCACCGCGTCACGGCCGCGGTGGCCCAGCACGACGGCCGTCTCGGTGCGCACGAGTCCCACCACGTGCCGCTGCCGCTCGTCGGGCCCGAGGGCGCGCAGTCGCTCGACGAGGGCCGTGCCGGTGGTCGTCGGCCGGCTGCTGTCGGTCCCGCGCCGTGTCGTGCGCGCGACGGTGGCGGCGTCCGGCCAGTACCGCTCGCGCTGGAAGGGGTACGTCGGCAGGTCCACGCGGCGTGCCCCGGTGCCGGCGCACAGGGCTCGCCAGTCGACGGGCACGCCGGACGCGTACAGCGTGGCCAGGGCGGTGACGGACGCCTCCTCCTCGCCCCGGTCACGGCGCAGCAGAGGGGCGACGACGAGGTCGTCCCGCGGTCCGGCGGACAGGATGAGCCCGGTGAGGACACCGTCCGGGCCGGCCTCCAGGAAGGCGGTGGCACCGGCGTCGGACAGCGCGGTCACCGCGTCGGCGAAGCGGACGGTCTCGCGGGCGTGCCGCACCCAGTACTCCGCCGAGCACAGCTCCTCCGCCTCCGCGACACGCCCCGACAGCCCCGAAGCGACCGCGATCCGCGGCTGGTG
>NZ_JBVITR010000099.1:0-9167 GCF_055574875.1 Streptomyces sp. NPDC034670
GTCCGTCCGGACGCACCCCTGGCTCGCCGACCACACGGTGGACGGCACGGTCGTGGTCCCCGGCACCGCGCTCGTCGAACTCGCCGTCCAGGCCGGTGACCGCGCCGGATGCGGACGGCTTGCCGAACTCGCCCTCCGGACGCCGCTCGTGCTGCCCGTCGATGGCGCCGTACAGCTTCAGATCGCCGTCGCATCCGAGAAGCCGATGGACGAGCCGGCCGGCGAATCGGACGGCGGTCCGACCGGCGAGCGCGCAGTGAAGATCTATGCCCGCCCCCAGGACGCCCACGGCGACGAGCCGTGGACCCTGCACGCCACCGGCACCCTCACCGTCGCCGACGACGCCGCACCCGACTGGGACCTGCGCGTCTGGCCGCCGGCCGGGGCCGAACCCGTCGACACGGACGCCCTGTACGAGCGGCTCACGGCGGCCGGCCTCGGATACGGTCCCGCGTTCCGCGGTCTGCGGCGCGTCTGGCGTCACGCCGACGAGCTCTACGCGGAGGCCGAACTGCCCGACCCCGTGGCCGCCGACGCCGCTTCCTTCGCGCTGCACCCGGCGCTGCTCGACACCGTCCTGCACAGCCTCGGCCTGCGTCGGGACACCCCGGAGGGCGCGCTGCTGCCGTTCCTGTGGTCGGGAGTGTCCCTGACCGCGGTGGGCGCCGGTGCCGTCCGCGCCCGGATCACGCCGCGCGGCACCGGGGACGTGACGCTGCGTCTCGCGGACGCGGCGGGCGAACCCGTCGCCGAGATCGACTCGCTGGTCCTGCGCGCCCTCTCGCCCGACCGGCTCGCCGCCCCCGGACCGGACAGCCTGTACCGCGTCGACTGGATCCAGTCCTCCGAGGAGAGCCCCGCCGGGGCGGCCCGGCCGGTGTGGGCCGCCCTCGGCACGGCACCGGCGGGTCTGACCGCCACCGTGCACGCCGACCTCGACGCGCTGGCGGCGGCAGCGGACGCGCACGGCGCCGGCGTACCCGAGGCGGTGCTGTTGCCGGTCACCCCGGCCGACGGTACCGACGGTGCCGATGTCCACGGGACCGTCGCCGGTGTCCTGGCACGGGTGAAGGCGTGGCTGGCCGACGAACGGTTCGCGCACTCGCGGCTCGTGGTGCTCACCTCCGGCGCCGTGCGCGTCGACGCCGCGGGAGACGGGGCACCGGACGTGGCCGCCGCCGGCGTGTGGGGACTGGTCCGCACGGCGATCAGCGAGAACCCCGGCCGGTTCGCCCTCGTCGACACCGACGACGACCCGGCGTCCCTGCGCGCCCTTGCCCGGCTGGTGCCCGGTGACGGCGACCCGCAACTGGCGGTGCGCGGCGGCCGGGCGTGGCTGCCCCGACTGGTGCGCATGGCCGGGGACGGAGTGCTCGTCCCGCCGGCCGGGGCCGGTGACGCGTGGCGGCTCGACATCGTCGCCCAGGGGCGGCTCGACGGCATCGCGTTCGTCCCGGAGGAACGGCGCCCGCTCGCCCCTGGCCAGGTCCGCGTCGGCATCCGCGCGGCCGGTGTGAACTTCCGTGATGTGCTGAACGTCCTCGGCATGTACCCCGGCGACGCCGGCCGGATGGGCCTCGAGGGCTCCGGGGTGGTCGTCGAGGTCGGGCCGGGCGTGGACCGGTGGAACGTGGGGGACCGCGTGATGGGCATGCTCGATGCGGCGTTCGGCCCCACCGCCGTCGCCGACGCCCGTCAGCTGGCGCCGATCCCGAAGGGCTGGACGTACGAACAGGCCGCCTCCGTCCCGATCGTGTTCCTCACCGCCTACTACGCCCTGGTCGACCTGGCCGGTCTCCAGGACGGCGAGTCGGTGCTGATCCACGCGGCGGCGGGCGGTGTCGGCATGGCCGCCGTGCAGCTCGCCCAGCACCTCGGCGCCGACGTCCACGCCACCGCGAGCGAGGCCAAGTGGCCGGCCGTGCGCGAACTCGGCGTACCCGCCGACCGCATCGCCTCCTCCCGGACCACCGAGTTCGAGGAGCGCTTCCGGCCCGGGGTGGACGTGGTGCTGGACTCGCTGGCCGGTGAGTTCGTGGACGCGTCGCTGCGGCTGCTGCGGCCCGGCGGCCGGTTCGTCGAGATGGGCAAGACCGACATACGCGACGCGGCCCTGGTCGCCGCCGACCACGGCGTGTCCTACCGCGCGTTCGACCTCGTGGAGGCCGGCCCCGACCGCATCGGCGAGATGCTCGACGCCCTGCTCGACCTGTTCGAGCAGGGGACGCTGCGGCCGATCCCGGTGACGGCGTTCGACATCGCCCGCGCCCCTGAGGCCCTGCGGCTGCTCCAGCAGGCCAAGCACGTCGGCAAGGTCGTCCTCACCCTGCCCGCACCCTGGTCCGGGCCGGGCACCGTCCTCGTCACCGGCGGCACGGGCGGCCTCGGTGCCCTGCTCGCCCGGCACCTCGTCGCCGAGCACGGCGTACGGGATCTGCTGCTGCTGTCCCGGCGCGGCCCCGAGGCGCCCGGCGCCGCCGAGCTGCGCGCCGAACTCGCCGCGGCGGGAGCCCACGCCGACATCGTCGCCTGCGACGTCGGCGACCGGGACCAGCTCGCCGCCGTCCTCGACGAGGTGCCGCTGAGCGCCGTCGTGCACACCGCGGGCGTCCTCGACGACGGCATCCTCACCGACCTGACCGACGAGCGCCTGGCCCGCGTCCTGGCCGCCAAGACCCGAGCCGCCCTGCACCTGCACGAGTTGACCGCCGACCGTGACCTGGACGCGTTCGTGCTGTACTCGTCCGTCGCCGGAGTCATCGGCTCCCCGGGCCAGGCCGCCTACGCCGCCGCCAACGCCTCCCTCGACGCGCTCGCCGTCGCCCGCCGTGCGCAGGGGCTGCCGGCGGTGTCCCTGGCCTGGGGCATGTGGGAGACCGCCGAGGGCATGGGCGGCACCCTGTCCGAGGCGGAACTCGCCCGCATGCGCCGCCAGGGCTTCCCGGCCCTGCCCGGTGACGAGGCCCTCGCCCTGCTCGACGCCGCGCTGCGCGTCAACGAGCCGGTCGCGGTTCCCGTCGCGCTGCGGACCGCCGCCCTCGCCGAACGCGCCGACACCCTGCCCAGCGTGCTGCGCGACCTCGTCCCCGCCGCACGCCGGCGCCGCGCCGCGGGACGGACCGCGGCCGCCGGAGCCGAGGGCCTCGGCCGGCGGCTCGCGGCCCTGCCCGCACCCGAACGGGACCAGCTCCTCCTCGACCTGGTGCGCACCGAGGTCGCCGCCGTGCTCGGCCACTCCTCGGCCACCGCCGTCGAACCGACCCGCGCCTTCCGGGACCTCGGCTTCGACTCGCTCACCTCCGTCGACCTGCGCAACCGGATCGGTGCCGCCACCGCGCTGACCCTGCCGGCCACGCTCGTCTTCGACCACCCGACCCCGGAGGACCTGGTACGGCTGCTGCGCGAGCGGCTCCTCACCGGAACCTCCGTCCCCGCACCCGCCGCTCCCGCTGACGACGCCATCGACCCGCAGGTGCGGGAACTGCTGACCGCGATCCCGATGGCCCGGCTGCGCGAGTCCGGTGTCCTCGACATGCTCCGCCGCCTCGCCGACCGTCCCGCCACCGGCTCCGACGGCACCCGGCCCGGCGGCAACGGCGCCGCCCCCGCCGCACAGCCCGACAAACCCGAATCCCTGGACGCGATGGGCGCCGACAGCCTCGTCCAGCTGGCCCTGAAGCGAGTGCAGCGGCCGGTGTGACCGGCACACCGGCCGGCGGCCGCAGTGCCGCCGGCCGGCGCGCCGGGCCCGCCCAGCTCGCTCACCGCGACCGTGGAGAACGACATGACTGCATCCTCCGAAGAGCTCGTCGAAGCCCTGCGGGAGTCCCTCAAGGAGAACGACCGGCTCTGGCAGCGCTACCAGGACCTCGTCACGGCGTCCCGGGAACCCGTCGCCGTCGTCGGCATGGGCTGCCGCTTCCCCGGCGGCGCCACCACGCCCGAGGCGCTGTGGGAACTGGTCGCGGGTGAGCGGGAAGGCATCTCGCCGGTTCCCGAGGACCGCGGCTGGGACCTGAGCGCCCTCGGCGGCACCACCGCTGTCGGCGGATTCCTCCACGAGGCGGCCGACTTCGACCCCGACCTGTTCGGCATCAGCCCGCGCGAGGCCCTGGCCATGGACCCGCAGCAGCGGCTGCTGCTGGAGACCTCCTGGGAGGCCCTGGAACGCGCCGGCATCGACCCGCACTCCCTGCGCGGCTCCCGCACCGGCGTCTTCTCCGGAGTGTCCGGCAACGGCTACGGCGGCCACCTCCACGAGGCCACCCCCGAGACCGAGGGCTACCTGCTCACCGGCAGCATCCCCAGCGTCGCCTCCGGCCGCGTCGCCTACACCCTCGGCCTCGAGGGCCCCGCCGTCACCGTCGACACCGCCTGCTCCTCCGCGCTCGTCGCGCTGCACCTGGCCTGCCAGGCGCTGCGCTCCGGCGAGTGCGACACGGCGCTGGCGGGCGGCGCCACCGTCATGGCCAACCCCGGCATGTTCCTGGAGTTCGCCCGGCAGGGCGGCCTCGCCGGCGACGGCCGCTGCAAGTCCTTCGCCGACGGCGCCGACGGCACCGGCTGGTCCGAGGGCGCCGGCGTCCTCGTCCTCGAACGGCTCTCCGACGCCCAGCGCAACGGCCGCACGATCCTCGCCGTCGTCCGGGGCAGCGCCGTCAACCAGGACGGCGCCTCCAACGGCCTCACCGCGCCCAACGGACCCTCCCAGCAGCGCGTCATCCGCCAGGCTCTGGAGGCCGCCGCCCTGTCCACCGCCGACGTCGACGCCGTCGAGGCGCACGGCACCGGCACCCGGCTCGGCGACCCCATCGAGGCGCAGGCCCTGATGGCGACCTACGGCCAGGACCGCGACGAGCCGCTCCGGCTGGGCTCGGTGAAGTCGAACATCGGACACACCCAGTCCGCCGCCGGCGTCGCCGGCCTGATCAAGACCGTGCTGGCGCTGCGCGCCGAACTGCTGCCCCGCTCCCTGCACTCCGAGACCCCGACCTCCCACGTCGACTGGACCGAGGGCAACGTCCGCCTCCTCACCGAGGCCCGGCCCTGGCCGCGCGGCGAACGCCCCCGCCGCGCCGGTGTCTCCGCCTTCGGCATCAGCGGCACCAACGCGCACGTCATCGTCGAGGAGGCACCCGCCCCGGCCGACGCCCAGCCCGAGCGGCGCGCGGTGGCCCGGCCGCCGGTCGTACCCTGGGTGCTGTCCGCCCGCAGCCACGACGCCCTCCGCGCCCAGGCCGCCCGCCTCGCCGGCCACGACGGCGATCCCGCCGACATCGGACTGTCCCTCGTCACCAGCCGCGCCCGGCTCGACCACCGCGCCGTCGTCCTCGGCACCGCACCCGACGAACTGCGCGCACGCACCGCCGCCCTCGCCGAAGGCCTCCCCGGCCCCACGACCGGCACGGTCACCGACGGACGCACCGCCTGGACGTTCACCGGCCAGGGCAGCCAACGCCCCGGCGCGGGCCGGGAGCTGTACGACGCGTACCCGGTGTTCGCCGCCGTCCTCGACGTCGTCTGCGAAACGCTCGACGCCGCGCTCTCCGGAACCCCCGGCTTCGAACACCCCGTCCGCGACGTCATGTTCGCCGCGGAGGGCACCCCCGAGGCCGCCCTCCTGGACCGTACCGGCTACGCCCAGACGGCCCTGTTCGCGCTGCAGACCGCCACCGTCGAACTCCTCCGCTCCTGGGGCACCGCGCCGGACGTCGTCCTCGGCCACTCCGTCGGCGAGTACGCCGCCGCCTACGTCGCCGGCGTCCTGGACCTCGCCGACGCCGCCACCCTCGTCGCCGCCCGCGCCCGCCTCATGCAGGCGCTGCCCGAGGGCGGCGCGATGGCCGCCGTCGAGGCCGACGAGGCCGAGGTCACCGCACTGCTCGACACACCGGACGTCACGATCGCCGCCGTCAACGGGCCGCAGTCGGTGGTCGTCTCGGGCACCGAGGACGGCGTCGAGCGGGTCACGGCCGCAGTCCGCGCCCGGGGCCGCCGCGTCACCCGGCTGCGCGTCTCGCACGCCTTCCACTCGCCGCTCATGACCCCGGCCCTGGCCGAGTTCACCCGGATCGCCTCCGGCATCACCTTCCGCCGTCCCGCCCTCGCCGCCGTCAGCACGGTCACCGGTGCCGCCCTCGGCGAAGGAGACTGGACCACCCCCGCCTACTGGGCCGACCAGATCGTCCGCCCCGTCCGCTTCCACGACGCCCTCACCACCGCCACCGGTCACCAGTCCGTGAGCCGCCTGCTGGAAATCGGCCCCGACCCCGTCCTCACCGGCCTCGCCCGCACGGCCGGACACACCGCCGCCGCGTCCGCCCTCCGCAAGGACCATCCCGAACCCGAGACGCTGCTCACCGCCCTCGCCGAGATGTACGTCCACGGCGCCACCGTCGGCTGGGCGCGCATGTTCGACGGCACCGGCGCCCACCGCGTCGACCTGCCCACCTACGCCTTCCACCACCGCCGGTTCTGGCTGCGCCCCGCCCGCACCGTCACCGATGCCGGCGGCCTCGGCCTCGGCACCGTCGGCCACCCGCTGCTCGGCGCCACACTGCGCCCGGCCGGCACGGACACGGTCCTGCTCACCGCCGCGCTGTCGACCGACACCCAGCCCTGGCTCGCCGACCACACCGTCGCCGGACGAACCGTCGTCCCCGGCACCGCGCTCGTCGAACTCGCCGTCCAGGCAGGCGACCAGGCCGACGCCGGCACCCTCGCCGAACTCGCCCTGCACACCCCGCTCGTCCTGCCCGAACACGGCACCGCACACGTCCAGATCGCCGTCGAGCCCGGCACACCGGACGGCACCCGCACCCTCCGCATCCACGCCCGTCCCGACGACGCCCCCGCCGACACACCCTGGACCCTGCACGCCACCGGCACCCTCGCCCCCGCCGGCCCCGCCCCCGACTGGGACCTGCGGTCCTGGCCCCCGGCGGGGGCCGACCCCCTCCCGCTCGACGGCCTCCACGAACGGCTCGCCGAAGCGGGCCTCGACTACGGCCCGGCGTTCCGCGGACTGCGCGCCGCGTGGCGGCACGGCACCGACCTCCTCGCCGAGGCCGACCTGCCCGACGGCACGGGCGACCCCACCGCCTTCGGCCTCCACCCCGCGCTCCTCGACGCCGCCCTGCACGCGCTCGCACTGCCGCAGGGGACCCGGGAACAGGCCGGACTGCCCTTCCTGTGGAGCGGCGTCCGGCTGCACGCGGTCGGCGCGCGCGGCCTGCGCGTCCGGCTCAGCCCGCGCGACGACGGCACCGTGACGCTGTACGCGGCGGACGAGACGGGCGAGCCGGTCGCGGATATCGAAGGCCTGGTGCTGCGGCCCTTCACCGGCCTGGACGACACCCGGCACGCCACGGCCGGCGGCGGCCTCCACCGCCTGGAATGGCGCCCCGTCACCCTCCCCGCGGAAACCCACGACGAGGACACCGGCCCCGCATGGGCCGTGCTGACGACCGACCCCGGCCCCTGGGCCGCCACCGGCCGCCGACTCGCCCACCACCCCGACCTGGAAGCCCTCGCGAACGCCCTCGACACCGATCCGGACACGCCCGCACCCCGGACCGTGCTCCTCCCCGTCCCCGCCGGCACCCCGGACGCCGCCACCGCGACCCTGCCCGTCGTGCAGCGCTGGGCGACGGACGACCGCTTCGCCCACGCCCGCCTGGTCCTCGTCACCACCGGCGCGGCCGGCGACGACATCACCGACCCCGAAGGCGCCGCGCTGTGGGGCCTGGCCCGCACCGCGATCAACGAGCACCCCGACCGCTTCGCCGTCGCCGACACCGACACCACCCCCGAGTCGTACCGCACCCTCTGCGCCGCGCTCGCCACCCTCGACGCCGATCAACTCCTCGTCCGCCGCGACGAGACCCGCGTCCCGCGCCTGACCCGCACCACCGAACCGGACACGGCCGCCACGCCCGCCCCCTGGCCGGCGACCGGCACCGTGCTCATCACCGGCGGAACCGGCGGCCTCGGCGCGATCGTCGCCCGCCACCTCGTCACCGCGCACGGCGTCCGCGACCTCCTGCTGCTCTCCCGGCGCGGCCCGGACGCCCCCGGCGCCCCCGAACTGATCGCCGACCTCACGGACGCCGGCGCCCACGTGGACGTCGTCGCCTGCGACGCCGCCGACCGGACCGCCCTGGCCACCGCACTGAACGGCGTCCGACTCGGCGGCGTGGTGCACGCCGCCGGCGTACTCGACGACGGCCTGCTCGCCGACCTCACGCCGGACCGCCTCGCCCGCGTACTCCGCGCCAAGGCCACCTCCGCCCTGCACCTGCACGAACTGACCGCCGACCAGGACCTCCACGCCTTCGTCCTGTTCTCGTCCGTGGCGGGCGTGTTCGGCAACGCGGGCCAGGCCGCCTACGCCGCCGCCAACACCGTCCTCGACGCACTCGCCGTCGCCCGCCGTGCGCAGGGGCTGCCGGCGGTGTCGCTGGCGTGGGGCCTGTGGGAGGCCGCCGACGGCATGGGCGGCCGCACGGCCGAGGGCGACCTGGCCAGGCTGCGCCGGCAGGGGTTCCCGCCGCTGCCCACCGCCGACGCCCTCACCCTGCTCGACACGGCACTCCGGACCGACGAGCCCGTCACCCTCCCCTTCGCCCTGGACACCGGGGCCCTCGCCGAGCACCGCGACACGGTCCCGGCCCTCCTGCGCGACCTCCTCCCGGCGGCCCGGCGCCGCGCGGCCGCCCGCACCGGCGGCGAGCCGGGCAACACCCTCGCTCACCGCCTCCGCACCCTGCCCGAGGAGGAGCAGGACCGGATCCTGCTCGACATCGTCCGGACGGCAGTCGCCGGAGTGCTCGGCCACACGGGCAGTGCCACCGTCGACCCCGGCCGCGCCTTCAAGGACCTCGGCTTCGACTCCCTGACCGCCGTCGACCTCCGCAACCGCCTCAAGACCGTCACCGGCCTCCACCTGCCCGCGACCCTCGTCTTCGACCACCCCAGCCCGCTCACCCTCACCGCTCACCTCCGCACGGAACTCCTCGGCACGACGGCCACGCACACCGCCACCGCGCACGGCCGCACACCGACCGGCCCCGACGAGCCGATCGCGATTGTGGGGATGGGGTGTCGTTTCCCCGGTGGGGTGGATTCGCCGGAGGCGTTGTGGGAGTTGGTGGCGTCCGGTGGTGACG
>NZ_JBVITR010000100.1:0-1632 GCF_055574875.1 Streptomyces sp. NPDC034670
CCGCCCCGCATCCGCACGCGGCGGCCGGCCGGGAGGGAGGGTTCCGTGGCCGCGCACCCTCGGCGGCCGCCCGGGAGCCACCGCGAAATGTGACTCTCCGTATCACCTGGGGCCATGACTTACCGGCGCTCACGGGCGGGACCGCGAGCGGACGAGCAGGGGCGCGCGGGACCGGGGCGGGACCCGCGGCGGGGCCGCCCCCGTGGACGTCAGCGCCCGCCCGCGAGGTCGAGGTCGCCCTCGGCGGACGGGGCGGACGGGAGGGCCGGTGCGGCCTGCGGGCCCCGGGCGGGGTCCCAGTGGCGCACGAGCGGCGCCGACAGCGCGCGCCACCAGGGCTCGGCGGGCAGCTCACCGGCCGGCTCGAAGGGCTCCCCGGGCCGCGGGAAGGCCACCGCCTGCCCGGCCTCCCCGGCGGCGTCCCGCATCCACTCCGCCGGCTCCGCCCACGCGTGCGGGGCCAGGTTGAAGGTGCCCCAGTGGATGGGCAGCAGCACGCCGGACAGGGCGCCGCCCTGCAGGTCGAGGTGGGCCCGGACGCCCTCCGCAGGCGTCATGTGGATGTCGGGCCAGAAGTCCGAGTACGCGCCGACCTGGATCATCGTGGCGTCGAACGGGCCGTGCCCGGCGCCGATGTCCTCGAAGCCCTCGAAGTAGCCGGTGTCCCCGCTGTGGTAGACGCGGTGCTCCTCGGCGGCGACCGCCCAGGAGGCCCACAGGGTGTGCTGGCCGTTGCGCAGGCCCCGGCCGCAGAAGTGACGGGCCGGGGTGGCGGTCAGGGCGAGTCCGCCGACCCTCGTCGTCTCGTGCCAGTCCAGCTCGCGCAGCCGGCCGGCGGACACGCCCCAGCGTTCCAGGTGGGCGCCGACGCCGAGGGGCACGGCGAACACCGTGTCCGTGCCGGCCAGCGCCTCGACGGTGGGCATGTCCAGGTGGTCGTAGTGGTCGTGCGAGATCACGACGGCGTCGACCGGTCCGAGGGCGGCCAGCGGCAGGGGCACCGGGTGCAGCCGCCGGGGCCCGGCGAAGGGGAACGGGGAGCAGCGCTCGCCCCACACGGGGTCGAACAGGACCCGCCGCCCGTCGATCTCCGCGAGCACGCTGGAATGGCCCATCCAGGTCAGGCGCAGCCCGGTGGCGGGGGGCCGGGAGAGGTCGGCGAGGGTGGTGGCGTGCACCGGGACCCCTCCCCGGGGCACGCGCCGCGCCCGGGCCTCCCTGTCGAGGAAGGCCTTCGCCAGGTCCCGCGTCGAGCCCGACGGGCGGGTCCGGGCGGCGCCCCCGGGGTTCTGGAACACCCCGTCCGCGAAGTGCGGGGACCTGCGGATGCGTGCCATGCGCTCCCCTGCGGGGTCCGCGCCGAAGGCCGCGGGCCGCAGGGCGCGGGGCCCGGGGTTCTGGGAACGGGAACCGGCCACGGTGCCTCCAGGGGGAGTCGGTCGGACGTTCCATTATGTGCGGCCGGTCGGGTCCGGGGCGGCGGACCGGGGGACGGGGCCCGCGGAACGGGGGGTACCGGGGGGGGGGGGGGGGGGGGGGGGGGGGGGGGGGGGGGGGGGGGGGGGGGGGGGGGGGGGGGGGGGAGGGAGGGGGGGGTGGGTGGGGTGGGGGGGGGGAGAGGGAGATGTGGGT
>NZ_JBVITR010000100.1:1642-8812 GCF_055574875.1 Streptomyces sp. NPDC034670
GGGGGGGGGGGGGGTCGACGGGGTCCCGCATTCGCACCACCTCCCCCCCCCCCCCCCCCCCCCCCCCCCCCCCCCCCCCCCCCCCCCCCCCCCCCCCACCGCGGCTCACGCCACCGACGCGATCCGCACCTTGATGGCGTCCGGCGACAGCGCGCCCTTGGCCGTCACGTGGTCGCCCGACGACTCCCCGCGCAGGCGGCGCCCGATCCACGGCACCAGGTACTGGCGGGCCCAGTGGACGTCGTCCCGCCGGACCTCGAGCGTGCCGCGGGGCGGCAGGGGCGGCCAGGGCTGTTCCGGGTCGGCCGGGACCTCCAGGCCGAGGACCTGGCCCGCGCGGAGCGCCACGCGCGTGTGCCCCTCGGGCGACAGGTGCAGCCGGTCGGTGTCCCAGGCCCTGCGGTCCTGCACGCTCCTGAGGGACCACAGGTCGAGCACGGGGCAGCCGTACCGGTCGGCGACGGCCCGCACGTGTCCGTTGTAGGTCGCGATCTTGCCGCGCAGGTGCTTGAGCAGGGGCACGCCGCGGGTGTCGAACCCGGTCGTCACCATGACCGTGCCGGACACCGCCGTGAGCGCGGCGACCGCCCGCTCGAAGCGCTCGGCCACCTCGTCCGGGTCGGTGCCCGGGCGGAGGATGTCGTTGCCGCCCGCACAGAAGGAGACCAGGTCGGGGGCGAGTTCGACGGCCCGGGGCACTTGGTCCGCCATGATCTGATCCAGCAGCTTTCCGCGCACCGCGAGGTTCGTGTACTGGAAGTCGCCTTCGGGCCTGCGGTCGGCGAGGAGCACGGCGAACCGGTCGGCCCAGCCGACGAACGCCCCGTCGGGGCCGGGGTCGCCGACGCCCTCGGTGAAGCTGTCCCCCACCGCCACGTACGACCCGATCACTGCTCTGCTGTCACTCTTCGAATCGTCTGCCACGAGAGCACATGATTCACCGTGCAATGTGACCTACGCGACCGTAGGAAGGGGTTGACGGTCGGTGAGATGAGCCACTCCGGACGGCCGGCGCGTTCCGCGGGGGTCAGAGGGAGACGCCCTTCGAGCGGAGGTACGAGACCGGGTCCACGTCCGAGCCGTAGTTCGGCGAGGTGCGGATCTCGAAGTGCAGGTGCGGACCGGTCGAGTTGCCGGTCGAGCCGGAGAGGCCGACCTGCTGGCCGGCGCTCACGGCCTGGCCGGCCGAGACGGACAGCGAGGACAGGTGGGCGTACTGGGCGTAGTGGCCGTCGGCGAGCTTGATGACGACCTGGTTGCCGTACGCACCGGCCCAGCCCGCGGAGACGACCGTGCCGGCGCCGACGGCCTTCAGGGAGGTGCCGGTCGGCACGCTGAAGTCGATGCCGGTGTGGTAGCCGCTGGACCACATGCTGCCGGACACCCTGTAGCCGGTGCCGACGCCGTTGCCGGGCACCGGGGAGCTGTAACCGGAGGCGCTGGCGGCCTGGTTGCCGGACGCGGCGTCCGAGGAGGCGGCCCCGGCGGCGGGCTTCGCGGACCGGGTGGCCTGCGAGGGCCGGGTGGACTCGGCGGACTTCCCGGCCGACGAGGACTTCGACGGCTTCGACGCGCCGGAGGAGGCGGACGTCTGCGGCGCCGAGGACTTCTCCGGCGCGCCGGCGGCGGCCTTGCCGTCGAGCGAGAGCTTCAGGCCGGGGTGGATGAGTGAGGGGTCGTCACCGACGGCCTCGCGGTTGTCCGCGTAGAGCTTCTTCCAGCCGCCGTCGACGGCCTCCTTCTCGGCGATCTTGGCGAGGTAGTCGCCGGCCTTCACGGTGTACGTGCGGGTCTCGCCGTTCTTCTCCGCGGCGGCCTGCTGCTGGCCGGTGGCGGGGAGGGACTGGACGGCCTTCTCGGGGGCCGCCTGCGGCGTGGCGGCGTGCGCGCCGGTGGCGCCGAGGAGCGGCAGGGCGAGCGCGGCGCCACCGGTTCCGGCGACGGCGATGGAACGGGTGAGACGCTGGGTCTTGGTACGGCGGTGCTTACCCTTCGCGGGCATGACGAATTCCTCTCCGGCGCCTACGAGGTGAGCTGTCGGGTTCGGGCGGGAGAGTGCCCGGCCGCGCGGTGACGCGGCTTCACCCCGAGCCTGTTCCGGAGACCGGAACAGGCGGTGTTGCCTGTGGGTCCCCCGCTCCTGCCGTACACGGGTAAGAGTGTGCGGGCTCCGGGCGGCGGCAGGATTAGGCGTCCGTCCGGATCGGTGGCGAACGTAAGCGACCGCGACGCGAGGGGACAAGCGCGAGGTTCACCCCGAACCCCTTCTTCCGTGATCCATCGGCACGAAAGAGGTCACCGAGCGTCACCCGGGACTCCGATGCCCCACCGAACTGCCCTGCCGCTCCGCCGAATTGTGCGGGCGTCACGGTAACCCGGTGTCACCGGTATGACGATGCTCACGCACCCTGCCCCATCTCACCTTCTACCGGGGCACGTTACCTCGAACCGAATTAATCGGACATAACTCTTCAATACCCTCATTGAGGGCGTCGCGACCGGAGCGCCACGACGTCCGCACCGCCGCGCGGACCGGCGGGCGAACCGGGGCACAACGACACGACAACCGGCACGTTTCGCCGGTTTCGCGGCATTCGCGCACGGACGGCGCGTCGAGACCCCGCAGCCGGAGCGCGGGCCCCCGCGGCGCCGGCCCCGGAGGCACGCGGGCACGACCGTCGTCCCGAACCCCCGGCCCGGTCCTCCTTCCCCCGCTTCCCGTTCCCCCGCGCGCACGGACGCGGACCGGCGCGACCGGACACCCGCGTCGCCGAGGCCACCGGGGCCACCGGTCCCGCCCGTGGACGGCTCATTGCCCCGGGCATCCGTGTCGTATCGTCGGGGGACGCCCGTCGGCGAGCCCCGCCGGCGGGGAGTGGGAGGAGCCCTACGTGACGCAGCACATCCCGTCGACCGAGCCCGAGCTGACCGGCGTGCGCAACTTCCGCGACGTGGGGGGACTGCCGACCGTGGACGGCCGGCGGGTGCGGCACGGGGTGCTGTTCCGCAGCGGCCACCTCGCCCACGCGACCGCGGAGGACGCCGTCTTCCTGTCCTCCCTGGGACTGCACACGATCTTCGACTTCCGCAACGCGGCCGACCAGAAGCTGGAGGGGCCGGACGTCGAGCTGCCGGGTGTGCGCAACGTGAACCTGCCGCTGAGCGACCCGGCCGACGGCGCGGAGTTCTGGAGGATGGTGCGCGACGGCGACCTGGACCAGCTGCGCTCGATCCTCGCGGACGGCAAGGGAGCGGACCGGATGATCGCCTCCTACCGCGCGACCATCAGGCAGCGCACCGCCGAGCACTCCCGGGTGCTGCACGCGCTCGCCGAGGACAGCGTCCCCGTGCTGATGCACTGCGCGGCGGGCAAGGACCGGGCGGGCCTGTCGGTGGCGGTGACGCTGCTCGCGCTGGGCGTCGAGCGCGACGCGATCTTCGACGACTACCTGAAGTCCAACGCCACGCACCGCCGCTACAAGGTGCACCGCAGCGGCAGCTCCGCCTCGGCCTACTCCCCCGAGGTCATGGAGCTGCTCAGCCCGCTGTTCGACGCGCGCGCGGAGTACCTGTCGGCCGCGCTGGAGACCGTCGAGGAGACCTGGGGCGGCGTGGACCCCTACCTCGAGACGGCGCTCGGACTCACTCCCGAGGTCCGGGAGCGGCTGCGGACGCGCCTGCTCGACTGAGTCCGGCGCCCGCTACTGCTGCGCGCCGACCTTGAACAGCAGGTAGAGGAAGGCCCCGAGGCCGTGGCACACCACGACGTAGACGAACAGCCTCACCCACAGGGCACGGGGGAACTTCTCCTCCAGCTTCTTGCCGTTCATGGCGCTTCTCCGTGGGTCGGGCCCAGGCACAGGGTGGCCGTGGGACTCTGCAGCAGGGTGTGGACGAACAGGAGCTCGACCCCGTCGGGGTCGGCGGCGGCGATGCGGTGCGGGGTCAGCGAGTCGAAGTGCGCGCTGTCGCCCGGGGCGAGCCGGTGCAGACTGTCCCCGAGGCGCAGCCGCAGCCGCCCCCTGAGGACGTACAGCCACTCCTCACCGGGGTGGACGCGCACCATGTCGCCCTGGGAGCCGTGCGGCACGCGGACCCGCAGGGCCTGCATGCCGCGCCCGGGGGCGCCGGCCTGCCAGTACGTCCAGCCGCCCGCGGCCGTGGGCTCCATGTCCGCGGCGCGCACCACGGCGTCCCGGCCGGGGGCCGCCTCACCGAGCAGTTCGGAGACCGTCGTACCGTACGTGCGGGCGAGGGAGAGCAGCATCGGCAGCGAGGGCTGACGCTGTCCGGTCTCCAGCCGGGAGAGGTGGGCGGGCGACAGACCCGCGTCGCGGGCGGCGGCCTCCAGGGTCAGGGAGGCCCGCCGCCGCAGGGCGCGCAACTGCGGCGCGACCGCGGGGAGCGCGTCGGCCTGCCCGGCCGGCGGCTCCGTCTCGGAGGGGCTCATGCCCTCCATTCAGCCGGTGATTTACCCCTGGGGCAAATTTCTTGCCTCAGAGGCAAGCCCCGTCGGCGCGGTCAGCGGTGGGCGAGCGCCTGCTTCACCAGCGTCCTGCCGAACTCCCACACCAGGCCGCCGTCGTGCGCGTCGTCCATCACCGCGGTGAAGGCGTCCACGAACCGGTCCACCTCCCGCTCGCCGATGATCAGCGGCGGGATCAGCTTGATCACCTCCATGTGGTCGCCGGAGACCTGGGTGAGGATCCGGTGCCGCTGCAGCAGCGGTACGACCACCATCTGCGCGAAGAGCCCCCTGCGGGCGGCCTGGAGCATGGTCCAGCGGCCGCGCAGCTTCAGCGACCGGGGCCGGCCGAACTCGATGCCGACCATCAGGCCCCGGCCCCGGACGTCGGCGAGCAGCTCGTACCTGCCGGTCAGGGCGGCCAGCCGGGCCTTGAGCAGTTCCCCGGTGGCCCGGGCGTTCGCGACGATCCGCTCGTCCTCCATGACCGACAGCACCGCGAGGCCCGCCGCCATCGCCTGGGCGTTGGCCCCGAAGCTGGCCGAGTGCACCAGCACCCGGTCCATCGACGAGTAGACCTTCCGGAAGATCCAGTCCCTGCCGAGCGTGGCGCCCACCGGCACGTACCCTCCGGAGAGCGCCTTGGCCACGCACACCAGGTCCGGTTCGACCCCCTCCTCGTGCTGGTGGGCGTAGAAGGCGCCGGTCCGCCCCAGGCCGGTCTGCACCTCGTCGGCGATCAGCAGCGCCCTGTGCCGGTGCAGCAGCTCCTGCGCGGCGCGCAGGTAGCCGGGCGGGGCCTCGTGGACGCCCTTGCCCTGGACCGGCTCCACGATCAGCGCGGCGACGTCCCCCTTCCGCAGCTCCCGCTCCAGCGCGTCGAGGTCACCGAGCGGTACGGCCGTGTCGGGCAGCAGCGGGGCGAACCCGTCCCGGAAGCCGGACTCGCCGTTGACGGACAGGGAGCCGGTGGTCAGGCCGTGGAAGGCGTGCGCGCAGTACAGGACGCGCGGCCTGCCGGTCGCGTACCGGGCGAACTTCAGCGCGGTCTCGACCGCCTCCGTGCCGCTGTTGCCGAAGAAGACCCGGTCCAGGTGGGGGCTGTGCGCGAGCAGCTTCTCGGCCAGCAGCCCGGGCAGCGGCTGGCAGTCGAAGCGGGTGAGGTCGGCGAGGGAGGCGTCCAGGACGTCGTGCAGCGCCTTGCGGACCACGGGGTGGTGCCGGCCCAGGCCCATCACCCCGAACCCGGCGAGCATGTCCAGGTAGTCGTTGCCGTCCGCGTCCCAGAAGTAGGCGCCCTCGGCGCGCTCGTAGACCTTGTCGAAGCCGAGGGTGCGCAGCATGCGCGGGAGCTGGTGGTTGAGGTACCGGGTGTGCAGCTCGTAGCGTTCGGCGCCGCGCTCGGCCAGCAGCGCGCCGAGGTCGAAGTTCCCCGTCCGCGCCGGCTCCGGCGCGGATTCCGCGGTGGTCATGCCTGGTGCTCCCGTGGGTCCGGTGACTGTTTCGGTGCCCGTGTCCCCGCGGCGGGGCCCGTGCTGGTCCGTCCGGCGGTCCCGGCGGGGGCCGGTCCGATGCCGGCGGGCACCTCGCCGTGCCTGCCGCGCAGCGCGGAGAGGTACTGACGACCGGTCAGGAGTCCGTGGAGGCGGCTCCGGTGGCCGGTGTCCCGCGGGGTGCGGTCGGCCGGCGGCCCGAGGACCCGGTGCGGGGCGACGGTGGGTCCCACCGCACCCGGGCCGGTCCCGGCGACCGCCCGCACCGGGAACACCCCGATCCCGTGGGGCGGTTCGCCGGGTTCCGCCTCGGGCGGCGCCTTCGGGACTCGTGGTCGCCGGACGCTCCGCGGGATCGTCACGCTCGGGCCCTCCCTCGGTTCCGTGCGCTCAGCTCACGGTGACGGCCGGTTCGCCGGAGGCCACGCCGTCCTTCTCCATCTGCTCGGCGATCTTCACGGCCTCCTCGATCAGCGTCTCGACGATCTTCGACTCCGGCACCGTCTTGATCACCTCGCCCCTGACGAAGATCTGCCCCTTGCCGTTGCCGGACGCCACCCCCAGATCCGCCTCCCGCGCCTCCCCGGGACCGTTGACCACACACCCCATCACCGCCACCCGCAGCGGCACGTCCATCCCGCTCAGCCCCGCGGTCACCTCGTCGGCCAGCTTGTACACGTCCACCTGCGCCCGCCCGCACGACGGACACGAGACGATCTCCAGCCCCCGCCGCCGCAGGTTCAGCGACTCCAGGATCTGGATGCCCACCTTGACCTCCTCCACCGGCGGCGCCGACAGCGACACCCGGATGGTGTCCCCGATCCCCTCCGACAGCAGCGCCCCGAAGGCCACCGCCGACTTGATCGTCCCCTGGAACGCCGGCCCCGCCTCGGTCACCCCCAGATGCAGCGGATAGTCGCACCGCTCGGCCAGCTGCCGGTACGCCTCGATCATCACCACCGGGTCGTTGTGCTTGACCGAGATCTTGATGTCCCGGAAACCGTGCTCCTCGAACAGCGACGCCTCCCACAGCGCCGACTCCACCAGCGCCTCCGGCGTGGCCCGGCCGTACTTCTGCAGCAGCCGCCGGTCCAGCGACCCGGCGTTCACCCCGATCCGGATCGGGGTGCCCCGCTCCCCCGCCGCCCGGGCGATCTCCCGGACCTGGTCGTCGAACCGCTTGATGTTGCCCGGATTGACCCGCACCGCCGC
>NZ_JBVITR010000101.1:0-8544 GCF_055574875.1 Streptomyces sp. NPDC034670
CAGAACCGGTCCGCGGGCTCGTAGCGCACTGGCCCCTTGAGCTGCCGGCGCAGCACCGCGTTCTCGTGCCGCAGCACGAGCAGCTCGGCGTCCTTCGCGGTGTCACGGCGCAGCGGCACCGACGGGACGGACAACAGCCTCCGGGCCGCCCTGCACGGCAGAGACATGATCACGCGGACATGATCCCAGGACCGAACTGCATCACTCCCACCTGCGTCGATGACTTTTCGAGCGGCACACCGTCCGCTTCGCTCTCTGGGAGCAGGCCACCGGCGTCACCAGCCGGCCTGCCGCGGCCTGAGCCCAGGGCCGGCACCCGGCCCCACCACACCTCGACACGCCGTCAGACACCCGCACACCCAACAACGTGACAACGCCGGCGGAGCCCCTGGGCGGAGCGGCGGCCGCGCCTTTTCTTACCAGATACCTTCGATGACTTCGTCGAGGATGAGATTCCACTGGGATTGCTCGTCCTCAAAGGGAGTCGCGTCAAAAGCGTGGATGCGTGCGCGCAGGTGCTCTACTTGTTCGTCGATGTCGGCCTGGTCGCCGCGCTCGTGTTCGTCGAACCTTTTGAACAGGTTCAGGGCGTAGACGAGGGATTCGACGTCTCGATGGAGCTGTGTGTAGGAGTCCAGGGGTTCGCCCTCGCCGAAGGCATACACCTCTCCGGTGTGGGGTTCGAGGGCGATGACAGAGGCTGCGAAGTAGCCGAGGACGAGCCATGAGCGGCATTCCTCGGGCAGGGTTCCGTCATCGGGGGTAAACCATTCGGACAGGAGAATCGACTCTTCCTGGCCAACGCTCGCCTTGGACTTGAAGGTCTCGTCGTGTGGGAGGCCGACCTGGCTGAGGAAGTCTGCGGTTCGTGTGTCGAGTTGGTTGTCGGGGGATGCGTAGCGGGGGAAGTACACAACGCCGGACAGGCCGAAGGTACTGAGGAGTTCGGCCGGAGTGATAGCGAAGCTCATGCGGGGACCTTTGGGGTGTTGCGCGACCGAGGGGGCGAGTCAATGTTAGCGGCCGTGTGCTTTACGGAGCTCGTCCATGTATTGCTGATGTTCTGTGTCACGTTGGTGGCGTGGAACGGTCTGGTCGTAAGTGTTGGTGTGGTGGACAGTTTTAGCCTGCGGGAAGTGGCGGTCGAGCCAGCGGTCACAGCTGGGTTTGAGCTGGCAGGGTTCACGTTCGGTGAAGACTTCCTTGAGGCCTGACTGTTTCCCGTTATGCAGGAGCGGGTAGCCGATGGATCTTTCGGAGTGCATGCTCTTCTCGCTGTAGCCGACGAGGATGCTTTCTCCGTTACCATCGGGGTCAATGTAGCGTCCGGCGGCATAGTTATTTCCGCTGTAGTCGTTGCGTGCGTAGCGGGCGAGTTGGGTGGCCTGGCCGAGTTCGTCGGTGTAGGGGTCGACTTTGGTGGAGCTGACTTTCCCGGTGTGGGTATTAGGTACGGATGTGTCTGCTTGGTCGCGCCGTGTTTGGGGACGCCAGGCTTTGCCGTTGTCGAGGATCCCGTCCAGGCGGTCTTTGTCTGTGGTGTCGAGGCTGCGGAGTTGACCGTCGGGGTCCAAGCGTTGGACGGTGCCGTCGGCGCTGAGCAAGTACGTTCGGATGTCGCCGCAGTTATCGATGTCGTCTTTGGTTTTCTTGTCGGTCTTCTTGTGTTCCTTCTTGCTGTCGTCGATCTTGCCGCCGTGCTTCTCCAGGACGTCGATGGTCTCGTCGACTTTCTTGTCGACGGCGTCTTCGGCCTTGTCCATGACGGCGGCCAGCTTGTGGAAGCGGCTGTCTTTCTTGACGGAGCTACGCCGCTTGGCGCCTCCGGTTTTGTGGGTTTTCTTCTTGTCGTCGAAGTTGCGCTTGGCCTCGTCGTAGCCGCCGGATGCCTTCTCGAACTCGTCGAACTCGATGACCAGGTCGTAGGCCATGTCTGCGTTGCCGGGGGCGTAGTGGGAGAGGTTGTTGTCGTCGGGTGCGTCGAGTTGGTCAGTGAAGAGGTTCTCGATCTTGCCGAGGATTTTTGCCTCGATCTTGTCGGTGACGATTGAGGTGATCTGGTCGACGGCGTAGTCGATGGCCTCGTGCAGGGCGATGCGGCAGGCGGCGATGGCTGCTGCGCTGAGCAGGCCGCTGAGGCCGGCGGTGAAGAACATGCCGACGACGCCGGCGGTCGCGGTGGCTGCGGTGGCGGAGAGTTCGGCGATACAGGCGATCTTGCAGCCTTCGATGAAGCCGGCGCAGTCGTCGAGCGCTTCGGCCAGGTCATCGAGGGCTTTGATGAAAGTGGTCAGGTCCTTGGTGGTGAGCTTGCCCCATCGGCGGTCGATGGCATCGACCGTCTTGCCTTTGCTGCGGCCGGCGACGATATGGGAGCAGGCCTTGTTACCGTCAGTGATGACGTCGCGGAGGCCTTCGGCTAGGTTGCGGTAGTCCTTGGCGCTGTCGCGGACCTCGTCTTCGTCGATGTTGGGCCATTGAACGCCGACGAGGTCGAGGACCTCGACGAGTTCGTCAGGCAGCTTCTTCCCCACGTGCCGTTCCCCCGCTGGACAACGATTGGGTAATTTTTGACGTAAAGTGATAGGGCGTCAAGTTGCAGTCGAACAGATCCGACCTCGCGCTGGTGTCAGCGAGGGCGCAGGCAGACGAGCATGTCGTCGCAGCCGACGACGAGGTCCCCGTTGTCAGTTGCTGTGAGTGAACGCACGGGCGGGCCTGGGCGGAAGACGCGTGTGGTGCCCCGGTCCCAGGTGTGGTGTTCGACGAGGCCATCCCCCCACCCGACGGCAAGCGCCGGCCCGTCCTCGGTGTGCATGGCTGCCAGGGCCGTGACGGGAAAGGGCCGTTGCATCACGGAGGGTGTAAGGGGCGCGCGGCCTGGTGACCAGGCGCGGACGTGCCCGTCGGCGCCGCCGCTGTACAACAGGGAGATGGGGGTGCCGTCTTCCGGGACGTTGAGGTCCAAGGCGGCGAGTGCGGTGATGGGGCCTTCAAAGAGGGTGGCTGTCTGTGGTCGGTCTGTTGGCCGGTGCAGGGTGGCGGCGTGGACGGCGCCGGCGTCGTCGGCGACCGCCAGCAGGTGGGAAGTAGCGGTCAGCGTGCGCCCCGGGATCTGTGCCAGGTGGTTGCTCATGGTGTCGATGAGCTGCTGGACAGGGGTGGGTCCGTCGTCGAGGAGGGCGCTGATGCCAGAGGGTTTGCGCACTGCGGGACTGTGCTGCCAGGTGAGGCGTCCTTGTACGTCCAGCGCAAGCACGGTTCCGTCCGGCAGTGCCGCCAGTGCTTGTGTCTGGGTGAAGGCGCGGGGGAGGCGGCCTGAAGCGCGGGCGTTTTCTGCGCTGATGATCCGTACGACGCCTTCGTGGTCTGCGGTGAGCACGGTGCCGGCCAGCACCTCGTGTCCGGCGGCGAGGGCGAGGGCGGGGCCGGGCCAGGGCGGGCGGATATCGCCGGTTACCCGGTTCCAGACCAGGCTCCAGTCGGCGTTGGCGGCGAGTGTTGTCAGGTGCTGTTTCAGGCGTGGGTCGGCGCTGTCGCCGAGTGCTGAGAGAAGGGCCAGGGCCCTGGCTGCCGGCTGCGGTTCGTGCAGGAGGGCCTGGCCTGCGCGCAGCCAGGCGGTACGCAGTCCTGCGTGCTCGTCGTTGCTGCTCTCGTAGCGGGCGGTGACCGTGATGGGGTCGGCGGCGCAGACGTCCTCGGGGTCATCCAGGTTGACCGCGGGCTCGGCGTGGGTTGTGCGCAGGGGGGTGGGCTTGTGGTGCGCCCTCTGCCAGGCGGCGAGCCGTTCGGGGTCGGTCCACTGGTCGTGGTCGAGGTTCATGATCGCCGGTGCGTGATCTGCCAGGTGTGTGGCCGCGAGGCTTGAGGCAGTGGCTTCGACGATGACACGGACGTGCTCGAGGCGCGAGAGGATGGCGGCCATGTCGGCGAGCACCAGTGGGTCCGCGGCGTCCTGCAGATCGGGGAGGACGATGGTGACCGGCCGGCGGTCGGCGGCCAGGGCAGCCGCCAGTTCGGCGGGGGCTCGGGCAACCACACCGAGTTGGTTGGCCAGTGTCCACACCGCGCCCCGTACGCCAAGGCCCTGCAGGGGTGCGACCGCGTGGACGCGGCGGTTCTGAGGCGTTTCGGGGCGCGTGCCGTGCGCCACCAGCCAGGCGAGCAGAGTCGATTTTCCGCAGCCTGCGCTGCCTGTGATCAGGCACATGCGGGGGGCGGCCGGATCGGCCAGCCATGCCAGCAGGGCAGCGGCTGCCGGTTCCCTCCCGGCGGACGGCCTCCCCCACTGCACGGTCGTCATGATCGAGCCTGCCTGGCCGCGTGAGTGATCAGCTCTTTCAGACCCTTTTCTCGGGAGGCGGCGTCGGATCCGTAGTCGAAGCTGTGGGTGAACTCCGCTTGGGGGAAGGTATTGCGCAGCCAGACTGCACAGTAGCGGCCGGGCATCATGCATGGCTCGAGTTCGCAGTACACGCGGCGCACCTGTGTGGGCGAGACACCCTGCGACTGCAGCCGCTGCCACAGCAGTTCTTCCGGATGGGCGCGTCCTGGGCCGGTCGCCTCGGTGGCGATCTGCTTGTTACCGAGATCGTCGAGGTACTCGAAGGCGGAGGAGAACGGGAAGTTCAGGGTGTGGCGTACGTCGTCGAGGACCCGGGGCCACCAGCTCTCGCGCTCCTGGAACGCCGTCTCGTCAATCTGTCGCAGTTCGGCGTTGAGTTCACGGAAGGCGGCCGCCGCGACGGACAGTCCCGTCGATGCCGCGATCACCGGCAGTCTTCGGTCCAGCGCCGTGAGCGCCATGGTGAACCTGACCACGCTCGATGACACGAACATGTCATTCTCGCCGTAGTCGCCGAGAAACACCGCCTGGACGGCGCCGTCAGGGCGCACGCACAGATGGGCCAGCCCGTCGGTACCAATCCGCAGCCAATCGGCCATCTGTGCCGGCGGATGTGGAAAGCCTTGATGGCCGGCAAGGAGTCTGAGTGTGACCCCGTCGGATGGCGCGGCCGCTTGGAAGTAAGGCGCCACGTTCAGTGGTACGCCTGTGCCTTCCAGGTGCTCACGGGCGGTGGGAGGCAGTCGGATACCGAACGCCCCGGGGATGTGGAATTGCCGCATACCGTCCGCACCGAAGTGATCGAAGGAAGCATCCCGCACGGGCTCGGACATCGAAGGGGCCTCTCTAGCAGCAGTGATCTGTGTACGTCTCACTCTGTCAGAAACAGCCACCGCACGGGTCCGGCCCCTTCAGCCTCACCAGCACCAAGGCTGTCGACGATATCGGCGCGGAGGGCCATAACGGCAAGCCACCGCCGCACTTCCGATACGGAGTGCAGGCGCGGCATCGCCGACTGCTCGCTGCGGGTTCAAGGGCTGTGGCGAGCAACCGGCCCGACATCCGTCTGGGCATCATCAACCCAGCCGGGGCAAATCCAGGCAGAGCAGCGCGGCACGGTCAGTTCTCCGAGGGGACGCGTGCGGCGATCTCCTTCGCCGGCCGGTCCGCCTCCGGCGACATCGGCCCCTCCTCCTGGGCAACCGTCAGCAGCAGACGCAGCAGGTCGCGTGCTTCCTCTACAGGTCAGCAGCGCCAGCCGCTGCGCCGTGCCGTCCATAGGGGCTGTGAGGATGACGGTGCCGTCCCGGCGGTGGTCTGACCCGCGCTACGACTGACTGTCATGTCCTGCGTCTTGATCTGTCGACCGCCGTCCGGGGCGGCACTCGCTGCCGCCAGGTCGGCGGGCGTGTCCCGATAGGGGCCTTCGCGACAGGCACCGTCACAGTCCTGACCACCCTGCCGACCCGGCGACGGCCACCAGCCCTCCGGTTCGACGGCAGGAGAACGATGACCAGTGCCGGCATGGCCCAGCCGACCCGATTGCACCATGACCGCCACCGCGAGGTCGTGCTCGGCGTCGACACTCACAAGGACGCGCACGTGGCAGCCGTCGTCCCCACAACCGGCAAGCCGCTCGGTTCCCGCAGCTTCCCCACCACGGCCGATGGCTACTGACAGCTGCTGGACTGGGCACGCTCGCATGGCACGGTCGGCCGAGCGGGTCGCGGACGCTCCGCAGCGCGTCCTGGCCCGGCTTGGGTTCCGCCCCGACCCGCTGACCGGCCCCATCCGCCCGCCGCACCCCACAACCATCCGCCTCGTCCTGGCCGAGTGGACGGTGACGCTCTGGACAGGGCCATCGGCCGCTTTCTCAACGAACGCAACAGCCCACCCACGAGCCGACGAGTGATCGCCGTCGACGACAAGACTCTCCGAGGCTCGCGCACCAAGGAGCAGCTGGCCACTGCGCTGATCGCGGCGATGACCCACGACGGCGACGTCCTCGCCCAGATACAGGTCGACGGCAGGAGCAACGAGATTCCGGCCTTCACCCCCACTGCTGGACGGCATCGACCTGATGGGAACCGTCATCACCGCCGACGCCCTGCACAATCACGCTTCCTACCTGGACGAACGCGGCGCCCACTACCTGGCCGCCGTCAAGAAGAACCACCCCGCGCTGCACGGGCGGATCGTCGACTGCCCTGGCACGACATCCACCTGGACCACCTTGAGCGCACCCGGGCCCATCACCGCGACGAGATCCGCCGCTTGAAGACTGCCGTGTTCGCGCACCTCGACTACCCGCACGCCCGCCAGGCCCTTCGAGTCGTCCGCTGGAGTCGGGAACTGGGCTCCAGCAAGCTGACAATCGAGCGGACCTACCTGGTCACCAGCCTGCTGCCCGGCGCGGCCACCGGCGCGGAACTCGCCGCATGGATTCGCGGCCACCGGAAGATCGAAAACCAGCTCCACCACGTCCGCGACCGCACCTTCCGTGAGTACGCCTCAAAGATCCACCCCCGGCACCTGCCCCGCATCATGGCCGGCCTGCGCAACCTCGCCGTCGGCGTCCACCGTCAGGACGGCCACACCAACATCGCCGCCGCCCTCCGCCGCACTGGCCGGGATCACCAGCGACCCCTCACCGCCCTCGGACTGGCATGACGAACCCGGACAAAAGATCACTTCTCAAGGACCCTGTCGGCCTGGGTGGTGAGGAATTCGCGCCGGCCCTCAACGGTGACGGCCAGGGCCACGTGGATGGGCCGGTTGGCGGCGGCGCCGTCGCGGATCTTCACGTGGACGGCGTCAATAAAGACCACCGGATAAACGACGTCGAGCGGCCGGTTCTGCCATTCGGCCATGCCGTCCAGGACCTTGTCCGTGATCGTGGAGATGGTCTGCCGGGAGACCTCGGCGCCATAGACCTCCGCGAGATGGGCCTGGACCTCACCGGTGGTCAGGCCCTTGGCGGCCAGCGAGATGACCATCTCGTCGACGCCGGTCAGGCGCTTCTGCCGCTTCTTGACGATCTTCGGTTCGAAGGAGCCGTCCCGGTCGCGGGGCACGGCGATCTCCACCGGTCCCACGTCGGTCAGCACGGTCTTGGAGCGTTTGCCGTTGCGTGAGTTGCCTCCGTCCTTGCCCGCCGGATCATGCTTGTCATAGCCGAGGTGATCGGTGATCTCACCCTCCAGGGCGGACTCCAGCAGCCGCTTGGTCAGCTGCTGCTGGGGGTTGCCCCCTGCGGGGACAGTCCGCCCTCGCCGGTCAGCCGCAGGCCCTCGGCCTGGGCCCGGCTCACCAGCTCGTCGATCAGCTGGTCGTCCACAGCCTTCGCCGACACAGCCGCTGCCGACTCGTCGGCCTCGTGCTCGGCCACGTTCTCACTGGTCATCGATGCATCTTCCGTGATCGGGAGTTACTCCGAACGATTTACAGTCCCGGTCGAGGAGGTACCGGGAACTGCATCATGCGGGAGTGGGCGGAGGTCGACCGCCTTACCAGACCTCCTGTTCAGACCATGGGCTTCCCGCAAATGGGCTCCTTGGACCAGCCGTGTCTCGCTGATGGCTGGTGTCGTGGCTTCCCTTTCCACGCGCAAGGATCCAATGCAGGTCTCCTGAGTCCGAACAAATCCGCCACGATTTGAGCAATCCGGTCGCTGTCAGTTGGGCAAGGAGGGCGGACAGTGTCGCGAGCGCGACACCACATGAGCGCGCCGTCTGCTCGGCCTCGCTCACGCCCCTGCCGTCTTCCGGGGCAGCATGTGCTGCGAGGTAGACGCTTGCCAGTTGCCGCAGCGGTTCGGGCATCCCTGCTGTCGAGGGGGAACTGGCGCGCAGTGCCCAGTCCGCAGCACGCATCCGGTCGGGACGGGCTGGGGTTTGATCGAGCAGTGCGGCGTCGAGCAGTTCAGCAGCTTTGGCGGAGGTGTTTTCGGGGACTGTGCGCAGCCAGCGCGCGTGCTCTAACTCACGCCATGGGCCTTGACCGGTATTGAGACCGAGGCTGCGCAGCATGCCTTTGGGCAGTCGGACTTGCATCTTGGTGTTCATTCGGAGCGCGCACTGCAGCGCAAGCAGGCGTGCGGCGGCCGACGGCGTCCCGCTGTGTGGTGTAGGGGATCTCCGCGGTTGAGTGCGCGGGTTCCGCTCCCTGGAGTGCACCGTCTGCCGGTGACTGCTCCCTGC
>NZ_JBVITR010000102.1:0-8138 GCF_055574875.1 Streptomyces sp. NPDC034670
CAGCACAACCATCACCACCTCAGGCGTTCGCGCACCCCCCTCCCCCCCCCCCCCCCCCCCCCCCCCCCCCCCCCCGCCCCCCGCCCCCCCCCCCCCCCCCCCCCCCCCCCCCCCACCCCCCCCCCCCCCCCCCCCCGGGGGCGCCGGGGCAGCGGGGGCGGCGAACCCTAGGTCCGGTGCACGGCGCGTCGCAGCGGACAGCGGGCGACGAAGCCGTAGCAGACGCCCGCACCGGCGCCCAGCGCGGCGATCGCCGCCAGCAGCGGGACCGTCGTGTGGGCAGGGGCCTGCTGGACCAGGACGAAGGTGCCCATGGCCAGCACGAACCAGGCGAAGAGCCGGGAGAGGACGTGCGCGGGGACGCGCCCGGCCAGCCGGGCCCCGACCAGGCTGCCGGCGACCGCGAACCCGGTGACGGCCAGGGTCGGGGTCCAGTCGATCCGGACGCTCGACAGGTAGCCGGCGAAGCCCGCGGCGGACTTCATCGCGATGACCAGCAGGGAGGTGCCGATGGCCGCCGGCATGGGCAGGCCGCCCAGCAATGCCAGGGCGGGGACGACCAGGAAGCCGCCGCCCGCGCCGACCAGGCCGGTGGCCAGGCCGACGGCCGCGCCGTCCAGCAGGACCCGCCCCACCGGGAGCTGCCGGTGGGCCCGGCCGGGGTCGACTCCTCGGCGGCCCCGGAGCATGGCGGCGGCGGTGACGATCATCATGACCGCGAAGGCGATCAGCAGGACGACGTCGGGAATGTGGCCGCCGACGAGTCCGCCGGTGTAGGCGCCGGCCATGCCGGCCGCTCCGAACAGGACGCCGGTGCGCCAGCGGACCCGTCCGCCGCGGGCGTGGTTGATCATGCCCACGGCGGAGGTGACGCCGACGACGAACAAGGAGGTGGCGATGGCCTCCTTGGCGTCCATGCCCGCGACGTAGACCAGCAGCGGCACGGTCAGGATCGACCCGCCTCCCCCGAGCAGGCCGAGAAAGACGCCGACCAGCAGCGCGAGGACCAGGACGAGCGTCAGCGTCATGCCGGTCACCTGCCGTCGGCGAGCCGGGCGACGGCCTTGCGCGGGTCGAAGGACGGTGTGCGGTTCCACGGCATCCTCGACAGCAGCACGCCCATGGCGCAGGTGTTGCTGAGGGCGGCGAAGGCCAGTCCGCCGCCGACGAACGCGGACAGCGCCTGCAGGCCGGGGACGGCGAAGCTGCCGAGGGCGCCGACCAGGACCAGGGAGCCGGCGACCAGGCGGACCTGGCGCTCCATGTCCCAGCGCTCCCGGCCGTAGTCGGTCGGGGCGCCGGACTTCTCCCAGGCGGTCATGCCGCCCGCCAGGACCGCCAGGCCGGGGAGCCCGGCCTCGGCGAGGGCGCGTTCGGCCTGGCCGGCGCGCTGGCCGGAGCGGCACACCAGCACCACGTCGGTGTCCAGGTGCTTCGTCAGTTCCTCGCGGTGCTCGCGCAGGGTGTCCAGCGGGACGTTGTAGGAGCCGGGGATGTGCGCGCCCTCGAACTCGGCGGGGGAGCGGACGTCGAGCAGCCGGGGCGGATTGGCCGAGTCGAGCCTGGCGCGCAGTTCGTCGGTGGTCAGGCCGCGGGGGGTGGTGGAGGTGGTCACGCGTGGGACTCCTGTCGGTTGTCGGAGGTTGCGGGGGTTTCGGAGGGGAGGGCGCACAGGCCCAGGCCGCGGGCGTTGTCGAAGCTGTCGTCGACGGCGACGACGTCGCGGCCGCGGGCGTGGAGCAGCGCGGCGACGACCCCGGCGCGGTAGCCGCCGGCGCAGTGCACCCAGACGCGGCCCGCGGGGATCTCCTCGAGGCGCCCCGGCACCTCGTGGACGGGGATGTGCACCGTGCCGGGGATGTGCGCCTCGGCGCGCTCCTGGTCGCGGCGCACGTCCAGGACGACGAAGTCGTCGTCGCCGGCCAGGGCGGCCTTGAGGCCGGCGAAGGTGGCGCGCTCGTAGGCGGCCAGGGGCTCGCCGCCGGCCCAGTCCTCGGGGCCGCCGGTGGCCATGGCGGCCGGGCGGTCGATGCCGATGCGGACCAGCTCGCGCTGGGCCTCGGCCACGTCCGCGGCACTCTCGCCGAGCAGGGTGAGCGGGGTGCCCCACGGGATCAGCCAGCCCAGGTAGGTGACGAACTGGCCGTCCAGGCCGAAGTTGAGGCTGCCCGCCAGGTGCCCGGCGGCGAAGGCGGTGCGGTCGCGCAGGTCCACCACCCACTCGCCGGCCTCGATCCTGCGCCGCAGCTCGGCCGGGTCCGCCACGGACGGCGCGGACAGGTCCGGCTTGCCGGGGCCGTCGGAGTTGGCCGGGCCCATGTGGGCGTAGTAGGCCGGGTAGGCGTCCAGGCCCGCCAGGAGCTGTTCGACGTAGGCCTCCTCGTCGGCGGTCAGCGCGGTGTTGGTCCGCTTCTCCTGGCCGATGGTGCTGGCCAGGCCGGTGGCCTGGGTCGCGGAGCAGAACGAGCCGAACCCGTGGGTGGGGTAGACGGCCGTCTCGTCCGGCAGTTCCTCGGCCAGCCGGTGCGCCGAGCGCCACTGGGCCCGCACCAGGGTGTCGGTGTGGTCAGGGCCCAGCAGGTCCGGCCGTCCCGTGGTGCCGTACAGCAGGGAGCCGCCGGTGAACACCGCGACCTGCTCCCCGTCGGCCTCCAGCGCGTAGGACAGGTGGGTGTGGGTGTGACCCGGGGTGTGGATCGCCCGCACCCGCAGGGTGTCGCCGACCTCGATCACCTGGTCGTCGCGGACCGGGGTCCGCTCGTAGGAGACCTCGTCGTCGGCGTTCACCAGGTACTGCGCGCCCACCTCGCGGGCCAGGGCCAGGCCGCCGGTGACGTAGTCGTTGTGGATGTGCGTCTCGAACACGTGGGTGATCCGCACGCCGGCGGCGTCGGCCAGCGCGGTGACGCGGTCGTAGTCGCGCTGGGGATCGACCACCAGGGCCACGGAACCGTCGTGGGCGAGGTAGGTGCGGTCCCCCAGGCCGGGGGTCTCGACGGGCAGAACGGTGATCATCACTTCTCCTCGAGGACGGTGGGCGTGCCGGGCACGTCGCCGGTGACCGTGGGGCGGCCGGCGTCGCGCCAGGCGGCGGTGCCGCCGCTGACGCTGAAGGCGTCGTAGCCCAGGTCGCGGAGCAGGGAGGTCGCCCGTGCGCTGCGGCCGCCGCTCTGGCAGATCACGTGGACCGGCCGGTCCCTGGGCAGTTCGGCGAGGGTCAGGGGGAGGTTGGGAAGCGGTGCCGAGCGGGCGCCGGGGACGTGACCTGCGCGGTACTCGCCACCGTTGCGGACGTCGACGACGAGGGCGCCTGCCGCGTGCGCCTCGGCGAACCGCTGCTGGTCGATCTCGGGAACCATGCGGGGAACTCCTGCTCACTTGCCTTCACTGATACCCGGGGGGGTATGTCTGAGCTCAACCGTAACAGGATCCGCTTTATGCCCCCCGGGGTATCTCGGAGTGACGCGTCTCACGTGCCGGGTCTCCGTCCCCGCCAGGGGGCGGGAGTGCGGCAGGTCACCCCGCTGCTCCGGGAAGAAGCCGCCGGGTAGTACCGTCGGCCCGTCTCTTCCGCCCGGCCGGACCCGGGTGGCGCCGGCTTGCGGCGCGGTTCGGCCCGGGGAGGTCCCGGCGTCCCCGCCGTCGGTCCTGCGGCCTCGTCGCGAGGTCGAGGCGATCGCGGCCGAGGCGCGGCTCGGCATCCGCCGGGCGCCGCCCCGGAGCGCCGCCGCTCCCGGCGCGAGCGGAGCCCGCGACGGCCCGAGCGCGGCGCGAACGACGCCTCCACGACCCACGGGTGCATACCCCCGCCGGTATGGCCTATCGTGGCTCCCGCACGCGGTATCGCCTCACGGAGCCCTCACGATGACAGCGCCCTTCTCGCACCACAGAGCGGGTTCCGTGCTGCGCTGCGTTCTGGTGCTGGTCGCCCTGGTGGTCTCGTCCCTGTGCGCGGCCGGGCAGTCCGCGGCGGAATCCGTCCGCGCGGAACCGGCCTTTGCCGCAGCCGGCGCACGGCCCGCGGCAGAGCCCTCCGTGAGCAGGGCCGCTGCGGAACAGGGCAGCACCGATGCCCGGGAAGGCGCTGCCCTCCACGAGGCGGCCGGCCCCTCGTCGTCGGACACCGGGCACTGCGGCAAGCAGGTCACTTCCGACACCGCCTCCGCCCGCGACGGCTCCCGCCCGTCCGCGCCGCTGCCGACGCCGGAACGCGAGGAGCGCCGGACACCGGCCGCGCCGGCGGGCCCGGGCCCCGCATCCGCGGGGCCGGGGGCCGCGCCCCCCGTACCCGACCCGGTACGGCTCTCCGTCCTGAGGATCTAGACCGGCCCGCGCGCCGTGTCCCTTCACCTCCTCAGCGAAACGGAGTCCCTCCCATGACCTCCTCCCGGTCCTTGCGCCGGGCGGGAGCGACGCTGGCCGCGTGGCAGTCCCCGCAGTGGGTCGCCGCCACGGCCGGCGCCGCACTGACCACGGTGCTGGTGGGCGTGCCCACCGCGGTGGTGCCCTCGCCCCTGTTCTCCCGTTCCGTCCCCGTCCAGTGGTGGAACTACCCCGTGCTCGCCGCCACCGCGGTGCTCGCCGGCCTCGTTCTGGCCACCTTCCTCAGGCCGCCGCACGGCACCGGTCCCACCGGCCCGGGCGCGCCGGAGGATCACAGCGGTCCGTCCGCGAGGACCGTCGGACGGCTCGGTTCGGCCGGTGGTCTGCTGTCGCTGCTGGCGGTGGGCTGCCCCGTCTGCAACAAGCTCGTCCTGGTTCTTCTGGGCACCTCCGGTGCGCTCACCTACTGGGCCCCGCTGCAGCCGCTGGTGGCCGTCGTCTCCCTCGTCCTGCTGGCCGAGGCGGCACTGCGCAGGCTCTCCACGGCCGACGCGTGCCCCGTGCCGGCCCGCCGCTGAGCCTTTCACCGCTCCGCGCACACGTCTCCTCATCCTTACCTCACCCTTCGGAGCACCCTCATGCCCGGAAAATCCGCACCCTCCGCGTCCTCGCGAGCCGGCCGGCTCCGCTCCGGCCGCACCCGGCGCGCCCTCGCCGTGATCGTGCTGGTCGCCGCCGTCGTGACCGCCGTCCTCACGCTCACCCTCGGCCGCGACACCACCGGGGGCGGCACGGCCGCCCCCGCCACGGTGTCGACCCCCGAGGCACGGGAGCCGGCCAACCCGGAACTGCTCGCCCTGGCCCGCCGGGACGCCGCCGATCCGCTCGCCCTCGGCAGTCCGGACGCGCCCGTCGTGCTGATCGAGTACTCCGACTTCCAGTGCCCCTTCTGCGGCCGGTTCGCCCGCGAGACCAAGCCGGACCTGATCCGCGACTACGTCGACAAGGGCGTCCTGCGCCTCGAGTGGCGCAACTTCCCCGTCTTCGGCGCCGAGTCGGACCAGGCCGCGCGAGCCGGCTGGGCGGCCGGACGGCAGAACCGCTTCTGGCAGTTCCACGACGTGGCCTATGCCGAGCCGCGCCGGCGCAACGCGGGCGACTTCAGCGAGGACAACCTCATCGCCATGGCCCGGAAGGCCGGTGTCCAGGACCTCGCGCGGTTCGAGAAGGACATGGCCTCCGACGCCGCCCACCAGGCGGTCACCCGGGACGGCGAGGAGGGCTACGGCCTCGGGGTCACCAGTACCCCCGCGTTCCTGATCAACGGCCGGCCGGTGCTCGGCGCCCAGCCCACGGACGTCTTCACCGACATCATCGACGAGGCCGCCGAGCAGGCACGGCAGCGGGAAGACGGCGATGAGTGACCCCGGCGTGCTGGTCGCCTTCCTCGGCGGCCTGCTGGCCCTCCTCAGCCCCTGCTCGGCCCTGCTGTTGCCGGCCTTCTTCGCGTACTCCTTCACCAGTCGCACCCGGCTCCTGGGACGCACGGCACTGTTCTACGCGGGACTCTGCCTCACCCTGGTGCCGCTCGGGGTGGCCGGCTCCTTCGCCGGGCGGCTCTTCTACGGCCACCGGGACACTCTGGTCACGGCCGGCGGCTGGCTGGTCATCGCGCTCGGTGCGGCCCAGGTACTGGGCCGGGGATTCGGCTCGCGCCGCCTGCAGCAGGCGGCCGGCAGGCGCCGCTCGGGATCCGCGGCCTCCGTGCTGGCGCTGGGCTCGGTCTACGGCCTGGCGGGCTTCTGCGCAGGGCCGATCCTCGGTGCCGTCCTGACCGTCGCGGCCATGGGCGGCAACCCCTGGCGGGGCGGTGCGCTGCTGGCCGTCTACGCCCTCGGCATGGCGGTGCCGATGTTCGTCCTGGCCGCCCTGTGGGACCGCTACGACCTCGGGCGCCGACGGTGGCTGCGCGGCCGGGTGATCCACCTCGGGAAAGTACCGCTGCACACCACCTCCCTGGCCGGTGGGGTGATGTTCATCCTGCTCGGCGTCCTCTTCCTGGCCTTCGACGGCACCTCCGCGCTGCCGTCCCTGATGGGAGTGGACGCCGAATTCGCCTGGGAGGAACGGCTGTCCCGGTGGGCCGGCGCGGTCCCCGACCGCACCCTGCTGCTCGGCCTGGCCGCGGCCGCGGCCGCCGCGGCCCTCGCCGTCCTGCTGCGTACCGGGCCCGGACGGAAGGAAGAACGACACCTGTCCTCGGCGCACCCTCACGTGAACGGTGCTGCGGAAGAGGACCGCTGACCCCCTACGTGTCCTGCCAGGACCCGTCCGGGCCTCCCAGGACCCCGGGCTCGCAGACGGCCACGAGGCCGGAGCCCGGCCCGGTCCTGGCAGGGCGGGTGCGGGCGTGAGGACCGGCGGTGCCCTCTCCCGGTGAGGCAGCGAGGGCCGGAAGGCCGAGATGACGCGCACGTCCACGGCCGGGTCCGGGGCCCGCCGCCCCGCACGCCCTCAGCCCACCGGACCACCTGTGTCCCGGCCCGGATGGGGGAGGGCCGAGTACCGGTCCGTGGCTGTGGCTCTCTGGTGCGGTCCGGTCTCCGCGTGTAACGTCGCTGCCGGATGTCGTGGTTCGCCGTACCGCCCGCGCCTTTCGCGCGGGCGTTCTGCTGTGCAGTGCCGGACCGGGGCGATCACCTCCAGGGGCCGCGCGGTGCGGTTCCCTCACAGCGACCGAGAGGTACCAGCATGGCCAGCGGAACCGTCAAGTGGTTCAACTCCGAGAAGGGCTTCGGCTTCATCGCCCAGGACGGCGGCGGACCGGACGTCTTCGCCCACTACTCCAACATCTCCGGCAGCGGCTACCGCGAGCTGGTCGAGGGCGAGCCGGTCACCTTCGACGTCACCCAGGGCCAGAAGGGCCCCCAGGCGGAGAACATCGTCCGCGGCTGACCACCGCCGGCCTGCGGCCGCCACCTCCGCCGGCTCCGGGCGGTGCGGACGCCGCCGGTCCCACCGGGCACGGCGGCGCGCGGGGCGAGCGCCGGCCCGCCCCGCCCGGGCTCGGGCCCGCCCCGCCCCGCCCGGGGGCGGGCCCGAGCCTCCTGCCGCGTCCGGCCGGGGCCGTCAGGGAGGTGCTCCGTCGGCGTTCTGCCGGTGGCCGGGGCGTGGGCGCAGGGGGGACGCCCGGCGATCATCGCGCCCTGCCGGGCGGCCCCCTTCCTCTGCCGTTCACAGGCGCAGGACGGCGGAGGCCTTGCCGAGGATCGCCGTGTTCCCGCCGTGATCGGTTCGTGGGCGGGGTGTGGGGCGTCGTCAGCCACACCCGGCCGTCTTTCACGGCGCATCCGCAGGGTGCGCATCACGGGGTCGGTGGGTGTGCGGCCAGGCGCAGCCAGCCGCCGACCCGGGTGAGGGCGTGGTGGGCGGCGACGAGGATGTCGACGCCGCTGGAGTCCATGGAGGTCACCTGCCGCAGATCGACCACGACACGGGGCCGGGCGGTGTCGGGGACGCTCAGCGCCTGCCGGAGCTGAGCGCCGGTGTGGTGGTCGATCTCTCCGGCCGGGGTCAGCACGTGGATGCCGTCGGCCGTGGTGGCCACGACCGACGGCCCGCCGACCTGTTCGGCTCGCTCGGTGTCCGTCATTCGTCCCTCGACCGTTCGGTGATACTGGCACACCAGCCCTTCACGCGGTGCGTGCCCCGCAGGCACCAGGTGACGCCCGCGTGCGGCGGGGGGGGGGGGGGGGGGGGGTGGGGGGGGGGGGGGGGGGGGGAGGGAGAAGTAAAGGGGGGGGCGGGGGGAGAGA
>NZ_JBVITR010000103.1:0-7806 GCF_055574875.1 Streptomyces sp. NPDC034670
CGCCCTCATCGCGCAGTCCGCACCCCGGGCCGCCCTCGCGGTGCCGGTACTGCGCAAGGACCGTCCCGAGGAGGCGTCGGTGCTCACCGCGTTGGCGGAACTGCATGTACGGGGTACGCCCGTCGACTGGGCCGCGCTGTTCGACGCCGGGCGGATCCGGGGCGCCGTGGAGCTGCCCACGTACCCCTTCCAGCACCGGACCTTCTGGCCCGAGCCGTCGCTGTCGGCCCGGGACGCCGTCGGTCTGGGCCTGGTCCCGGCCGAGCACGGTCTGCTGGGGGCGGCCGTGCCGCTCGCCGACGGGGACGGTGTCGTCCTCACGGGGCGGCTGTCGCGCGCGGTGCAGCCGTGGCTGGCCGACCACACGGTGCTGGGCCGCACGCTGCTGCCCGGCGCGGCCCTGGTGGAACTGGCGGCCCGGGCGGGGGAGGAGTACGGGTGCGAGCGCGTCGACGAGCTGACTCTGGGCACTCCGCTCGTCGTGCCCGCCCACGGCGCCATGTGCCTCCAGGTCGCGATCGGTGCCGCCGACCGGGACGGGCGCCGGCCCGTCGCTGTGCACGCGCGTCCGGAGAGCGCCACGGGCGACTCCCCGTGGACGGTCCACGCAACCGGCCTCCTCTGCGGTGACGGTGCAGGCGAACACCCAGGTCCCGTTCCGGAGTTCGCCGTGTGGCCTCCTGCGGACGCCGTGCCGGTCGAGCTGGGAGCGTTCTACGCCGAGCGCACCGTGACCGGGTTCGACTACGGACCGGGGTTCCAGGGGCTGCGTGCCGCCTGGCGGCGCGGTGACGAGGTGTTCGTCGAGGCACAGCTGCCCGACGGAACGGAACCGCGGGGCTTCGCCCTGCACCCCGCCCTCTTCGATGCCGCCCTCCAGGGGACCTCACTGCTCGTCGGTGACGGTGTGGTGCCCTTCTCCTGGGAGGGTGTCACCCTGCACGCCGACGGGGCGACGGCCGTACGCGGCCGGCTGGCTCTCCTCGCGCCGGACCGCGTCCGTGTGACCCTCGCCGACCCGGCCGGGCAGCTCGTCGCCACCGTCGACGCCCTGACCGTGCGCCCCGTCGCGGAAGGACAAGCGGGCACCGCCGCGGGCCCCCTGTACCGGGTGGAGCTGGTGCCCGCCGGACCGGTGCCCCCGTACGACGGCACGCTGACGGTGTCCGGGGACACCGACGCGTACGTCACCACCGCCCTGCGCGGGGCCGGGTCGACCGCCGGTGACGAGGGCGCCGAGGTGCGGATCGCCGTGCTCCCGGCGTCTCCTGTGCCGGACAGCGACGTCGCGACGGTTGTCCGTCCCGCCCTGACCCTGCTCCAGGAAGCCCTCGCGCCGGAGTCGGAGCAGCGCCTCGTCGTGGTCGTCCCGGACGCCTCGGATCCGGCGACGGCTGCCGTGCGGGGCCTGCTGAGGTCCGCCGCGGCCGAGCACCCCGGGCGGGTGGCCGCGCTCGCACTCGAGGGCACCGCGTCCGCGGAGGCGTTGCGTACCGCACTCGGGGTGCTGCTCGACGGCGGCGAACCCGAGGCGGTCGTGCGGGGCACGGACGTCCTCGTGCCCCGGCTGGCCCGAGCGACACCGACGCCGGCCGCGGAGACGACGTGGGACCGTCCCGGTGCCGTCCTCGTCACCGGCGGCACGGGTGGCCTCGGCGCGGCCGTGGCCCGGCATCTGGTGACCCGGCACGGGGTGCGGGACCTGCTGCTCGTCTCGCGGCGGGGTCCGGACGCACCCGGCGCCGCCGAACTTGCCGCAGACCTGACCGCGGCCGGTGCCCGCGTCGAGACCGCCGCCTGCGACGTGGGCGACCGGGAGGCGCTGGCCGGCCTGCTGGCCGGGCGGACCCTGGCCGGTGTCGTCCACACGGCCGGTGTCCTCGACGACGGGGTGGTGACCGCGCTGAGCGAGGAGCGGGTGGCGGCCGTGCTGCGGCCCAAGGCCGACGCGGCACGCCACCTGCACGAACTCCTGGGCGACTGCGGCCCGTTCGTGGTGTTCTCGTCCGCCGCCGGGACGCTCGGCAGTCCCGGTCAGGGCAACTACGCCGCTGCCAACGCCTTCCTCGACGCCCTCGTCCGCCACCGCCGGACCGCCGGACTGCCGGGCCTGTCGCTGGCGTGGGGGCCCTGGGAGACACCGGCCGGGATGGCGGGGCAGCTGACGGACGCCGACCGCGCCCGTATGGCGCGCACCGGGCTGCTGCCGCTGTCCACCGACGCCGCTCTCGCCCTCTTCGACGCCGCCCTCGCGAGCGCCGAGCCGGCCGTCCTCCCGTTGCGCCTCGACTCCGCGGCCCTGCGCGCGGCGGGCGCGTCCGACGGTCTTCCGGCGGTGCTACGCGGACTGGTCAGGGACCCGCGCCGTACGGCAGCGGCGGCGACGGCCGTGCCGTCCCGCACCACCGACCTCGCGACCGCCCTCGCCCGCCTGAACCCCGACGAGCAGCTGCGGGAACTGCTCGGGCTCGTCCGCCACGAGGTGGCCCGCGTCCTCGGGCATCGGCACGCCGAGGCCGTCGACCCGCAACGCCCCTTGCGCGAGCTGGGCTTCGACTCGCTGACCGCCGTCGAACTGCGCAACGCCCTGGCCGCCGCCACCGGCCTGCGGCTGACCGCGACCCTCGTCTTCGACCACCCGACGGCCGCCGACCTCGCCGCCCGCCTCCGCGAGGAACTGGCCGGCCGCCGCCCGGTCCCCACCGAACGACCACTCCCGGTCCCCTCGGTCGCCGACGATCCGGTGGCCGTCGTCGGCATGGCCTGCCGCTTCCCCGGTGGCGTGGCCTCGCCCGAGGACCTGTGGCGGCTGGTCACGGGCGGCGTGGACGCCATCGGCGACGTACCCGCCGAACGCGGCTGGGACGACGTCCGGCGCGGCGGATTCCTCACCGGGGCAGGCGACTTCGACGCCGACTTCTTCGGCATGGGCCCGCGCGAGGCCCTGGCGACGGACGCCCAGCAGCGGCTGCTGCTGGAGACGTCCTGGGAGGCGGTCGAGCGGGCCGGCATCGACCCGGTCTCCCTGCGCGGCAGCCGCACCGGTGTCTTCGCCGGCGTCATGTACGGCGACTACGGCACCCTCCTCACCGACGAGCGGTACGAGGGTCTGCGCGGCGCCGGAAGCGCCCACAGTGTCGCCTCCGGACGCGTCGCCTACACCCTCGGGCTCGAAGGCCCCACCCTCACCGTCGACACCGCCTGCTCGTCCTCCCTCGTCGCGATCCACCTCGCGGCGCAGGCCCTGCGCGGCGGCGAGTGCGGCCTGGCCCTCGCCGGGGGCGTGACCGTGATGGCGACGCCGTCGACGTACGTCGAGTTCGACCGGCAGGGCGGGCTGGCACCCGACGGCCGCTGCAAGGCCTACTCCGACGACGCCGACGGTGTCGGCTGGGCCGAGGGCGTCGGCGTCGTCGTCCTGGAACGACTGTCCGACGCGCGGCGCAACGGCCACCGCGTGCTGGCCGTGCTGCGCGGCAGCGCCGTCAACCAGGACGGTGCCTCCAACGGCCTGACCGCACCCAACGGGCCCGCGCAGCAGCGCGTCATCCGCCAGGCGCTCGCCGCGGCCGGCCTGAAGCCGACCGACGTGGACGCCGTCGAAGGACACGGCACCGGAACCCGCCTCGGCGACCCCATCGAGGTCCAGGCCCTGCTCGCCACCTACGGCCAGGACCGCCGACGTCCCCTGCTGCTGGGCTCGGTGAAGTCCAACATCGGGCACACCCAGGCCGCCGCCGGTGTCGCCGGAGTCATCAAGACGGTCCTGGCACTGCGGCACGGCGTCGTCCCGCGCACCCTGCACGCCGACACGCCGTCCTCGCACGTCGACTGGGACTCGGGCGCGGTCCGGCCGGTGCGCGAGGACACCCCGTGGCCCGACACCGACCGCCCGCGCCGGGCCGCCGTCTCGTCCTTCGGCGTCAGCGGCACCAACGCCCACCTGATCCTGGAGGCGGCGCCGCCGCAGCCCGACGACACGGACGCCCCCGGCAGGGCCGCTGTGACGCCGGGCGTGGTGCCGTGGGTGCTGTCCGCGCGGACGCCCGCGGCCCTCGACGCCCGACTGGCCCGGCTCGCCGACCGTACGGACGTACTGGACGTCGGACGCACCCTGGCGTCCACCGCCGCGACGGCGTTCTCCCACCGGTCCGTCGCCCTCGCCACCGACACCGGACCCGTCGAGATCGCCCGTGGCACCGCCACCGCCGAACCCGGTCGGACCGCTGTCCTCTTCTCCGGGCAGGGAGCACAACGTCTCGGCGTCGGAAAGGAGTTGTACGGCCGCTTCCCCGCCTTCGCCGACGCGCTGGACGAGGTGTTCGCCCACCTCGATCCCGCAGTGCGCGAGGCGATGTGGGGCGACGACGAACAGGCCCTGAACCGCACCGGGACGGCCCAGCCCGCCCTGTTCGCCGTCGAGGTCGCCCTCTACCGCCTCGTCGAGTCCCTGGGCGTACGGCCGGACATGGTCGCCGGGCACTCCGCCGGCGAGATCGCCGCCGCCCACGTGGCCGGTGTCCTCTCCCTCCCCGACGCGTGCCGGCTGGTCTCCGCCCGGGCGGCGCTCATGGACGCCCTGCCCGAGGGCGGCGTGATGGTCGCCGTCGAGGCGAACGAGGACGACGTCCGTCCCCACCTCGCGGCAGGCGCCGCGATCGCCGCCGTCAACGGCCCCGCCTCCGTCGTGCTCTCGGGCGACCGCGCCGCAGTGGACGCCACCCTCGCCGCGCTGCCCGGCGATCCCGCTGCCCGGCGCGCCACCCGGCTGCCCGTCAGCCACGCCTTCCACTCCCCGCACATGGACCCCATGCTGTCCGCGTTCCGGGAGGTCCTGGACGGCCTGGAGTTCCACGCCCCGCGCCTGCCGGTCGTGTCGACCCTGACCGGGGCTCCGGCCGATGAAGGAGAGCTCACCACTCCCGACCACTGGGTACGGCACGTCCGCGACACCGTCCGGTTCGCCGACGCCGTCCGCGCGATGGCCGACGCGGACGCCCGTACGTACCTGGAACTCGGCCCCGCCGGCGTGCTGTCCGCCCTCGTCGAGCCGGCCCTGCCGCCGGGCACCGCCGTTCTCGCGGTGCCCTCGCTGCGCGCCGACCGGGCCGAGGAGACCGCACTCGTCACCGCCCTGGCCCGGCTGTTCACCCAGGGCGTGCCCGTCGACTGGCCGGCGCTCTTCGCGGACACGGGCGCCCGCCGCACCGAGCTGCCCACCTACCCGTTCCAGCACCGCCGCTACTGGCCCGCCCCCACGCCCGCCCGGGGGGACGTGCGCGGCTCCGGCCTCACCGCCGTGCACCACCCGCTGCTCGGTGCCGCCGTGCCGCTCGCCGACAGCGACGGCGCCCTGTTCACGGGGCGCGTCTCGATCACCGGCCACCCGTGGACCGTGGGGCACACCGTCGCCGGCCGCACGGTCCTGCCGGGCACCGCCCTCACCGACCTGGTGGTCCGCGCCGGCCGCGAACTCGGACACGGCCGCATCGACGAACTCACCCTCGCCGCACCCCTCGTCCTGCCCGGACGCGACGCCGCGCTCGTCCTCCAGGTGTCCGTCGGCGCGCCCGACGAGACCGGCCGCCGCCCGGTGACCGTCTCCTCCCGGTCCGAGGACGACCCGGACGCCCCCTGGCTGCGCAACGCCACCGGCCTCCTCGCCGCACCGGAACCGTCCGCCGCCCGGCCGGTCACCGTCGGACAGTGGCCGCCGCGCGACGCCGAGCCGCTCGCCCACGACGACCTCTACGACGAACTGGCCGACGCCGGTCTGTCGTACGCACCGCCCTTCCGCGGACTGACCGGGCTCTGGCGGCGCGGGGCGGAGGTGTTCGCCGAGGCCGTGCTCGCGGAGGACACCGACGCGGACGGTTTCGGTCTGCACCCCGCCCTGCTGGACTCGGTGCTGCACGCCGCCGCCTTCACGGGCGGCGAACCGGGTCTGCCCTTCGTCTGGCAGGGCATGGAGCTGCACAGGACCGGCGTACGGGAGGTCCGGGCCACGCTGAAGCGGGACGCGGACAGCGGAGGCGTCACCGTCACCGTCACGGACCTCGACGGAGCGCCGGTCGCCACCGTCGGCTCCCTCGTCACCCGGCCGCACACCGAACTCGGCATGCCCGCCGGCGTGCAGGACGCCCTGTACCGCGTCGAGTGGAGCCCGCTGCCGGACCTCGTCCCGGCGGAGGCCACCGACGCCGCGGAGGGCTCCGAGATCCCCGAGATGTGGGAGATCACGGAGATCACGACGGACGGCGGCCTGCACGCCACGCTGTCCCGGACCCTGCGCGTCCTCCACGACTGGCTCGCCGGGGACGCCGGGACCGCCAGGCGTCTCCTCCTCGTCGTGCCGGACGGCGACGACCCGGTGCTCGACGCGGTACGCGGCCTGGTGCGCTCCGCGTCCAACGAACACCCCGGCCGGTTCGCCCTGCTGACTCCGGACGCCGACCCCCTGCCCCTGCCCCGCGTGCGTGCCGCCCTCGCCCAGGGCGAGACGGAACTAGCCGTACGCGGAACGGAACTCCTCGCCCCCCGCCTGGTCCGCCGCACCCCACACGACGGGGCAGGCACGACCGACCCCGTCGACTGGGCGGCGGGCGCGGGCAGTGTCCTCGTCACCGGCGGTACCGGCGGCCTCGGCACGGCGCTCGCCCGGCATCTCGTACGGACGCACGGCGTGCGCGACCTGTTGCTGGTGTCCCGGCGCGGCCCGGACGCGCCCGGTGCGGCGGACCTCGTCGCCGAGCTGACCGAGGCCGGCGCCCGGACCGAGGTCGTGGCCTGCGACGTCGGCGACCGGGACGCCCTGGCAGCCCTGCTGGCCGCACGGTCCGTCTCCGCCGTCGTGCACACGGCCGGAGCCCTCGACGACGGGGTGCTGACCGAGCTGACCGACGAACGACTCGCCGCCGTACTGCACCCCAAGGCGGACGCCGCCCGGCACCTGCACGAACTGCTACCGGACGCACGGATGTTCGTCCTCGTCTCCTCGGCGGCCGGCGTGTTCGGCGGCAGCGGGCAGGCCAACTACGCCGCCGCCAACGCCTACCTCGACGGTCTCGCCGCCCACCGGCGCCGCCACGGACTGCCCGCGCACTCCCTCGCCTTCGGGCCCTGGGACCTGGCCACCGGCATGGCGGGGGAACTCGCCCACGCCGACCGGGAACGCCTGTCCCGCTCCGGGTTCCGGCCCCTCACCGAACGGGAAGGCCTCGATCTGTTCGACGCCGCCACGGCCGGCGAAGGCGGAGGCCCGGCGCTGGTGCCGGTCCGGCTCGACCACCGGGCCCTGCGGTCGCGCACCGAGGTCCCGCCGCTCCTGCGCGACGTGATCAGGGCGCGCCCGGAAGGATCACGTGCCGGGCACGCGACCGGCCTGTCGAGCCGACTCGCGGAATGCACCGAACAGGAGCAGCTCGCCCTGCTCCTGGACACGGTCCGCGCACGCGCTGCCGCCGTCCTCGGTCACGACGGCACCGACGCCGTCGACTCCCGCCGTCCCTTCCGCGACCTGGGCTTCGACTCCCTGACGGCCGTGGAACTGCGCAACGCGCTGGCCACGGTGACCGGCCTCCGGCTCCCCGCGACACTCGTCTTCGACCATCCGACACCCGAAGCGCTGGCCGAGCACCTGCGCACTCTGCTGCCCGGGGCGACCGCGAACGACCCCGAGCCCCGGCCGACACACGCGGCCCCGTCGCCGGTGGACGATCCGGTGGTGATCGTGGGGATGGCGTGCCGGTTCCCGGGCGGGGTGGCCTCGCCGGAGGAGCTGTGGCGGCTGGTGTCGGAGGGGGTGGA
>NZ_JBVITR010000104.1:0-7490 GCF_055574875.1 Streptomyces sp. NPDC034670
CCTCCAGCACCGCCAGCTCCCGGAAGAACAGCCGGGACAGCTCACGGGCGTCCCGGGGGGCGACCTGGCCGGGATCCACGACCTCCGGCAGCCCGCCCACGGTCTGAGCTCGGTCGGTCCCCGCCATCGTCGACGTCACTGTTCGCCTCCTGTTCGGTCGGCCCCGCTCGGGCTCCTGTTCGACCGGTCCCCTCGGGCGCCGGTTTCCCCCGCTTACCCCGGTCGGCGCACAGCACACCCACCGATTCGGCGACTTCTCCGGAGGACGTCACCGACGCCGGTTCCGCAGCAACCGCACGAGGGCGAAGACCACGGTGAGCACGGCGGCGACGACGAGGAACGCCTCGCCCCAGACCGGCAGGTCGACCCCCGCCCCCGGAAAGGACACCATCACCTCGCGCACCTCCGTCCCGTGTCCGGCGCCCTCGTCCCTCATCCCTCGGCGATGACGACCGCCGACGCCACCCCGGCGTCGTGGCTGAGCGACACGTGCCAGGACCGCACGCCCAGCTCGGCGGCCCGGGCCGCGATCGTCCCCCGGACCCGCAGCCGCGGCTGCCCGCTGTCCTCGCACCACACCTCGGCGTCGGTCCAGTACAGCCCGCTGGGCGCCCCGAGCGCCTTGGCCAGCGCCTCCTTGGCGGCGAACCGCGCGGCCAGCGAGGCGACACCCCGCCGTCCCCCGCCGGGGAGCAGCAGCTCGCTCTCCACGAAGAGCCGCCGGGCCAGCCCGGGCGTCCGCTCCAACGACGCCGCGAACCGCTCGATCTCGGCCACGTCGATCCCGACTCCGATGATGCTCATGCGCAGCACCTTACGAGTCCGCGGCCCGGCGGGGCGCCGAGCGCCGGGCGGGAGGCGCCGCTTCCCCGCGCCCGTGACCCGGCGGGGGACGGGTGTCCTCCCTCCCCCCCCTGTCATGCCCGGGGAACTCCCCCCGCTGACACGCGAAGAGCCCCGGCCGTCGCGCCGGGGCTCTTCGCGTCCGTCCCGCCGTCCCGGGTGGGACCGGCGACTGCCGCCCTACCAGCGGTACCAGCGGCCACGCCTGCCGCCCGTGCCCGCCGGACGGACGAGGAAGCCCAGCAGCCACACCGCGAGCACGATGACCGCGACCCACCACAGGGCCTCCATCGCGAAGCCCGCGCCGAACAGGACCAGCGCCAGCAGAAGAACCAGAAGAAGGGGAACCATGTGTATCAACCTCCGGTCCTTCGGGTGCCCCGGCGCCTCCCGCACAAGCCCTCCAACTCCACGTTCGTTTCACATTTTTGAGGGAATCCGCACACGCCCGGCCGGCGCGCCCGGCGGTCCCGGGAACCCCGGGGGCGGGGCACTACAGGGTGTCGCCGGCCCCGATGCACTTCGCCCCGGCGGGAATCCGGGCGACGGCCTCCCTGAGTTCCACGAGAATGCCGCCGACGTCCTCGCGCGGGCCGTCGTAGGCGACTTCCACCGCCGGGGAGCGCCCGTAGGTGGTGAGAACGCTCACCCCCTCCGCCTTCAGGGTCCGTTCGTCCAGGACCCAGTCGACGCCCTCGGCCGTGAGGCAGAGGTCGGTGGTGGGCTCCGGTGTGTCGACCCCGCAGCGGAGCACCAGGGAACGGCCGCCCCACGCGGCGACGCCGTCGCCGAGGACCCAGTCGCGCGACTTCGAGCCGACCTCGTCGGGAACCCGGTCGACGACGTCGGAGCACCGCGCGTCCCCGCCGCGGGGGGCGGAGCCGATCGTGCGGGAGTCGACCACCAGGAAGGCGGACGTGACCACCGCCGCGACGGCGACGGCGATCGCCGCCCGCGCCGGGGTGAGCACCCCGCGCAGGGTCCGCCGGCGCGGTTCTTCGACTTCTTCATCGTGATGCATGACAACCGTGACCGTGAGGAGCACCCGGCCCGGAACCGGGAGGACGCAGGCTTCGCGCCCCCCTCATCCTTCACCACCCCGGCCGGGCCCCGCACACGCCCCCCTCCGCGGACCCCTCCCGCGTGACCGGCGCCACCGGGCGGCCGGCGCCCCGCGGGCCTACTCCACCGTCACCGACTTCGCGAGGTTGCGCGGCTGGTCGACCTCGTTGCCCCGCGCCGTCGCCAGCTCGCAGGCGAACACCTGCAGCGGCACCGTCGCCACCAGCGGCTGCAGCAGGGTGGGCGTGACCGGGACGCTGATCAGGTGGTCGGCGTACGGGGCGACCGCCTCGTCGCCCTCCTCCGCGACGACGATCGTCCGGGCACCGCGCGCCCGGATCTCCTGGATGTTGGAGACGATCTTGTCGTGGAGGACGGAGCGCCCCCGGGGCGAGGGGACGACCACGACGACCGGCACGTCGTCCTCGATCAGGGCGATCGGCCCGTGCTTCAGCTCGCCCGCGGCGAAGCCCTCCGCGTGCATGTAGGCGAGCTCCTTGAGCTTGAGCGCGCCCTCCAGGGCCACCGGGTAGCCCACGTGCCGGCCGAGGAACAGCACCGTGTCCTTGTCCGCGAGGGAACGGGCCAGCTCCCGCACCGGCTCCATCGCCCCCAGGACCCGCTCCACCGCCGCGGGGACCGACGACAGGTCCCGCACCACCGCGCGGATCTCGTCGCCCCACTTGGTGCCCCGCACCTGCCCCAGGTACAGCGCGACCAGGTAGCAGGCGACGAGCTGCGTCAGGAACGCCTTGGTCGAGGCGACCGCCACCTCCGGGCCGGCGTGCGTGTACAGCACCGCGTCGGACTCGCGCGGGATCGTGGAGCCGTTGGTGTTGCAGATCGCGAGGACCTTGGCGCCCTGCTCGCGTGCGTGCCGCAGGGCCATCAGCGTGTCCATGGTCTCGCCGGACTGGGAGATGGCGACGACCAGGGTCTGCTGGTCGAGGATCGGGTCCCGGTAGCGGAACTCGCTCGCCAGTTCCACCTCGCACGGGATCCGCGTCCAGTGCTCGATGGCGTACTTGGCGATCAGGCCGGCGTGGAAGGCCGTACCGCAGGCGACGACGACGACCTTGTCGACCTCGCGCAGGACGCCCGCCGGGATCCGCACCTCGTCCAGCGTCAGCGAACCGGCCCCGTCGACCCGCCCGAGCAGGGTGTCCGTGACCGCCTTCGGCTGCTCGGCGATCTCCTTGAGCATGAAGGAGGCGTAGCCGCCCTTCTCCGCGGCGGAGGCGTCCCAGTCGACGTGGTAGGAGCGGACGTCGGCCGGGCTGCCGTCGAACCCGGTCACCGTCACCGCCTCCCGGCGCAGTTCGACCACCTGGTCCTGGCCCAGCTCGATCGCGGACCGCGTGTGCGCGATGAACGCGGCGACGTCCGAGGCGAGGAAGGCCTCGCCCTCCCCCACGCCCACCACGAGCGGCGAGTTGCGCCGCGCGCCGACGACGACGTCCGGCGCGTCGGCGTGCACGGCGACCAGGGTGAACGCGCCCTCCAGTCGCCGGCACACCAGCCGCATCGCCTCGGCGAGGTCGGCGCAGGAGGAGAACTCCTCGGCGAGCAGGTGGGCGACGACCTCGGTGTCCGTCTCGGAGGCGAGGTCGTGGCCGCGCTCGGTCAACTCGGCGCGCAGGGCGGCGAAGTTCTCGATGATGCCGTTGTGGACGACGGCGACCCGGCCCGCGTTGTCGAGGTGCGGGTGGGCGTTGGCGTCCGTCGGACCGCCGTGGGTGGCCCAGCGGGTGTGGCCGATGCCGACCGTGCCGGTCGGCAGGGGCCGTTCGGCCAGCTCCTTGTCCAGGTTGACGAGTTTCCCGGCCCGCTTGGCCGTGGCCAGGCCGCCGTCCGCCAGCACGGCGACACCCGCCGAGTCGTACCCCCGGTACTCCAGCCGCTTCAGGCCCGCCGTCACGACGTCCAGCGCCGACTGCGACCCCACGTATCCCACGATTCCGCACATGCCCGGCAGCCTACGGCCCGTCAGCCGCCAAAAACGGCCTCCGCCTGCCCGAAATCGGAAATTCCCACCGGCGTACGAACCCGTTCGCACCCCCGCCCGCCCGCGGGCGTCCCGCGGTCCCGGCTAGGGTCCTGTCCGTGGAAGAAACCCGGGGAGACGAGATGGTGGCCGTTCCCGCGGGGCGGGTGGTCCTGTCCGACCGCCGGACGCGGAGCAGCCGGACGGTCGACGTCGCGGCGTTCGAGCTGGCGGCGTTCCCGGTCACGCAGGCGCTGTACGCGGAGGTGACGGGGCGTCGGCCGAGCACCGCGCGCGGCGACCGGCTGCCCGTCGAGGGGGTGTCGTGGTGGGACGCGGCCGCGTTCTGCAACGCCCTGTCCCGCGCGGAGGGGCTGACGCCCGCGTACCGCCTGCGGCCCGACGACGGGGCGGCCGGGTGGGACGCCTCCGCCGACGGGTACCGGCTGCCGACCGAGGCGGAGTGGGAACACGCCTGCCGCGCCGGGACCGGGGGTCCGCGCTACGGCGGGCTCGACGAGGTCGCCTGGTACCGGGGCAACTCCCGGGGCCGGATCCACGCCGTGGGCGGCAAGCGGCCCAACGCGTGGGGCCTGTACGACATGCTGGGCAACGTGTGGGACTGGTGCTGGGACCTCTACGACCCCGAGGTGTACGGCGCCTACCGGGTGCTCCGCGGCGGCGGGTGGTTCGACGAGCACTGGAGCTGCCGGGCCTCGGTGCGCCGCCGCAGCCATCCGACGTTCCGCATCGACGACGTCGGCTTCCGCCTGGCCCGCTCCGGCCGGCCCGCGGCCCGGTGAGCCGGGGTCCGGGGCCCGCCGCGCCCCGGGCCCGGCGACGGCGGAGGGGCCCGGGCATCCGCCCGGGCCCTCCGTCCGCGTCCGCCGTGCGGCCGGGTCAGCCGAGCTTGGCGACCTGCGCGTCGACGATCTCCGCGGGGACGTCGAAGTCCTCGCCGGTGGCCGCGGAGGCGAGGTTGACGGCGCTGAAGGACACCAGGGTGGCGCCCTTGCGGACGACGACGATCTTGCTCGGCGCCTTCACGCCCTCCTCGGCGGCCAGGGTCAGGGTGACGGCGGTGCCCTCGTCGCCGCCTCCGGGCGCGGTGGTCGTGGCGGCCTTGAGGAACTGGAGCTTCTCGCCCGCCACGGTGGCCGTGAAGCCCCCGGCGCACTTCTCGGCGGCGGTGGTCAGGCCCTTCATCGCCTGCTCGGCCCCGCCGTCCTCGTAGGAGGCGAGGTTGATCAGCATCTTCTCCATGTCGAGGGCGGCCAGCAGGGCGTCCTCGGAGGCGAGGTCGCCGGAGGGCTTCTCCGGCTCACCCGTCCACGACCGCTTCACGGACGCCGCGGGCTCGCCCTGCGCCACCGCGGCCTGGGCGTGGACCAGCGGGAGGCAGGCCTCGTCGTCCGCCTTCACCTGGTCCTTGGTGAGGTCCTCCACCGACTCGAGCTCGGTGGCCACCTTGCCGCTCTCGACGTCCGCCTGGGCCAGCGCGGCCTTCTCCAGTTCGGCGGCGGTGAGCGCCCCGGCCGCCGGCGCGGCCGGGGCGGAGGCGGAGGCGTCGGCCTTGCCCTTGCCCCCGTCGCCCTTGCCCCCGTCGTCGGAGCCGCCACAGGCGGTGGCGAGGAGGGCGAGCGCGGCGGCTGAGGCGACGAGCACGGTACGGCGGACGGCGGTGTGCTTCACGATGGGCTCTCTCTTCAATTCCGCGGAGGACTCCGCGATGCTGTGCGGGCACCGTACACACGGCCTCCACACAAATGATCACCAGGTGATCACCCGGTATGCGACCGTGACAGCCGCGTGATCTCGCTCCGCGGCGACGCCCCCGCGCGGACACGGCCCGGTGCCCCGCGCGGGCCGGGCGTGACCCACTCCACCCCCCGTCCCGTTCGAACTCCGTTAACAATGGACTGTGATTTCTCCGGCCCCCTCGATGTCCCGGGGCGCCCACCGGCAGCGGCCGGAGGCGACTCCCTACCTCGACCTCACCCGTGCCGAGTGGAGCGCGCTGCGCGACAAGACGCCGCTGCCGCTCACGGCCGACGAGGTGGAGCGGCTGCGAGGTCTCGGTGACGTCATCGACCTCGACGAGGTGCGGGACATCTACCTCCCGCTGTCCCGGCTGCTCAACCTCTACGTCGGTGCCACCGACGGGCTCCGGAGCGCGTTGAACACCTTCCTCGGCGAGCAGGGCTCCCAGTCCGGCACCCCCTTCGTCATAGGGGTCGCCGGCAGCGTCGCCGTCGGCAAGTCCACGGTCGCCCGGCTGCTGCGCGCCCTGCTGTCCCGCTGGCCGGAGCACCCGCGCGTGGAGCTGGTGACCACGGACGGCTTCCTGCTGCCCACCCGGGAGCTCCAGGCCCGCGGCCTGATGTCGCGGAAAGGTTTCCCCGAGTCGTACGACCGCCGCGCGCTCACCCGCTTCGTCGCCGACATCAAGGCCGGCAAGGACGAGGTCACCGCCCCCGTCTACTCCCACCTCATCTACGACATCGTCCCCGGCGAGAAGCTCACCGTGCGCCGCCCGGACATCCTGATCGTCGAGGGGCTCAACGTCCTCCAGCCCGCCCTGCCCGGCAAGGACGGCCGCACCCGCGTGGGCCTCGCCGACTACTTCGACTTCAGCGTGTACGTCGACGCCCGCGCCGAGGACATCGAGCGCTGGTACCTCAACCGCTTCAAGCGGCTGCGCGAGACCGCCTTCCAGGACCCGTCCTCGTACTTCCGCAGGTACACCCAGGTCTCCGAGGAGGAGGCCCTGGACTACGCCCGCACGATGTGGCGCACCGTCAACCGGCCCAACCTGGTGGAGAACATCGCCCCCACCCGGGGCCGGGCCACCCTCGTCCTGCGCAAGGGCCCGGACCACAAGGTGCAGCGCCTGAGCCTGCGCAAGCTCTGACCCGGCCGCCGCCCCCGGTCAGGGGCGGGACCGCAGGTGAGTTCTCACCGGGCCGGTGAAGGAGTCCTCCACCGCCTGCCGGTGCCCCGGGTCCGTCCCGGGCGTGGACCCGGGGCGCGGGTGGGGCGTGTCGAGTGCCTCCCGGATCCGGGCGGCCACGTCCGGTTCCGGCGACGACACCGCCGGCCCGCCCGCCGCGGATCCGCCCGCCGCTGCGTCCCGCGCCGGCCCCTGCGCCTGCGGGGACCCCGCGTCCGGGCCCGGGCGCGCCGCCGCCGCGGCCCGCCACGCCTCCGCGTCGGACACGGCCCGCCGCACCGCCTCCGCGTAGGCCGCGTCCCGCAGCGCCTCCCGGGCCGCCCGTTCCTGTGCGGCCGCCTGCTGCGCCACGGTCGCCGCCCCCCGGCCCCCGTCCCACGTCAGAGCGGCACCGGTCCCGGTCGTGTCGGCCCCGCCCGGCCGGTGGCCTACAAGGGCCTGGCCCACGGAGGTCCCGCCGCGATGACATCGGTCACCTGGCGAGGGGACCGGCGGATCCAGCCACGAGCCGAACCCGGCCGGTGGGGCGGTGGGGACCCGCCTCCCCGCCCCACCGGCCGGGGGAAGCGCGAACAGGACGTGGGGGGGGGGGGGGGGCCCCCCCCTCGGCCCTCCAGGGGGAGGGAGGGGGGAGGGAGTGGACCACCCCTA
>NZ_JBVITR010000105.1:0-7483 GCF_055574875.1 Streptomyces sp. NPDC034670
ATCGGCAACGAACCCCGATAACTCGCCCCGGAGCCGTTCCACCTCCCCCAGCCTCATACCGGAGAGGATGCCCACCACCAGCAAAGATCACCCAACGTAACGAAGCACTACTAGGCCCTGTCCGGCGGATCATGTGACCTTATGGCTGGTCGCTCGTTGGTTCGGGCATGGGGCGGGGGGATCTGACGAACCACGAGTGGTCGCTGCTGGAGCCGCGTCTGCCGCCGTCAGGTGGTCGGGGTGGCCGGTGGAACGACCATCGCACCGTGGTCAACGGGGTCCTGTTCCGGATCCGGACCGGTGTCCCCTGGCGGGACCTGCCGGGACGCCACGGGTCGTGGAAGACCGTCTACGAACGGCATCGTCGCTGGTCGGCGGACGGCACGTGGGACCGGATCCTGCAGGCGGTCCAGGCCGACGCCGACCTCGCCGGCCGGATCGACGGGTCGATGGTCGGCGTCGACTCGACGTCCTGCCGGGCCCATCAGCACGCGGCCGGCGCCCGCAGGGCCCGGCCGCGGATCCCGAAAAAAGGACCACGCCCCGGCACCACCGCCCCGACGAGGGACTTGGACGGTTCCGGGGTGGCCTGACCTGCAAGATTCACCTCGCCGGCGAAGGCGGCTGCCGTCCCATGGCTGTCCTGGTCACGCCCGGCCAGTGGGGCGACGCTCCACAGCTGATCGAGGTCCTGGACCGGATCCGGGTGGCCCGACCGCTGACGTGGACGGCCCAGAACCCGGCCCGACCACGTCAGCGGCGACAAGGCATACAGCTCGCGCCGCAACCGCCGCCACCTGCGAAGACGCCGCATCCGGCACACGATCCCGGAGCCGAAGGACCAGCGGGCCGACCGCCGACGCAGAGGCAGCGCGGGCGGCCGGCCCACCGGCTTCGACCGCGAGCTCTACCGGCGCCGCAACGAGGTCGAACGCACAGTGAACCGCCTCACGAACTCCCGGGTGGTCGCCACCCGTTACGACAAGCGGGCCTACGTCTTCCACGGGACCGTCACAGTCGCAGCGATCCGCTTATGGCTCAAACCATGATCCATCGGACAGTGCCTAACGTCCGGGCGCGCCCCCTTCCCTCCCTGCGGCAGGTCAGGCACCGCCAAACCCGGACGACCAAACCGGCTGTCACCGCACATGGGGTGCGGGCCCGCCCGCGCGATGCACCGTCGGCTTCCGCGACCCGGCCACCGGACGGCCGGTGTGGTACTCCAACCTGAAATGGGGCCGCACCCTCGACGACCGCCGCCCTGAGACCATTGCCGGACTGAACCGCGCCGCGTTCGCCTGAAGAACGGCGGGCGCGGCCGTGGATCCCCACGCGGGGGGCGTCCGCGCCGGGTGCGGCAGCACGGCCCGGATGCCCTGTCTCCGCCTCGGCCACCTGGTGCCCCTCCGTGCCGCCGGGACGGGTCGCTGCGGGCTCTCCGCCAGGCCCCGGCTGCCATCCCGGAGCGGCACCAGGTGCGCCAGCTCCCCGCGCGTGGGCGCACCGCGGTTACCGCTTCCCTTCCCCGGCCCGGGCCTCCCGAGCGATGAACAGGGTAGAAGGGACGGGGAGCGAGGCGGTGGCCATGCCGAGAGACAATCTGCGGTCGCTGCCCCAGGCGTGCCTGCGCTCAATCGGCGGCCGGGTGACCGGTTGCCGGCCTGAACGGACCCGGACACGACTGGTGCGCCGTGTCGTGCCGAGGCGACATCTGTGTCAAGCGGAAGCGACACGGCCGCCCGACCGCAGTGGAGCACGGCGCGTGCTCCCGCCGCGCTGCCTCCGGGGGGGAGGGCGAGTGACGGGGGTGCGCTCGCATCCGCAGCGAGAAGGGCCTCCGCTGGGGCGGACGCACACTCGCAGTGGCAGCCTGACCGCCTTGGCGGCCGGTGACTCAAAAGCCCCGGAACACGCCGTCGTCGTCGACGGCGCCGACGAACTCCCCGAAGTCCATGTTCGCACCCGAGAGGTTGTTCTCGATGCTCCACAACTCGGCTGCTGCAACCCGGACACGACGCCCACGCTCAGCCCCCAGATCCACCACAAGGAGGGGCCGTTCGGCCGAGGCGACAGTCACAGAGTCCGCCAGGACCAGAAGGGGATGCCGGTACTCCGCGGGGATCAGGTCGAGGGCCTGGTCGGGGGTCAAGCCCTCGTACCTTCCGTCATCGACGAGGGCGACGTTGGCCAGGAAGCCGTCCCTGCTCGGCGAGAACAGCGCCTCCCGCAGCGCGTCCCAGGCGCCCTCCGCCGAGAAGTCGGTGCGCACGACGAGGACTTCCACGGTGCAGGGGAGCCGGTTCATGCACGGACCGTACCGCCGACCCGGTGCATCAATCCGGCCACAGCACCAGCGAGAGATGATCTTGACGAGTCGTGCGCATGCACGGCGTCCGCGTCCGGCGTTTGACCGGGCCGGTCAGCGGCTTCGGCGCCCAGCAGCCCGGCCGGCAGCGGTCTTCGCCGCAACATGCCTGCAGGCCGGGCTCTGAACCCGGCAAGGGCGACGCCCCTCCCCCGGGAGGCGGCCCCGCCTTCGCCCGGCGTGCGGGTCAAGTGGGGTTCAGCGGAGTGATGCCGGTACCCGCGTACCGCTCGGGTTCCAGCGACAGCACCGTGGAAGGCTCCCCTGCCTTGACCGCCTGCCAGGCGACCGCGGCCGCGTGGGCCACCGGCCAGTCCACGTCTTTCCAGTCCATCGCGTCCACCGAGTGCGCGGCGGTGAACGGGAGGTGCTCGGCGAACCGCAGGGCGGCCGCGTGCCTGCCCGCCCCGGGCACCTGCCGCTCGGCGGCCAGGAGGGACAGGGAGGGGATGAGGACGCGGCCGGCGCCGCGGGAGGCCTCGATGTAGAGGCCGGTGAAAAAGGGGTCGGCCCGGTACAGGGCGGCCAGGGCGGTGTGGTCCAGGACAGCCGTCAGGTTCACGCGGCGGCGCCGCCCTGATGGGCGCGGATCTTCGCCCAGGCGTCCTGACCGGCCCGCCGGACCTGCTCCGTGTACGGGATGCCGAGCTCACGGGCCGCCTCGGCGGCGCGCTGCTCCCGTTCGGCCTGCGTGAGCTCGCGGGAGGCGAGCTCTGCCAGCAGCTCGGTGATGGTGGTGCCGCGCTCTTCGGCGAGGACACGCAGCCGGTCGCGTACGTCCTCGCTGGTCTTGATGCTCGTCGGCTTGCTCATACCGACGATTCTACCGGCGGTAGAATCCGTGCGGCAGTGGTTCCGGCCGGCTTGTGGCTACCGGGCGGGCATCGGGTGCCGCGCAAGCCGTCACAGACGGCCGCGTCCGCGCACAACCGGTCCGCCGTCATCCGATCGAGAAAGCGCGGCGGCGCGGGCGGGCACAACGGCGCCCGCGCCGCGCCCGGCGTGCTCCCCGCCCGGGCCGCCCGGCGACGGGCGCGACGCGCGGTGCCGCCGCGGCCGGCCCCCGAGCCGGACCACCACGTCGCCGTGGCGCTCCCGTTCTACGGCCGCGGGCCCGGCGAGGGGGGTGCCGTGGGCGTCTGGGCCTGCCGGGCGGCGCGCTGGGCGGCGTCGTTCCCGTCCGGCCGGCGGGCACGGGATGCTTCCGGGCCGCCGGGCCGGGCAGCGGCGGAGGCCGCGGCCGCCTGCTCAAGGCGCTGGCGCGTGGCCGCCCCCACCTCGGCGCTCTTCTGCTGCAGCGCCTGCTGCGTGTCGGGATCCTCCAGCGCCGCGCGCAACTCCTCGTGGGAGAGGGTGATCCGGTCGTCCTGGTCGCCCGCGGGGCCGGCGGGCCGGGCCGGGACGAGGAGTTCCCCGGCCCGCTGCTTACGCTGGGCCCAGAAGGCCGCGCGGGCCTCGTCCGGGGTGGGCTGGGTCATCTCGTACATCACGGTGTCGGGGCCGGGGCTGCTGTCCATGGCGGGGTCTGCCTTCCGTCCGGGGCCGGGATGGTGCGCGGCTGCTGCAGGGGGTGGCGGGGGGACGGCCGGGGCGGCGCTGAACCCGGCGAAGAGGGCGGCATGGCGGCGGGCCTGGGGGAGGGGGTCGGGGCGCGGGTGGGTGAACCGGGTGCCGGGGAAGGGGTGGGCGCGGCCGGGGAACGCCTCGAGGAGCTGGGTGAACTGGTCGTCGCACCAGGACGGGACCCAGGTGCCGACAAGGCGGTGCAGAGCGCGTTCACGCGACCTGTGCCCAGGTCGGCCGGAGCGCGGATGCGTTACCTGGTCAAGCAGCATCAGCGCAGCACCCGGCGCGTGGCCGAGCTGCTCGGCATCAGCCAGCGCACCGTCGAACGGTACGTGAAGAACCAGATCAAAACCCCCGGCCGCAGCTCGCCGACCGCCTCGGACGCGAGGTGCGCGCACGCTGGCAGCCGCAGGTCAGGGCCAGGGCGAAGCAGGCCGCGGCCACCACGAGCGGCATCATGATCGATGTCCATGCCCGGTTCGGCTACAAAGCCGCTCCCGGCACTACCGACCAGGACCGCGTGCGTCACCTCAGCCCCACCATGCCGCCCGCCTCCTCAAAGCCCGGGAGGACGGTGACAGCGAAGACGACCTCCGTGAGGTCGCGGCCGAGGCCCTGGGAGAGGTGTACTTCCGCGACGGCGGCCGCCGCGCCCACGGCCTCGAAGTGATACTCACTGACCTCCTCGACCTCGAGTTCCGGCTGTAGTCCCTCAGCGCATCGACGGCTGAGGAGGCGGCAGCCCTCTCGTCAGGCGCGGGGCGTTCCCCCGGGGGGGCGCAAAGGTCTGCCGTGGATGCGCGGGTGCGCGCCGGGTGAGGATGACACGGGTTGGAGTGGGCAGCGGCACAGGGCTCACCACAACGACGATGGGGCCCCCCGGGGGGCCCCATCGTCGTTGCTGCGCCTGTCAGCAGGTGGCAGCGCTGGAGATCCGTACTCCTGTCAGCGTTCCACTGGTCACGGTGAAGCTGCTGTTCGGGGGAATGCACGTCGTGGCACCACCGGACCAGCGGATGTAGGCGACATCGTCGTTGCGGGTGTTCTGAACCACCAGCCCGGGCCCGGACGGGCGGGACGGCAGGTTCTGCCAGGTACTGGTGACATCCTGGAACTGGCCGATCTTCACGCCGTTCTTGAAGAAACACACGTACGGGTAGGCACAGGTGTCCGCCGCCTGCGTGGTTACGGGCTCGCTGGAAGCCACCGCCGTTGCTTGGGCAGCGACAGACACCCCGCCAGCCAACGCCACCGTCATTGCCACGCTGCCGAGAACACGTCCCATTGCCTTCACGATGATCCCTTTCGCTTCAGAGGCGTTTCCGGAGTTCGTGGGCGCGTTCCGAATCCTCTGGCGCACATGCACGACCTTCAAGACCAGTACCGGTCAACCACAAGACGACGTCGGGCTGTAGACGGCCGTCTCCGCCGGGCCGACGAATGCTGCCCGGTCGGTGCGCGGACTCCTGGAGGCCGTCGGGTCAGCCGTTCCCGGACGGTTCCTCGTCCGTGTCGGCAAGAGCGTTCATCGGGAGGAAGTCCTCCGCGTCGTCCACCGGTTTCCTGTCCGGGTGGAGGGCCGGCAGGGCGGGGTCGACGCCGTTGGCGACGGCCATCTCCGCGTAGCTGCCGTAGACCTCCACACCGTCGGGAAGGTCCGGCAGGGGCAGCGTGCCGGAGCGCAGCAGGTCCTGGATCTGGGGGGTTGTGGCCGGCTCCGGCGAGCAGCCAGCCCGCGCACAGCAGGGGCCGGGCGGGGGTGCTGGCGTGGCAGCCGGAGCGGCCGTTGGGGCCGCCGGTGCGGTTGCCGGGGGCGGAGTGGAGGAAGGCCTGGGGCGGGAACTGGCCGCGGGGGCGTTCCGGCGCCACGGGCAGGGCTGCGCGCCTGCGCAGGGGTGACGGGGCGCGGCCGGCGGCCCGTCACAGGCCCCGCCGACGCCCCAGGTGGCGTCGGCGGGGCGCTGGGCCACCACGCGCGGCCTGTCGGCGGGCGGGGCGGGGCCGGTGTCCGGTGCGGCCGGTGCTCCGGGAGCGGGGGGCCGGACGGCGGCCGGGTGGGCGTTGAGCTGCCGGAGGATCTCCTCGACCGTGCAGCCGCGCCGGGCCGCCAGGTCGGCCAGGCGTGCGCGGACGCGCCGGTCGTGCTCGCTGCCGGTGTCCCGGGCGGGCGGCCCGGCCGGCGGCGTCGTGCCGCCCGGGAGGAGGGGGGCGCTGTCGGGCAGCGGCGGCTGTCCGGCGGCCTGTCGGCGCTGCAGGGTTCGGTGGTGTGCCCGGGCGGCGGCCGCGGTGGGGTCGGCCTCCTCGGCCAGGGCGCGGGCGCAGGAGGCACAGGGCGTGCCGCACAGCGGCCGCTGAAGGTCGTCCGCGCGGACGGGGTGGGCCCGGCACGCCATCTGCCAGCGGCCGGGGCGCTCCTGGCGGGCGGCGTGGTCGACCCGGCCGCCGTGCACGCGCACGCGCAGCGGCCAGGCCTCCTGCGCAGATGTCATGGGTTCCTCCCGGGGCGGACGGGGAGCAGCCGGTGGTGCCGCACCGGCGGCACCGAAGATAGCGGGTGGCGGCGGGACGGCGATCACGTTCCGGTCAGCCGTGCGGGGCGGTACGCCTCCGGCCGGCCGGCCCGGCCCGCGCGGCCCCCGCCGCCGGGCCTCCGGCTCATCGTGGGTCTCGCCCTCAAGACGGGCTCGCCGCCCGGTACGGCTGGGCGGCAGCAGGCCACAGCCGGGATCGACACGCAGGCGCACCCGCTGCGTCGCACCCGGCCTGGGAGATCGCCTCATTCGGATGCTTCATCGCCGAACATGTGTTTGCTTCCGGGGTGTGGGGAGCATCCAGTCCTCGCAGGCGTGCCGGATGACCGACCCGACCGGAAGGGCAAGGAGTGCCCAGGACCACGCAGTTGCGTACGTATACCGTCCGCGACGGGCTGCTCGACGAGTGGGTGGAGCGGTGGCGCAGCGACATCGTGCCGCTGCGGCTGGAGCTGGGTTTCGAGATCGGCGGGGCCTGGGTGGACCGGGAGCGCAGTCGGTTCGTCTGGCTGATCTCCTACGAGGGCGCGGAGAGCTTCGCGGAGCGCAATGCGCGGTACTGGGCGTCGCCCGAGCGTGAGGCGATGGGCCTCGACCCGGACGACTATCTCCTGCACACCGACGACCGCACGGTCGAGCAGTGCTACTGACGTGTCGGCGCCGCTGGGCCCGCGGTGCCGGCCCAGGGGCGCCGGCCGTGGGCGGGCAGTCCGGCCGGGGCGGCCCGCGCGCCGCGGCTGTGGCGGGCGGCACGGCCGTCCTCGAAGGGTGTGGCGGGCCCGCGCCCGCCACCCCGAAGTCCTCGAGCGAGCCGCACGCCCGGTAGACCAAGGCAAACCCCAGACAGGCGACGAGACCGAGCTCCCGCAACGAGCCGAGCATGCCCACCCCCACGCCATGAGCGGTCAGCTCGACGCTCCCGGTACCCCCCGTTATCTTCTTCGCGGTCCTGCAAGAGGGCCGCTGGCCTCCGGGCCCGGCATGACTGTGTCCCCCTGTCGAACGGATGACCTGGGGGGTG
>NZ_JBVITR010000106.1:0-7257 GCF_055574875.1 Streptomyces sp. NPDC034670
CTCCCGCCCGCGCTCCAGACCCCCCCTGGATGGGTGGTCCCCCCCCCCCCCCCCCCCCCCCCCCCCCCCCCCCCCCCCCGGCCCCCCGCCGTCGGGTTACGGCAGACGGTCGGCGCCGCCGTCGGGGGTGGCGCGGACCAGGCCCGTCCGGTAGGCGATGACGACGAGTTGCGCCCGGTCGCGGGCCTCCAGCTTCGTCATGGCGCGCTGCACGTGGGCGCGGACGGTGAAGGGGCTGAGGAACATCCGCTCGGCGATCTCCTGGTTGGACAGGCCGGTCGCGACCAGGGCCACCATCTCGCGCTCGCGCGGGGTGAGCGCGGCGAGCCGTTCGCAGCGGTGCGGCGGGACCGCCTCCGGTGTGGCCAGGAAACGGGCCACCAGGGAGCGGGTGGCGGCGGGAGACAGGAGGGTGTCGCCGTCGGCGACCGTACGCACGGCGTCGGCCAGGTCCTCGGCCCCGATGCCCTTGCCGATGAAGCCGCCGGCCCCCGCGCGCAGCGCCCGGGCGACGTACTCGTCGGTCTCGTACGTGGTGAGGATCAGGATGCGGCTGGCCCGCAGCTCCGGGTCCGCGCAGATCTCAGCCGTGGCGGTGAGACCGTCCACCTCGGGCATGCGGATGTCCATGACCACCACGTCCGGGCGCAGCTCCCGGGTGAGTCTGACCGCCTCCCTGCCGTCGCCGGCCTCGCCGACCACGGTGATGTCGTCGGCGCTGTCCAGAAGCATCCGGAAGGCACCGCGCAGCAGGGCCTGGTCGTCGGCGAGCAACACCCTGAGTGTCACGGCGCACCCCCGGCCGCTCCGTCGCCCGTCCGTCCGTCGCCCGTCCATCCGTCGCCCGTCGCTCCGTCGGCCGTCCGTCCCCCGGTGGCCGTCGCCCCGTCGGTCCTTCGCGCCGGGTCCCTGGCGGGCGGGAGGGGCAGCTGGGCGGAGACGAGGAAGCCGCCCTCCGGGCGCCTGCCCGCACGGAGGTTCCCCCCGACCGCGACGGCACGCTCACGCATGCCGATCAGACCGTGACCGGGCGGACGGCCCGGCACCGTCGACGCACTCGGTCCCGTGGACGCGGCCGGCGCCGTACGGGCGCCCCCTCCGTCGTCGGCGACGGTGATGGTCAGGCGGTCGCGGTCCCAGACGAGGCGCACCCCGGCGCTACCGGTGCCGGCGTGCTTGGTCACGTTGGTCAGGGCCTCCTGGACGATGCGGTAGGCGGTGAGGTCCACTCCCGGCGGCAGCGGCCTCGCCGTGCCCTCCTGGTGCACCGACACCTCCAGGCCCGCGCGGCGGAAGGACTCGAGGAGCGCGGGAAGCCGGGACAGTCCGGGCGCCGGTTCGGCGGGCGCGGCCGCGTCCCCGGACTGACGCAGCAGACCGACCGTGGCCCGCAGGTCGTCGAGCGCCTCGGCGGTGGTCTCGACGAGTTCCCGAAGGCTCTTGCGGGTCTGCTCCGGGCGGGTGTCGAAGAGGTGGGCGGCGACCGTGGCCTGCGCGTTGGCCAGGGTGATCTGATGGGCCACGAGGTCGTGCAGTTCCCGGGCGATGCGCACCCGTTCCTCGGCCACTCTCCGGCGTGCCTCGCTGTCCCGGCTCTGCTCGGCCCGCCGGGCCCGCTCCTCCACGGCCGCCAGGTAGGCCCGCCGGTTCCGCACCGAGTGCCCGAGCACGCCGGCCACCAGCGGACACGCCGCCACCACTCCCATCCTGCTCGCGTCCTTCCACGAGAAGTCCCCGAACAGGGGGATGGAGGCGGCCAGCGTCACGGAAGTGAGCAACACCGCGCCCGCCGCGCGCCGTTCGGTACGCGCGGTGAGCGCGTAGGAGTAGGCGGTGATCACGGCGGGGGCCACGATGAGCGGGGTGAGCAGGAGGCCCAGGGGCGGCACCAGCACGCCGGCCGCGGTCGTGGCCGCCAGGGCGGCCAGGGGTGCCCGGTGCCGCACCGGCAGCACGGCACTGGACACCACGGCGATGACGCAGGCGGCGGCGCGCGGCGCCGACAGCGTGCCGTCGACCTGCATCACCCCGCCGAGCAGGCAGAACGCGAAAGCCGTCACCGTGACCGCTCCCTCCCGCCACCACGCGCCGCGCGGTCGCGGGCCACCACCGGCCGGTCCCGTCACGGCCGGCTCACTCCCGGCCGGCGGGGCGCCGCTGCGTCCGGCACGGCCGCGGGGGCCGGGACGCGCCTGCTCCATGCCTCACCCCCGGCATCTAACGTGCGGCAGCACACGGTTCAGGATACGGGGCGGCCACCGGGCCTCCCGGCCACGGACCGCCCACGAGCCGGCGCCGCCGCAAGGCCCGCCGTCCGGTCCGGTGAAGGAAAGTCACCACCTGCTGATCACTCCGTACACCACTGGGCGAGGGGAACGCGCGGGATTCACGCGCCTTTGACCCTCCCGTCCGGCACCCCGCCGGACATCGTCCCGCGCCACCGTCCTCCCCTGGTGCGTCCGCACCAGCCACTCGCGTGTCCTGGTGCCTGCGCACTACAGGCGGACCGGGCCGGCGGGCTCGAGTCGGAGTTCGGTGGCCCGGCCGCGACCGGACGGTCACGTCCTCGGCGCGAACGGCCGGCCGCCTCCACGAGGACGGGGATGACGCCACGGAGACGAGGATGACGGCCGCGTCCGGGGGCAGGTTGGGGAGCATGACGACGACGCTCGGTGCCTTTGTCCTCGGTACTCCCGATCCGCCCGCGCTGGCCGACTTCTACCGGGCCCTGCTGGGCTGGCAGGAAGTCGAACGGGACCCTGAATGGGTCCGGCTGCAGGATCCCGGACGGGGCCGCCCCAGTCTCAGCTTCCAACGGGAAGCCGACCACACGCCCCCGGTCTGGCCTCAACGCCCGGGCACCCAGCAGATGCAAGCGCACTTGGACCTGCAGGTCGACGACCTGGAGGCGGAGACCGAGCGAGCCCGCGCCCTGGGCGCGACGCTGGAGGAACACCAGCCCCAGAAGGACGTACGCGTCCTCCGCGATCCCCACGGTCACCCGTTCTGCCTCTTCCTTCCGGGGGCCTGAGCGGTTCAGGCCCGGGGCCCGCCCGGCGGCTCACCGCCCGGGGCGGGCGAGTCCGGCCCGGCGCCTGACGCCCGGTCACGTGCGAACCGCCCGGGCGGCACCGGTTCCGGCGCCGTCCCGGGCGGGGGTCGTCCGGGCAGCCGGACCGGGGCCCTGCCGGGGCGCGCCGCAGGAGCGCACGAAGTCGGCGAAGCGGTCGAGTGCCCCGTCGACGCCCCGCGGTCCCGGACCGCGGCCGGCCCGGCAGTCAGGCGGTGCGGGTTCCGGCCTCGCGCCAGAAGGAGTCGACGCGGGCGTTCCATGCGTCGGGGATCTCCTGGAAGGGCTGGTGTGCCTCCTCCTCCATCACGGCGAACCGGGCGCCGGGGATCGCGTCGGCGACGGCGCGGCAGAGTTCGGGGCGGCTGGTGGTGTCCCGTCCGCCGGCGAGCACCAGCGTCGGCACGTCGATGTCCGGCAGACGTCTCGTCGTGTCGTGGTCGAGGACGGCATCGAGGAAACGCTTCAGGTTCTCGGTCGTCTGCTTGTGCGGGAAGGCGAGCGCGTCCTCGATGAACCGGTCGACCGTGCCGTCGTTGTGCGCCCGGGCCGTGTAGATGTCCAGGAAGAAGCTCTCGAGGAAGGCGCGTTCGCCGGGAGCGGCCTCGACCAGCCAGCGGACGAACAGGCCCCACCGGCGCAGGTAGGGATCCGGCGCCGGCCAGGTGCTCTGCAGGACCAGGCTGCGTACCAGCCGGGGGTGGCGAAGAGCCAGCTCCTGGCCGATGATGCTGCCGCCGGAGAAGCCCGCGACGTGGGCGGACGCGATGCCCAGGGCCCTCAGCAGCGCGGCGGTGTCGTCGGCCATCGCCTCGACCGAGACCGGGCCCTCGGGCATGGCGGTCCGGCCCGCTCCCCGGTTGTCGAAGGCGGTCAGCCGGTAGCGGTCGGCCAGTCCGTCGAGCTGGAACTGCCAGGACTCGACGGTGTCGCCGAGCCCGCCGATCAGCAGCACGTCCGGGCCGGTGCCGACCTGCTCGGTCCAGATGTCCAGCCCGCCGGCGCGCACGTACCGTCCCATCGGCCGGCCTCCTTCCACGGTTCCTTCAAGAGTCCGCCCGTGGGGCGCGGCCCGCCAACCAGGCTCCGGACGACCGGCCCTGGCCCCGGTCCCCCGCCGGGTCACGGCTGCTCCGGCGGGGCGGGCAGCGCGGAGGAGGGCGGGAGCGGCGGCGAGGGGTCGGGCCAGTCGAAGGCGACGGGCGCCAGGCTGCGCTTCGCCAGGTACCTGCTCAGTGCCCGGCCCTGGTCGCGCTCGTGCCCGGTGGTGGTCGGGAGCGGGAAGCCCAGCGCGCGGTAGAGGCCGGCCCGGTGGACGAGGAAGGTGTCCTCCGCGGCGTCGCAGTACGCGTCGACCGCCCCCGCGACCGCGCGGCAGGCCAGCAGCACCAGGAGCAGGCAGCCGGCCGCGTAGGCGCCCCGGGCCCACCAGGTGGGCAGGAGCGGGGTCCACAGCAGCAGTCCCGCGGCGAACGGCACGGCTTGCGCCCGGGCGACGATCAGACTGGACGCGGTCTCCAGACGCGTCCGTGCGGTCTGGTCGACCACCTGGACGAGGGGCCGCCAGCACAGCTCCAGGTCCAGCCCGTGCCGCTCCTCCACCCGTTGTTCGGTGGCGGCCAGGGCGTTTCCGATCCGGGTGGGCTGGAGGGTCGCGCTGCCCTTGGGGTAGCGGCGCCGGGCGACGGAGGCGGTCGCGGCGCGGCGGACCGCGAGGACGTCGTCCGTCGTGGGCAGCATGGCGTCGACCAGTTTCCTGCGCCGTTCACGGTGGGCCTCGACACGCCGCCGCGCCCACCGGCGCAGCGGGGGCACGTCCGGCCAGGCACCGCTGAGCAGGTTGAGCACTCCGGGCGCGCACCAGACGGTGAGCAGGGCGGACACGACGACGACGCCCAGGGCGACGGCGGTGGCGGCCCCGACGCCGAAGCCGCCGTGCCGCGTCACCAGGCAGACGAGGTCCGCTCCCGGGGCGTCGTCACGGCCGCAGTCGAGTCGGCCCGGCGGTGTGCGGGCCAGGTAGAGGACGACGCCCACCAGCCAGAAGCACACCACCGCGCCGCCCATGGCCCTGCTCCACCGGCGGGCGAGCGGTTCGACGAGTCCCTTCGCGAGGTCTCCCACGGCCGGCCCGGCTCATTCCCCGCGTTCGAGGGCCAGGGCGGGGTGCACGGGACAGCACTCGTCCTCGAACGGCCCTTCGTCGTCCCCCGGTGCCCGGTGCGCGCACAGGGGGTCCGGGCACTGCCAGTGCTCCACCTCCACCGGGGCGCGCCGGGTCGGGAAGATCCGCTCGCCCGGGGCGGACCCGGTGGCCGGCGCGGTGTCGTCGTCGGGGCTCTGCGCCGGTTCGCCTCCGTGCGGCTCCGTCGCGCGGTCCGGTGCCATGGGTTCTCCTCGACCGTGGTGGGTGAAGGCCGCCCAGACGTAGGGGTCGGCGGGGTCGGTGTCGTCGTTCTCGGCGCCTTCTCTTCCCGGGCCGCTCCCCTCCGCGGTCGTCCGGGGCGCGCCGCGGGGGGTGCGCAGCGCGGCGAGCTGCGCCTCGCGCAGGGCGTCGGCGGCCGCCAGACCCCGCTCCCGCAGTCGCCGGTGGAAGTCCAGCATGAGGTCGGCGGTCCGCCGGTCGTCGACGAGCCAGAGGGAGCCGACGACGGCGGAGGCTCCGGCGGCGAGGAAGGCGGTGGCCAGGCTCAGCGCCTCGTCGTGGTCCTCGGAGGGCACCCCCGTGGCGCAGGCGGACAGGACGGCCAGGGGGCCGGGTTCCCGTCCGTCCTGCCCGGGGTGGCGGGGCGGGGGCTCGAGGAGACGGCGGACGGTCAGCCGCTGTCCACCCGCGAGCAGCAGGTGGGACGCGGTCGGTGGCCGGACCAGGGCTCCGTGGCAGGCCAGGTGCAGCAGGGCGCAGGGGGCGGAGTTCCGGCCGGGGAGGGCCGCGAGGACGCGGCTCGGTGTGGCCGCGTACGCGTCCGGGGTGCCCTTGCCGCCCAGGAGCGTGGCGGGCCCGGGCCAGCCCGCCCGGACGCCCTCGGCCTCCCGGCGGGCGTGCTCCAGGTCCCCGGTGGGGTCCCGTACGACGACGGCGGCGGCGTCCGCTCCGGCGCACGGCCGGTCGGCGGCCTGGATCAGCTCGCGTCCGGAGGCCGCGTACGAGAAGGCCGCGTCCTGCACCGCGTACCGGTACCGCCCGGGCGTGCCGGTGTCCGGCCTTCGCGCGGCGTGCCACGGCACGAGTCCGAGCGGGCCGGTGGGAACCAGGTAGAGCCGGGGACAGCTCCCCTCCGCCGGGGCGCCGGCACGGCCGCGACGCGGTGCGCGGTTTCCGCCGCCCCGCGGACCGAACTCCTCGAGGACCGGGCTCACGACGGCGGGCCAGGCCCAGTCGCACACCGCGTGCAGGGCGGAGCGCCACGCGGCCCTCGACCGGGAGCGGTCGCCGTCCGTCCCGGCGGCCACGTGGGCGTCGTGTGCGGTCAGGAACGCGTCGAGCGGCCCCGGGCGGACGAGTCGCCGGAGAGGGAGGACGTGGCCGCTTCCGTCGGGTCGTACGAGCAGCGCCCACCCGGAGCCGCCCTGCTCACCGGCGACGAGGTAGACCAGCCCGTCCGCGCCGAGCCGCGCGAGCGCCTCGCCGATGAGGGTGCGGGAGGGGGCACGGACCAGCGGCGTCTTCGCCGCACCGCCGACGCGGCGGTACAGAACCTCCAGCGCGCGGTGCCGCAGGTCGTCGGGAATCCCGGGCAGGTCCCCCGCACAGGCGCCGCCGGGAGCGATCGGGACGACGCCGGGTGTGTCCGTGCCGTCGCCGCGCGGGCCGGGGAGGCCGCCCGTTCCCGCCGGGGCGGGGCCGTCGGCCCGGGGGCCCGCGCCGTGCGGCGGGAGGCGGACGAACCTGCGGGCCGTGTTCCGCCGGGAGGCCTGCCGCCACGCTTCGGCGAGTCCGGGTTCACCGGCCTCGTCCAGCAGCTGCGGCACGGTGGCGGACGCGCTGCCCGCGGACAGCACGAGCGCCCGCGCGGACTCGGCCGCGGCCACCGCGTCCTGCGCCGCGCGGTCCTCCAGGCACCAGTGCAGGACCTGCTCGGCGGTGGGGGGGGGGGGGGGGGGGGGGGGGGGGGCGTGGGGGGGGGGGGGGGGGGGGGGGAAGGGCTCCGGAATGGGCGGAGGAGCGTGTTCGCCAGGCTGGCGGT
>NZ_JBVITR010000107.1:0-6421 GCF_055574875.1 Streptomyces sp. NPDC034670
CCATACCCACCCAAGCAATGCGGAGTGACAGGATGCCGGGAGGCACAGGGCAATTGGAACTCCCCCCCCCCCCCCCCCCCCCCCACCCCCCCTCCCCCCCCCCCCCCCCCCCCCCCCTTCCCCCGCGTGCGCGCCTCCCGGAACCGCCGGAAAAACCCCTCACGGCGCCCCGCCCCGGAAGGACCGGCGACCGCCTCGGAAGAACCCTCGGAAGAACCCTCAGAAGAACACCGACCGCCGCTGGACCAGCAGCTTGTACAGCGTGTGCTGGATCTGCTCCCGCACCTGGTCGGTCAGGTTGAACATCAGCATCGGGTCCTCCGCCGCTTCCAGCGGGTACCCGTCCGTCGGGATCGCCTCCCCGAACTGGATGGTCCACTTCGTGGGCAGCGGGATCGCACCGAGCGGTCCCAGCCACGGGAAGGTCGGCGTCAGCGGGAAGTACGGGAAACCCAGCAGCCTCGCGAGCGTCTTCGCGTTGCCGATCATCGGATAGATCTCCTCCGCCCCGACGATCGAGCACGGGACGATCGGGACGCCCTGGCGCAGCGCGGTGGACACGAACCCGCCCCGGCCGAACCGCTGGAGCTTGTACCGCTCCCCGAAGGGCTTGCCGATGCCCTTGAAGCCCTCCGGCATCACCCCCACCAGCTCCCCCTGGGCGAGGAGGCGTTCGGCGTCCTCCGCGCAGGCCAGGGTGTGCCCGAGCTTGCGGGCGAGCTCGTTCACCACCGGCAGCACGAACACCAGGTCGGCCGCGAGCAGCCGCAGGTGGCGGTCGGCCGGATGATGGTCGTGCACGGCGACCTGCATCATCAGGCCGTCCAGCGGCAGCGTCCCGGAGTGGTTGGCGACGATCAGGGCGCCGCCCCGGGACGGGATGTTCTCGATGCCCTTCACCTCCACCCGGAAGTACTTCTCGTACACCGGGCGCAGCAGGGACATCAGGACCTGGGTGGTGAGTTCCTCGTCGTAGCCGAAGTCGTCGACCTCGTACTCCCCGGTGAGGCGGCGGCGCAGGAAGGCCAGACCGCTCGCGACGCGCCGTTCCAGCCCGCCGGTGCCGTCACCGGCCGGCGGCGGGGACGGCTCCCCCTCCCGGGGCATGGCGGCGTCCTCCTCCGCGGACGCCACGCCCGGCAGGGGCTGCACCTCCCCCACCGCCGCGGGCTGCGTGCCCGGGCGCCGGCTCCCCGCACCGCCCCGGCGGCGCGACGGGCGCTGCGCGGCGCCCCCACGGGAGCGGTCGTCGTCGAACGGAATGACCTTGGCGTCCGCCATCGTTGCTGCGCTCCTCAGTTGGCGCTCTGCGTCGGGCTCTGCGTCGGGGGGTGGCCGCCGCCCGGGCTGCCCGGCAGGGAAAGCGCGGCGATCCGGTCGACGGCCCTCGCGAGGGCCTCGGGCGGAAGCAGCCCGGGGCCGCGGCTGCGCACGAAGTCCCCAAACGTTTCCGCAGTCGTGTACTTCGGAGTGAAGCCCAGCGTCTCGCGCATCTGGTCCGTCGCCACCACCCGTCCGTGCGTGAGCAACCGGATCTGCTCGGGCGAGAAGTCCGTCATCCCCAGCGTACGCACCAGCGACCCCGCCCAGGTGACCGCGGGGAGCAACAGGGGGACGGTGGGCCGGCCGAGCCGCCGGGAGCACTGGGAGAGCAGCAGGACGCCGTCGCCGGCGATGTTGAAGGTACCGCTGTTGAGCGTGGAGCGCCTCGGTTCGTGCGAGCCGATCCGCAGCACCTCGATCACGTCGTCCTCGTGCACGAACTGCAGCCGCGGATCGTAGCCGAACACGGTCGGCAGGACCGGGAGCGAGAAGTACGCGGCGAGCGGGCTGTCCGCGGTGGGGCCCAGGATGTTGGCGAACCTCAGCACGCACACCGCGACGTCCGGACGGCGGCGCGCGAACCCGCGCACGTAGCCCTCGACCTCGACCGTGTCCTTCGCGAAGCCGCCGCTGGGCAGCGACTTGGGCGGGGTCGTCTCGCCGAAGACCGCCGGATCACGGGGCGCGGAACCGTAGACGTTCGTACTGGACTTCACGACCAGCCGCTTGACCTGCGGGGACTTCTGACAGGCACCGAGCAGCTGCATGGTGCCGATGACGTTGGTCTCCTTGAGCGCGGCCCGGCCGCCGCTGCCGAGCGGCGTGCCCGTGACGTCGAGGTGGACGACCGTGTCGGCACCCGTCTCGGCGAGCACCCGCGCGATGGTGGGCTGGCGGATGTCGGCCTGGACGAAGTCGGCGCCGCCCAGGTGGTGCTCGGGCGGGACCGCGTCCACCGCGACGACCCGCTCCACCTCGGGATCACGCTGGATCCGCCGGACGAAACGGCCCCCCAGCTGGCGGGCCACTCCGGTCACGAGCACGACCTTTCCCAAGATCAGCGCCTTCCTCTCGCCCTGTCCCCGACGGTCAACTTAGCGGGTCGCCGTCGCTCTGCGGTGTCCACCCGACGCGTGAAGTGACGACGGCCCCGGACGTACGAACGCACCGGGCCGGGCGCCCCGCCGCCCGGGAGCGCCGAGAACGCCCGAGGGAGCTTCGAGGGCGTCCGGGGGACCGGGGACCCTGGAGAACACCCGGGAACCCCGCAGACGCCCGGGAAAACCCCGAAAACCCCCGCGAGACGGCAGTGGCCCCCCACCGGAGTGCGGTGGGGGGCCACTGGACACGCTTCCGCGGCGTCGCTTACTTCTTGTTGCGACGCTGAACGCGCGTGCGCTTGAGCAGCTTGCGGTGCTTCTTCTTGGCCATCCGCTTGCGCCGCTTCTTGATAACAGAGCCCACGACTACCCTCGCTCACTTCTCATCACTCGGTGTTTGGGCGCCATGGGCCCACACGACCTACGAGGGGCTAGCCTACCCGCCCGAGCGCTGAGGTCGTAATCGAGGTGACCGGGGAGCCCCACGAGTGCCCCGAACAGGACTCCCCGACGCGCCGTCAGGCGGTTTCCACCCCCACATAGCTCTCGCGGAGGTAGTCGTGAACCGCTTGCTCGGGGACGCGGAAGGACCGCCCCACCCGGATCGCGGGCAGATGACCACTGTGCACCAACCGGTACACGGTCATCTTCGACACTCGCATCACCGAGGCGACCTCCGCCACGGTAAGGAACTGAACCTCGTTCAGAGGCCTTTCGCCAGCTGCAGCCATGACACACCTGCACCTTCCGCACTCGACGGCCACCGGCTTCCCCTTCCGGTGACTCTTCGTCGCTGCGTGCTCACTCCCCAATGTAGGGGCGGGTGATGCGAGTGGGGAAGAGGTGCACCCATCGGCGGCCTACTGCGACAGACACGCCCGTTTGAGTACGTAGCGGGTCAGCGGCAGGTAGTGACCGGACCGCGCCCCGTCGTCAAGTGGAACGACGAGGGACACGACACCCTCGGCCTCCCCGACGAACGGGGCCGGGTCGTTCACATCGGCCAGCGCGACGGCCTCGAACCCCAGCTGACCTGCCCCGCAGACCCATCCGTGGTCCCCGATCACCAGCTCCGGAAGCGGCCCGCCGACCGCCGCGGCCGCGTCGAGCGCGGCCCGAACCGGGAGGGGGGAGTGCGTGTGTGCGCCGGGCTCACAACCGGGGCGTTGCGGGGCGGCCCCGCGGACGAGCCCGACTCCCCGTACGTAGTCGAGGTTGTACGTACGTAGACCGAACCGGGTCGTTATGTCGACACAGCGACCCTGCGCCGGGGTGAGGACGGCACATCCCGCCGCCGACAGCGCGTCTGCCAGAGCGGCGTAGAAACCGAGCAGCCGATGCGGGTGACCGGTGCCGAGAAGCACGGGCGCACCCCGACGGGCGACGGCCGCCAGCCGCCCCGCGCAGGCGTCCAGGGCGGCCAGGGTCCGCTCGGGGTCGATCACCTCCTGGCCGGAAGTACGGCCGGGGTCGGCCGAGACCCCGCACCTCCGCGCCATCAGCGCGAGCAGCTCCCGCTCCTCCCAGGCCCCCTCGGGATCCAGGCCGATCAGCACCCGGGGGTCCCGGGCGGCGAACAGCCGGTAGCTCCGCAGGCTCTCCTCCCGCGTGGTGCCCACGACCCCGGCGAGCCGGGCGGCCAGGAGGTGGGCACGGAGGTCGGCGGTGGTCGGCACGGACACGATGGTGCGGGACACGGGGGCGGGACGTGCCCGGAACCGGCGAACACCGCACGGTCGGCGTAACGGCCCCACGGCCCCGCACCCTCCGGCACCCGCCCCCGGGCTCCCCGGACCCGCGCGCCCGGGCCCCGGCCCCCTGGCCTACGCCAGCAGCCCCCGCAGCGGGAACACCGCGCGCCGCGCCGCCAGGATCGCCTGGTCCAGGCGGTCCGCCGGGTCGTACCCCGCGTCCCACGCCGCCCAGGAGACCGGCCACCGCCCGTCGGTCATCCGCCGCGGCGCCGGCTGCCGGGTCCGGGCGTAGACCTCCTGCCGCCAGCTCTCGGGGATCATCGTCGTGGGCTCCACGGGCCGTCCGGCCGCGATCCCCACCAGGTGGGCCCAGGACCGCGGCACGACCTCCACCACCGCGTACCCGCCGCCGCCCAGCGCCACCCACCGCCCGTCGGCGTACGTGTGCGCCAGCTCGTGGCAGGCCGTCTGCACCGCGCGCTGGGCGTCCAGCGACACCGCCAGATGCGCCAGCGGGTCCTCGAAGTGCGTGTCGGCCCCGTGCTGCGTCACCAGCACCTGCGGCCGGAACTGGGCGAGCAGCTCCGGCACGACGGAGTGGAACGCCCGCAGCCATCCGGCGTCCCCGGTCCCGGCCGGCAGGGCCACGTTGACCGCGCTGCCCTCCGCGGTCTCCGCCCCCGTCTCCTCCGGCCACCCGGTCTGCGGGAACAGCGTCCGCGGATGCTCGTGCAACGAGATCGTCAGCACCCGCGGGTCCTCCCAGAACGCCGCCTGCACCCCGTCCCCGTGGTGCACGTCGACGTCGACGTACGCGACCCGCTCGGCGCCCAGCTCCAGCAGCCGGGCGACGGCCAGCGAGGCGTCGTTGTACACGCAGAAACCGGAGGCGGCCCCCGGCATCGCGTGGTGCAGCCCGCCCGCGAAGTTCACCGCGTGCAGGGCGTCCCCGTGCCACACGGCCTCCGCCGCCCCCACCGACTGCCCGGCGATCAGCGCCGACACCTCGTGCATCCCGGCGAACGCGGGATCGTCGATCGTCCCCAGCCCGTACGACCGGTCCGCGGCCCCCGGGTCCGCGGAGGCGGCCTTCACCGCGTCGATGTAGTCCTGCCGGTGGACGAGCCGCAGCGTCGACTCCCCGGCCGTCTTCGCCGCGACCACCTCCACCTCGCGGTCGAGCCCGAGGGCCCCGACCAGACTCCGGGTCAGGGCGAGCCGGACCGGGTCCATCGGATGGTCCCGGCCGAAGTCGTAGCCCGTTACTGCCTCGTCCCACATCAGCTGTGCGCGGCCGCTCATGCCCGCCACCGTATCGGTCCGGCCGAAGCACGGAGGTGCTTCGCACTCCAGTGGGACACCGCCGGTCCCCGATGCACGCCACCGTCATCACCAGGTGCGACGGCACCGGCCGCCCGAGCCCGACGGCCGCGCCCTCCGGCCGCGACCACCGCAGCACCCGGCTCGGCGGTGCCCGCTTCACCGGCCGCTCCGTCGCGGGACTCCCGGCACCGGCCGGGACCGGCACGGCGGTCCGAGGAGGAACCCGGTTCAGCTCTCGTCGAGCAACGCGGCCAACTCGCACATGTCGCCGAAGAGTCGCGTGGCCCCGGTCAGCTTCTCCGCGGGCGTCATCGCGGTGAACCCGTACACGTCCATCCCGGCCGCGACCGCCGCCCGGACGCCCAGCGGGCTGTCCTCGACGACCACGCACCGGTCGGGTGCGACCCCCATCCGCTCGGCCGCGTACAGGAACAGGTCCGGCGCCGGCTTCCCCCGCCCCACGTCCTGCGAACTGAAGATCCTCGCATCGTCGAACCACCGGTCGAGCCCCGTCGTCCGATGCCCCACCCGGATCCGCTCGTGGCTTCCGGAGGAGGCCACGCAGTACGGCACCGCGTCCGCGGTCAGCTTCTCGAGTACGTCCACGGCCCCCACCACCGGCTTCAACTCCCGCTCGAAGGCGGCGAAGACCCGGGCGTGGAACACGTCGTCGAAGTCCGCCGGCAGCTGCTGCCCGGTCCGCTCCGCGATGAGATCGTGCACACGGTGCATGGCGGAACCCATGTAGTCGCGGATGGAGTCCTCGTACGAGGTCGGGTGCCCCAGCTCGGTGAGGTGGGCAGCCAGAAGCCGATTGGAAATCGGTTCGCTGTCGACGAGAACACCGTCGTTGTCGAAGATGACGAGGTCGTAGCGCATATCTCGACCCTAAACGCAGAAGACCCCGCACCATATCGGTGCGGGGTCTCCCCAACAATTGTTCGGCGGCGTCCTACTCTCCCACAGGGTCCCCCCTGCAGT
>NZ_JBVITR010000108.1:0-6106 GCF_055574875.1 Streptomyces sp. NPDC034670
AACGGGGTCACGCCGTCGCGGCCCTCGGCGAGCAGCTCCCACAGCTCGTCCGGGGACGAGACGCCCCCCGGGAAACGGCAGGCCATACCGACGATCGCGATGGGCTCGCGGGCGGCGGCGACGAGTTGCCGGTTGCGCTTCTTCAGCGTCTCGGTCTCCTCCAGGGACTTCCGCAGGGCCTGGACGACCTTCTCGTACGGTGCGCTCATCGGTGCCTCTGTCAGTCTCGGTCGTCGAAGTCGGGGTCGAAGGCGAGGTCGGCGCCGGGGTCCCGGTCGGTGTCGCCGGTGGGCGTCTCCTCGCCGAGTGCCAGGTGCACCAGTTCGTCCACGGCCAGGTCGGCGATGGCGGGGTCCTCGCCGTCGGACGGGTCGCCGTCCGCCCAGGCCCGGTCGTCGTTCCCGGAGCTGTCGTGTTCGCCGTCGGTCTCGGCCAGCAGGGTGCGCAGGCCGGGGAGGAGGCCGGCGTCGCGCAGGCGGGCGAGCGGGACCGAGGCGAGCAGGCGGCGGACGCGGTCCTCGTCGACGTCCTCCAGCGTCGTGTCCGCGGTGTCGTCCGGGAACAGCTCGGCATGGAGGTGCCGGGCGAGCCCGGCCGGGGTGGGATGGTCGAACACGAGGGTGGTCGCGAGCCGCAGCCCGGTGCCGGCCATCAGCTGGTTGCGCAGGTCGACGGCGGTCAGCGAGTCGAAGCCGAAGTCCTTGAAGGCACGGTCGGCGTCGATCGCCGCGGGTGATTCGTGGCCGAGGACCGCGGCGACGCGGGCCAGCACGAAGTCGGCCAGCGCGCGCTCCCGTTCAGCGGGCGGCATGCCCCGCAGTCGGCCGACGAGGTCGCCGGTCCCGGCGCCCGGCGCGGCGATGCCGGGTTGCGTGGCGGTCGCGGCCTCGGGGAGGTCGGCGAGCAGGGCACTGGGCCGGGTGAGGGCGAACGCGGTGGCGAAGCGGTCCCAGGATACGTCCACCACGGTGGTGCAGGGCCGGCCGGCCGCGAGCACCTGGTCGAGTGCGGCGAGGGCGCGCTCGGGCGGCAGCAGCCGCAGGCCGGACCGGCGGATGCGTTCCTCGGCGGCCCGGTCGGCGGCCATGCCGTCCCCGGCCCAGGGCCCCCACGCGACGGACGTGGCGGGCAGGCCGAGGGCCCGGCGGTGGTGGGCGAGGGCGTCGAGGTGGGCGTTGGCGGCGGCGTAGGCGGCCTGGCCCGCGTTGCCGAGGACGCCGGCCACGGAGGCGAACAGGACGAAGAAGTCGAGGTCGGCGTGGGCGGTCAGGTCGTGCAGCAGGTCGGCAGCGGTGGCCTTGGCCGCGAGTGCGGAGGCGAGGTGCTGCGGGGTGAGGTCGGCGAGGACGCCGTTGGCCGGTGTGCCGGCCGCGTGGACGACACCGGTGAGCGGCATCTCCGCGGGGATGTCAGCCAGCAGTCGGCCGACCGCGTCGCGGTCGCCGAGGTCGCAGGCGGCCAGGGTGACGCGGGCGCCGAGGGCGACGAGTTCGTCCCGCAGGTCGGTCGCGCCGGGGGCCTGCGCGCCGCGCCGGGAGACGAGGAGCAGGTGTTCGGCGCCGCGCCGGGCGAGCCGACGGGCGACATGGCTGCCGAGGGCTCCGGTGCCGCCCGTGACGAGCACGGTTCCGCGCGTGCTCGTCGTGCCCGGCGAGCCCGCGGGCGCGGTGCCGTCGTCACCGGCGGGTGGCAGGACCGCGAGGCCGGTGCTGTCGTCCCTGGTGAAGCGGGCCGCGAAGACGCCGCCCGCGCGGACGGCGAGCTGGTCCTCGTGCCAGGTGGCGGACCCGCTGTGGGCGAGGATCTGGGCGAGCCGGCTCAGGTCCCGGTGACCGGGCCGGGCGGGCAGGTCGGTCAATCCGCCCCACAGGTCCGGGTGCTCTAGGGCCAGGCTGCGGCCGAGCCCCCAGAGCTGGGCCTGCGCGGGGTGGTGGAGCGGGTCCCCGGTGCCGACCGACACGGCCGACCGGGTCGCACACCACAGGGGTGCGCCGGTTCCGTCGGCCGCGTCCGCCCAGGCCTGTGCGAGGAGGAGGGTCAGGCCGGTGGCGGGCGGTAGTTCCTCGTCGCCGTCGGCGGTCTCCTCGGTCCAGGCGAGCAGGGAGAGCGCGCCGTCCGGGGCGAGTTCGCGCAGCCGTGCGGCGAGCGCGGTGCGGCTGTCGCGGGGACCGACGGGCAGGACGGTGACGTCGGCGCCGGCGTCCCGCAGGGCCTGCGCGCACTGGTCGACGAAGCCGTCCTGGTCGGCCTTCTCGTGCTCCGGGGCGACGATCAGCCAGGTGCCGGTGAGACCGGAGGAGGAGGCGGCCGGTACGCCGACCGGCTTCCAGGTGACCGTGTAGTGCCAGCCGGTCAGCTCGGACGCTTCCCGCTGCCGCCTGCGCCAGTCGGACAGTACCGGCAGCACGGTGTCCAGGGAGGCGTCCGGGGTGACGCCGAGCCGGTCGGCGAGCGCGGCGGCGTCGCCGTCCTCGACGAGGCTCCAGAACCCGGCGTCGGATCCGGTACGGCCGGTGAGGTCCGAGCCGCCGGGCCGCCGCCTCCTGCGGTCGCGCAGCCAGTAGCGGCGCCGCTGGAAGGCGTACGTGGGCAGTTCGAGGCGTTCCCGGGGCGACGCGGCCCCCTCGGCGGGGACGTCCTGCTCGCTCGCCGAACCGGAGGCCGGCTCACCGGCCGTGGCAGGGGTGGAGGCAGGAGCGGCCGTGGCCGAGGTCGAGCCGGAGCCCGTGGCCCGGACCGGGTCGGAGGCCGTGGTGACGGCGGCCCAGTCGGTCTTCATGCCGCGCACGAACAGCTCGGCGACGGCCGTCAGCAGGGTCTCGGCCTCGGGGCGCCCGGCCCGCAGGACGGCCGTGGCGGTGCTGCGGCCGTCCGACGCGGACCTGGCGAGCGCGGTGAGCACGGGTTCGGGGCCCAGTTCCAGCAGCCGGGTCGCGCCGTGGTCGCCGGTGGCCGTGGTCAGCGCGTCGTGGAACCGCACCGGCCGGCGGACCTGGTCCACCCAGTAGCCGGCGGTCGCCCATTCCGTCGTGACGGTCTCACCGGTCGCGGAGCTGACGGCGGGGATCGTCGGGCGACGGTAGTCGATCCGGGCGGCGGTCTCGGCGAACTCGTCGAGCACGGGATCCATCAGCGGCGAGTGGAACGCGTGGCTGACCCGCAGCCGGGACACCCGACGGCCCTGCTCCCGGGCCACCGCCATCGCCTCCTCCACCAGGCCCTCGGCACCGGAGACGACGACGGAGTCCGGCCCGTTGACCACGGCGACGGCGACCTGTCCCGTGCCGGAGCCGAGCCCGGAGCCGATGCCCGTGCCGGTGAGCCCTTCGAGCAGCTCCGTGACTTCGGCCTCCGTGCCCTCCAGGGCGGCCATCGCCCCGCCTTCGGGCAACGCCTGCATCAGCCGGGCGCGAGCCGCCACGAGCCGTACGGCGTCCCGGAGTTCGAGGACTCCGGCGGTGTAGGCGGCAGCGAGTTCACCGACCGAGTGGCCGAGCACGAGGTCGGGACGGGCGCCCCAGGACCGCAGGAGTTCGACGAGGGCGACCTGGAGGGCGAACAGCGCGGTCTGCGTGTATCCGGTGGTGTCGAGCAGTCCGTCGTCGTGCCTTGCGTCCCGCGTGTGCCGCTCGTCGGGTTCGGCGAACAGCACCTCGCGCAACGGACGCGGGAAGCCGGCTTCGGGGCCACCGAGCTCGGCTTCGAGCAGGTCGCACACGGTGTCCAGGGCCTGCGCGAACACCGGGTAACTGGCGTAGAGTTCGCGCCCCGTGCCGGGGCGCTGGCTGCCCTGGCCGGTGAACATCCACGCGGTGCGTCCGTCACCGACCGTGCCGGTCACGACGGTCGCGTGCCCGTCGGCCGGCCGGCTGTCGGTGGCCAGCGCGTCGAGCCCGGAACGCAGTCGGAGCATGTCGGCACCGAGGACGACGGCGCGGTGGTCCAGCACGGCCCGGCTCGTCGCCAGGGCACGGGCGACGGCGTACGGGGAGCGCTCGGGACCGGTGGCGAGGAAGTCGGCGAGTCGCGCCGCCTGCGCGCGGGTGGCCTGTGCCGTACGGCCGGACACCAACCAGGGGGCGAGCGGCGCGCGGCCGTTCCCGCCGGACTCCCCCGCCGCCGGGGCCTGCGTGGCGCCGGGCGGGGCCTCCTCGAGGATGACGTGCGCGTTGGTGCCGCTGATGCCGAACGACGAGACGCCGGCACGACGCGGACGGTCACCGGTCACCCGCCAGTCACGGGATTCGGTCAGCAGGCGTACCGCTCCGGACCCCCAGTCGACGTGACTGGACGGCCGGTCCACGTGCAGTGTCTTCGGCAGGTGCCGTCGCTGGAGCGCCATGACCATTTTGATGACGCCTGCGGCCGCCGCCCCCGCCTGGGCGTGCCCGAGGTTGGACTTGACGGAGCCGAGCCAGAGCGGTTCGTCGTCGCCGCGGGCCTGGCCGTAGGTGGCGAGCAGCGCCTGCGCCTCGATGGGATCGCCCAGGCGGGTACCGGTGCCGTGCGCCTCGACGGCATCCACCTCCGAGGGCCGCACTCCGGCGTTGGCCAGGGCCTGGCGGATGACGCGCTGCTGGGACGGGCCGTTGGGCGCGGTCAGCCCGTTCGAGGCGCCGTCCTGGTTGACCGCGCTGCCCCGCACGACCGCCAGCACGGGGTGGCCGTTGCGGCGGGCGTCGGACAGCCGCTCCAGCACCAGGATGCCGCCGCCCTCGGCCCAGCCGGTGCCGTCGGCGTCGTCGGCGAAGGACTTGCAGCGGCCGTCACCGGCCAGCCCGCCCTGCCGCGCGAACTCCAGGAACATGCCGGGCGTCGCCATCACGGTGGCGCCACCGGCCAGGGCGAGATCGCACTCCCCGGCGCGCAGGGCCTGCGCGGCCAGGTGCAGCGCGACCAGCGCCGAGGAGCACGCGGTGTCCACGGAGACGGCGGGGCCCTCCAGCCCGAAGACGTACGACAGCCGGCCCGAGGCGACGCTGGGCGTGCTGCCCGTCAGGAGGTAGCCGTCGGTCTCCGGGTCGGCCTCGTCGTCCTCCTGGCCACTGGCGTAACCGTTGGCGGACACGCCCGCGTACACGCCGGTCGCCGAGCCCTTCAGCGAGGTCGGGTCGATGCCGGCGCGTTCCAGGGCCTCCCAGGCGGTCTCCAGCAGCAGCCGCTGCTGCGGGTCCATCGCCAGGGCCTCGCGCGGGGAGATCCCGAACAGCTCGGCGTCGAACTCGGTGGCCCCGTCCACGAACCCGCCGACCGCGGCCACACCGTCGAGGGCCCGCAGGTCCCAGCCACGGTCCAGCGGGAAGGGAGCGATGCCGTCGCCGCCACTGGTCACCAGGTCCCAGAGTGCCTCGGGCGAGTCCACGCCACCGGGGTAACGGCAGCCCATGCCGATGACGGCGATCGGCTCGTCGGCACCCGGCACGGAGGCCGCGGCCCCCCGGCGCTCCAGGTCGTCCGCCGCGTCGGCGTCGCGGCCGCCCGTCAGCTCCTCCCGCAGCCACGTCGCGAGTCCGGCCGGCGTCGGGTGGTCGAAGATCACGGTCACCGGGAGCGTGACGCCGGTGGCCGAGCCGAGCCGGTTGCGCAGCTCGACGGCGGTGAGCGAGTCGAACCCGAGGTCCTTGAAGGCCCGCGCCGGATCCACGGCCCCGGCCGAGGCATGGCCGAGCACAGCCGCCACCTGCCCCTGCACCAGCTCCAGCAGTTCGCGCTCCTGCTCCTCGGCGGACAGCTCACGCAGTCGCCGGGCCAGGGTGCCGTCGCCCGCTCCTCGGCCGGCGGCGCGGCGCCGACGGTCCGAGGCGGGGACGAGGCTGTGCAGGACGGCCGGAAATGCGTCCGGGAGTGTGTCCCGGACGGCGGCCAGTGCGGCGGGGCGCAGGGCGACGGGGACGGCGGTCGGCTCGTCGACGAACAGCGCGGCATCCAGCAGCGCCAGGCCCTGACCGGTCTCCAGGGCGGGAAAGCCCCGGCGGGCCATCCGCTCCAGCTCCGCCCCGCCCAGCGTGCCCCCCATGCCGTCCGCCGTCTCCCACATCCCCCACGCCAGCGACACCGCCGGCAACCCCGCGGCCCGACGCGCCACGGCCAGCGCGTCCAGCACACC
>NZ_JBVITR010000109.1:0-5921 GCF_055574875.1 Streptomyces sp. NPDC034670
CTCGAGCAGCAGCTCCTCGACCTCCCGGAACGACAGCGGGAAGCGGTGGTAGAGCCACACACAGTGGGAGATGATCTCCACCGGGTACCGATGCCCCTTGTACGACGGTGGCGCGCTGTCCATGGACGACCCCTCCCCGGCATGACCAACCAGAAGATCATCCCACCTGGTCAGTCAACGTGACAGTGCCCCGGATCGAGCACCACCTGTTCCCCAGCATGCCCCGCCCGCACCTGAGGCTCGCCCAGTCCATGGTGAAGGCACGCTGCCGCGACCTCGGCATCCCCTACGCGGAGACCGACCTCGCCGACTCCTGCCGTCAGGCCCTGCGGCACATGTACAAAGTGGGAGAACCGCTGCGTGCCGACATCTGAGGAGCCGACGCCTTGCGCCACTCCGGACGCCGTCGCGGCGCACATAGGCTGGTGCGCATGACCTCAGTGGAGGAGGAACGCCCGCGCGCACTGCTCGCGGGGGCCTCGCGGCGATGGGTGCGGCTGCTGCCATGGGCCGTGGCGTTCGTGCTGTGCGTCGCCCTGCTGCCCACGACCATCGTGGTCCTCACCGCCGACTACGGCCTGACCGGAGGCGTCGCTGGCGGGTTGGCCGTCGCGCAGGCCGCGCCGCTGCTGCTCGCCGTCGTACGGCCGCTGCAGGCCTGGTACGTGGTCTTCGTCGCGGACGTCGCCGGGGCGCTCGCCCTGCTCACCGTCGACTTCCAGGAGCGGCTGCTGTGGCCGTTCCCGCCCATGGAGATCGTCGGGTACGTCGGCCTCTGCCTCGCCCTGGGGCTGCGCGAGCGGCGCCGGACACTGCTGCTGGTGTGGCTGGCCACGGCCACCGCGAACGTGGCCCTGGGGTTCGTCGCGCCCCATGGCTTCGGCGCCATGGGCCTGCTGTTCACCATCCTCGGGGGCGTCGCACTCCTGCTGGGCGGTGCGCTGCACGAGCGGTCCGAGGTGCAGCGCAGGCTGGTCGAGCAGGAGACGATCAGCGAGGCCGAACGTGGCCGGCGGACGCTGCTGGAGGAGCGCGCCCGGATCGCCCGCGAGCTGCACGACGTGGTGGCACACCACATGTCCGTCATCACGGTGCAGGCGGACACCGCGGAGTACCGCCTCGACAGGCTGCCGCCGGACGTGCGGGAGGAGTTCACGTCCATCGCGGCGACCGCGCGCGAGTCGCTCGGCGAGATGCGACGGCTCCTCGGCGTGCTGCGCAATGAGGAGGCACACGGCGAGCTCGTGCCCCAGCCGGGCCTGGCGCAGATCGGGCAGCTGGTGGAAGTGACGGCGAGGGCCCGCGGGCCGGTGGAGTTCACCCCCTGCGACGTCGAGGTGCCCGAGGCGGTCGGCCTGTCCGCGTACCGGATTGTCCAGGAGGCTCTCTCGAACGTCGTGCGGCACGCGCCGGGTGCCCGCACGCAGGTGTCGCTGTCGGTGACGGAGTCCGATCCGCAGGACGGTGCGCGGCTCACCGTCCTGGTCGTCAACGGACCGCCACCCCAGCCACCCGACGGGCCGCTCGAGGTGGGCGGCACCGGGCACGGCCTCGTCGGCATGCGCGAGCGGGTGCGGCTCGTCGGCGGCAGCCTCGACACGGGGCCGCTACCGGACGGCGGCTTCCGGGTCGCCGCCCAACTTCCCCTGAACTTCCTTGGCTGAAAAGGACTTCACATGACGACGCGCGTCATCATCGTCGACGACCAGGCCATGGTGCGGGCCGGCTTCGCCGCCCTGCTGGCCGCCCAGAGCGACATCGACGTGGTGGGCGAGGCCCCCGACGGCGCGCAGGGCGTCGAGCTGAGCCGGCGTACCCACCCGGACGTCGTGCTGATGGACGTGCGGATGCCCGAGATGGACGGGCTGGAGGCCGCACGCCGCCTCCTGGAGCCGGCACCCGGTGTGGCACACCGGCCGCGCATCCTGATGCTCACCACCTTCGACGTCGACGACTACGTCTACGAGGCGCTCCGGGCGGGCGCGAGCGGCTTCCTCCTCAAGGATGCGCCGCCGGCCGACCTCATCGCGGCGGTCCGCGTCGTGGCCTCGGGCGACGCGCTGCTCGCCCCTTCCGTGACGCGCCGCCTCATCGCGGACTTCGCCAAGCAGCGTCCCGCCGTCCGGGGCAAGCCCGCGCTGCGGCTCAAAGGCCTGACGGAACGCGAGACCGAGGTCCTCACGCTGGTGGCCCGCGGGCAGTCGAACGGGGAGATCGCGCAGACGCTGGTGCTGGCTGAGCAGACGGTGAAGACGCACGTCAGCCGCGTCCTGACCAAGCTTGACCTGCGCGACCGCGCCCAGGCGGTGGTCTTCGCCTACGAGTCGGGGCTGGTCGCTCCGGGCGAGTAGGACCACCCCCCGCCCCCTACCGCGGTAGCACCCCCACATTGGCTCCCCGGTATGACGCCCGGCGCTCAGCCGTCCCCGCACTCTTCACCCGTCACAGAAAGTGCACATGAGAGGGAGACGGGACATGAAGCTACGCAGGGGCAAGCGGCAGAAGGCGGACAACCGGCCCAAGGCCCCGGCCGCCACGCCCGGTCTCGCCGTCGAACTGCGCGACGTCCGGCGGCAGTACGGCCACGGGGCGGGCACGGTGCACGCCCTCGCCGGCATCGACCTCGCCCTGCCGCGCGGCACGTTCACCGCGGTCATGGGCCCGTCCGGGTCAGGCAAGTCCACCTTCCTGCAGTGCGCTGCCGGGCTCGACCGGCCGTCGGCGGGATCCGTGCGCCTCGGCGGCACGGAGATCACCGGCATGAGTGAGAACGAGCTCACCGAGCTGCGCCGCAGCCGCCTCGGCTTCGTCTTCCAGGCGTTCAACCTGCTGCCGTCGCTGACCGTGGAGCAGAACGTGCTGCTGCCTATGCGCCTGGCCGGGCAGCGCCAGGACCGGCGCCGGGCGGCCGCGGTGCTCGCCCGGGTCGGACTCGCCGACAAGGCGAAGCGCCGGCCCGGAGAGCTCTCCGGCGGTCAGCAGCAACGCGTGGCCGTCGCCCGCGCCCTGGTCACCAGCCCCGACGTGATCTTCGCGGACGAACCCACCGGCGCCCTCGACACCGGCACCGCCGCCGAGGTCCTCGGCCTGCTGCGCAACGCGGTGGACGCTCTGGGCGCCACCGTTGTCATGGTCACCCACGACCCGGCCGCGGCCGCCTGGGCCGACCGTGTGCTGTTCCTCGCCGACGGCGCCTTCGCCGACCACCTCGAGCGCGGTTCGGCGGAACAGATCGCGGCACGGATGGCCGTGCTCACCTCGCGCGCCTCCCGCTCCGGTGCGATGGCGGGGGTGGCGGCGTGAGGCGCCCCAACGGACTCGCCCGTGAGGCCGTCCGCTTCAAGCCCGCGTCCTTCGCGGGGACCTTCCTCGCGCTGCTGATGTCCGCACTGATCGTCTCGGCCTGCGGAATCCTGCTCGAGACCAGCCTGCGCGCCTCCGTGCCGCCGGAACGGTACGCGAACGCGCCGGTCGTCGCGGCGGCGGACCAGAACAAGTACGTCGTCACCGGCAGCGGCGAGGACCGCGAGAAGGAGGCGACGCCCCTGCCGGACACGGCACGGATGGACGCCGGGCTGGCTGCGAAGGCCGCCGGGGCGCCGGGTGCGGCCACCGCCGTCGCGGACTTCACCTTCCCGGTGCGCGCGACGGACGCCGGCGCCCGTGCACTGAATGTTCCGGGAGGTGTGCTCACCGCGCACGGATGGGGCTCGCACACCTTCACCGGCACCTCGCTGACCACCGGCTCCGCACCCCGCGAGGGGGAAGTCGTCCTCGACGCGAAAACGGCCCGCGCCGCGCACGCCGCGGTCGGCGACACCGTCGTACTGGAGACCGCCGCCGGCCGGCAGGACTTCCGCGTCGCTGGCGTCGCCGAGGCCGGCCCCGCGGAGACCGCCCGCGACTCCGGCGACGCGGGCGCCCTGACCTGGTTCGCCGACACCCAGGCCCCCGTGCTCGCCGGGCATCCCGGCAAGGCCGACGCCGTCATCGTGCTGGCGGAGGACGGCACCGGCGCCGACGCCCTCGCCGGCGCCGTGAAGCAGGCCCTGGCCGGCTCCGGCGTCCAGGTCCACACCGGCGACGACCGCGGTGCCGTCGAGGACCCGGGCCTCGGGTACGCCAAGGTGATGCTCTTCGGAATCGGCGGCTCCTTCGGCGGCATCGCCGCCATCGTCGCGGTCTTCACGGCCGCCGGAACCGTCGCGCTCTCGGTCGGTCAGCGGGCCCGCGAGTTCGCCCTGCTGCGCGCCGTCGGCGCCACCCCGCGGCAGGTCCGCCGCGCGGTCGCCTCCGAAGCACTGCTCGTCGCGCCGCTCGCCGGGATCATCGGCTGCCTGCCCGGCATCGGGCTCGCCCACTGGTGGTTCGGGCAGCTCCAGGACCGGGGCACCATCCCGCGCGCCGTGGACCTGCACGTCTCCGGGCTTCCGCTGCTCGCCGCCGTCGTCATGGGGCTGCTCACCGCGCTCGGCGCAGGCTGGACGGCCGGGCGCCGGCCCGCGAAGATCAAGCCCGGACAGGCGCTGTCGGACGCGTCGGTGGAGCGGCTGCGGCCCGGTCTGGTCCGTACCCTCCTCGGCGTCGGCGCCCTCGTCGGAGGCACGATCCTCACCGGCGTGTCCGCCCGCTCCGCCGGGGACGACGCGGCCGGCGCCGCCCTCGGCGTCGTCATGCTCTTCATGCTCGCCGTCGGGCTGCTCGGCCCGCTGGTGGCACGGCTGTGCGCCGGCCTGTTCGGCCTCCCGCTGCGCGGCGCGGGCCCGTCCGCCGAGCTCGCGGCCGTCAACTCCCGTACCAACGCCCGCCGCCTCGCCTCCGCGATCACCCCGATCGTGCTCGCCGTGGCCTTCTCCTCGACCCTCGTGTTCATGCACACGAGCGAGACCCACGCCGCCGACAAGCAGCTGCGCGCGGGCATCACCGCGGACCACGTGGTGACGGACCCGGCCGGGCTCCCGGTGGACGCGGCGGCACGCGCCGCCCGCGCGCCGGGCGTGGAGGCGGCCGTCGGGCTGCTGAACACGCAGGTGCTGGTGCCGACCGGCTCCGGCGAGTTCAAGTCGCTCCAGGGCGCGGCCACCCAGGGCGTCACCGGCTCTGGCGCCGAGCTGGCGAAGGTGCAGGACCTGGACGTACGCGACGGCAGCCTCGACCGGCTCGGCGAGGGGCGTATCGCCATCGGCAAGACCCTGGCGACCTCGGCGGACGCCGGTGTCGGCGACCGGCTCCCGCTCTACCTCCCCGACGGGACGGAGGTCAGCCCCGAGATCGTCGCGGTCTACGACCGCGGCCTCGGCCTGGCCACGGTGACCATGGACCGGGCGTCCCTGGCCGGGCACGTCACCTCGGGCTTCGACAACACGCTCCTGGTACGGGGCGGCTCGGAGAAGTCGCTCACCGCCCTGGGCGAGGTCACCGACGCCTCCGGCTACGCCACCGAGCAGAACCGCGACGCGAAGCTGGGCGCCTGGATGAACAACACCATGGCCGCGGTCCTCGGCGGGTTCGCCGCCGTCGCCGCGGTCAACACCCTGGTGATGACGGTCCTGGACCGCCGCCGCGAGCTGGGCATGCTGCGCCTCGTCGGCTCCACCCGGCGTCAGGTGATGACGATGCTCCGCTGGGAAGGTCTGCTGGTCGCCGTGGTGGGCCTGGTCCTCGGCTCCGCGATCGCCGCGGCCACGCTGATCCCGATGATGAGCGGCGTGACCGGTGACATGCCGTACGTGCCTCCGCTGGTGTACGGATGCTTCGCGGTCGCCGCCGGCGGCCTGGCCCTGCTGGCGGTCACACTGCCGGCCCGGGCCGCGCTGCGCCGCTGGTCCTAGTACTCCAGCAGCGGATCGTGTCCTGAGCTGGTGATTGTCGTTGTCCCGGTGTGGAGAGCATGACTGAAGTCGGTTGCTGGGCTGCGGAGT
>NZ_JBVITR010000110.1:0-5810 GCF_055574875.1 Streptomyces sp. NPDC034670
GTCCACCGAGGAGGCCCTGGCCCTGCTGGATGCCGCGCTGTTCGTCGACGAGCCGACCGCCGTCCCCGTCGCCCTGCGCACGTCGGCGCTCGCGGGGCGGCGCGATCAGGTGCCGTGGGTGCTGCGCGACCTCGTACCGGCCGGACGGCAGCGACCCACCGCCGGCAGCGCGGCAGGGCCCGACGGCAGCGCGGAGAGGCTCGCGGAACGGCTGCGCGGACTGAGCCCCGCCGAGCGCGACCGGGTCCTTCTCGAAATGGTCCAGTCGCAGGTCGCCGGCGTCCTCGGCCACGGCTCCGCCAGTCCGATCGACCCGTCGCGCGCCTTCAAGGACCTCGGGTTCGACTCGCTCACCGCCGTCGACCTGCGCAACCGGCTCAACGCCGCGACCGGGCTGCAACTGTCCGCCACCCTCATCTTCGACCACCCGACGATCCGCGCCCTCCGTGACCACCTCGCGGCGGAACTGGCCCCCGCCGACGACGATGGCGCCGCCTTCCTCCTCGGTGAGCTGGACAAGCTCCGCACCGTCCTCACCGAGACCGCGCCCGCCGCCGACCACGACGTGCGCACGGAGATCGGGCACCGTCTTCAGCAACTGCTCACCACCTGGTCGACGGCCGCCGCCGAGGACGGCGGAAAGGGCGACCGGGTCGAGCTCGACAACGCCAGCGACGACGAACTGTTCGCACTCCTCGACGACAAGCCCTGGGCGACCGACTGACCGCCCGCTGACCTCCCCCCTACTCGGCTCTCCGCGCACTTTCGAAGGACAAGGAACAGATGGCGAACGAGGAAAAGCTCCGCGAATACCTCAAGCGTGCGATCGCCGACGCCCAGGACGCCCACCTTCGTCTGCGCGAGGCCGAGGCCAAGGAACACGAGCCGATCGCGATCGTCGGCATGGGCTGCCGCTTCCCGGGCGGCGTCGCCTCGCCCGAGGACCTGTGGCGGCTGGTGAGCGGCGGCGGCGACGGCATCACGCCGTTCCCCACCGACCGGGGCTGGGACCTCGACGCCCTGTTCGCCGCCGACGCCGACCGGGCGGCGGGCACCTCCGCCACCCGCGAGGGCGGCTTCCTGCACGACGCGGCCGAGTTCGACGCGGAGGCGTTCGGCATCAGCCCCCGTGAGGCGCTCGCCATGGACCCGCAGCAGCGGCTCCTGCTGGAGACCTCCTGGGAGGCCCTGGAACGCGCCGGCATCGACCCGCTGTCCCTGCGCGGCACCGCGACCGGAGTGTTCGCCGGGCTCATGTACCACGACTACGCGGCCCGGCTGCAGGAGGTGCCCAAGGACGTCGCAGGCTTCCTCGCCAACGGCAACGCGGGCAGCGTCTTCTCCGGACGGATCTCCTACGTCTTCGGATTCGAAGGCCCCGCCGTCACCATCGACACCGCCTGCTCCTCCTCCCTCGTCGCCCTGCACCTCGCCTGCCAGTCGCTGCGCACCGGCGAGTGCTCCACGGCACTCGCCGGCGGCGTCACCGTGATGGCGGCGCCCACCACGTTCGTCGAGTTCTCCCGGCAGGGCGGACTGGCCGCCGACGGCCGGTGCAAGGCCTTCGCCGACGGCGCCGACGGCACCGGCTGGGCCGAGGGCGCCGGCGTCCTCGTCCTGGAACGCCTCTCCGATGCCCAGCGCCTCGGCCACCCCGTCCTGGCCGTCGTCCGGGGCAGCGCCGTCAACCAGGACGGCGCCTCCAACGGCCTCAGCGCCCCCAACGGCCCGTCCCAGCAGCGCGTCATCCGCCGCGCCCTGCAGGCCGCCCGGCTCGGTACGGCAGACGTGGACGCCGTCGAGGCGCACGGCACCGGCACCCGCCTGGGCGACCCCATCGAAGCACAGGCCCTCCTCGCCACCTACGGCAAGGGACGCGACGCGCACGACCCCGTGTGGCTCGGGTCGGTCAAGTCGAACATCGGGCACACGCAGGCCGCCGCCGGTGTGGCCGGCGTGATCAAGATGGTGATGGCGCTGCGCGAGGAGCGGCTGCCGCGCACCCTGCACGCCGACGAACCCTCCTCGCACGTCGACTGGTCCGCCGGGGCCGTACGGCTCCTGACCGAGGAACGCGCCTGGCCGCGCGGCGAGCGGCCGCGCCGGGCCGGCGTGTCCTCCTTCGGCATCAGCGGCACCAACGCCCACGTCGTCCTGGAAGAACCCCCCGCACCGCAGAACACGCCCCACTCGTCCGACACCTCCGGCACACCCGGTACGTCCGACAGGTCCGGTACGTCCGACGGTCTCGACTCGTCCGACGAAGAGGCCGGCACCACCGCCCCGCCCCGCCGCCTGCCCCACGTCCCATGGGTGCTCACCGCCCGCAGCGCCGCCGCACTCGAAGCACAGGCCGAACGGCTCGCTGCCCACCTCACCGCCTCCGACGCCTCCGCGCTCGACATCGGCCACACCCTCGCCACCGGCCGATCCGTCCTCGAACACCGCGCGGTCGTCCTCGGCCCCGACCGCGCCACCCTGCACGCGGCGCTCGACGACCTCACGGGCACGGGCACCGGCACCGGTGCAGGCACACCGGGTGCGGCCACCGTCGTGTCCGGCATCGCCACCGAGGGCCGCACCGCCTGGCTGTTCACCGGCCAGGGCAGCCAGCGGCTCGGCATGGGCCGCGAACTGCACGCCGCGCACCCCGAGTACGCCCGCGCCTTCGACGAGATCTGCGCCCTCCTCGACACCGAACTCCAGGGCGCACCCGACTTCACCGTCCCCGTGCGCGACGTCTGCTTCGCCGCCCCCGGCACGCCCGAGGCCGCGCTCCTCGACCGCACCGGCTACGCCCAGGCCGCCCTCTTCGCCGTCGAGAGCGCGCTCGTCGCCCTGCTGCGCGACTGGGGAGCGGAACCCGACGTCGTCATCGGCCACTCCATCGGCGAGATCGTCGCCGCCCACACCGTGGGCGCCCTCGAACTCCCGGACGCCGTAAGGTTGGTGGCCGCCCGCGCCCGGCTCATGCAGGCACTGCCCGAGGGCGGGGCCATGGCGGCGATCGAGGCCGGCGAAGCCGAGGTCGCGGACCTGCTCCCAACCGCCGGTGACCACGGCACGGCCGTCGTCGCGGCCGTCAACGCGCCGCACGCGGTCGTCGTCTCCGGTGCCGAACAGGCCGTCGAGCAGACCATGGCGGCCGCGCGCGAGCGAGGGCTCAGGGTGACCCGATTGCGGGTCTCGCACGCCTTCCACTCGCCGCTGATGGAACCCATGCTGGCCGAGTTCGCCGAGACCGTCGCCGGGCTGCGCCACCGTCCGCCCCTGCTTCCGGTCGTCAGCACCCTCACCGGCCGCGCCGCCGACGACGACTGGGCCACACCGGACTACTGGGTACGACAGGTCCGCGAAGCCGTCCGCTTCCACGACGCCGTGCGCACCGCCACCACCGGGCTGGGTGTCACCCGCTTCCTGGAAATCGGCGCCGACCCCGTCCTCACGGGCCTCGCGCAGTCCACCGCACCCGACACACCCGCCGTGGCCACCCTCCGCGAGGGCCGCGACGAGTCCGCGTCGGTGCTGACCGCACTGGCCGAGACGTTCGTACGGGGCGCCGCCGCCGACTGGGCCGCCGTGTTCCACGGCACCGGCGCCCGCCGCACCGACCTGCCCACCTACGCCTTCCAGCGCCGCCGCTACTGGCTCGACGCCGGCCGGCCCGGCACCGACGCACGCGGCCTCGGACTCGGCGTCGCGAGCCACCCGCTGCTCGGCGCCGCCGTCACCGTCGCGGGCTCCGGCACCGTCCTGCTCACCTCCCGGCTCTCCCTCCCCGCCACCCCCTGGCTCGCCGACCACGTGGTGGGCGGAGCGACCGTCGCCCCGGGCACGGCCCTCGTCGAGCTCGCCCTCCAGGCCGGCCTCCGCGTCGACTGCGACCACCTCGACGAACTCACCCTCCAGGCCCCGCTCGTCCTCCCCGAACAGGGCGCGGTACAAGTACAGATCGTCATCGACACCGCGGACGACGACGGCCGCCGCCCGGTACGGATCTTCTCCCGCACCGAGGACGCGGAGGTCGACCAGGCCTGGACCCTGCACGCCACCGGCACCGTCAGCACCGGCACCACCCCGGTCGAACCCTGGGACCTGCGTGCCTGGCCCCCCGCGGGCGCCGAACCCGCCGACCTCACCGGCCTCTACGACAGGCTGGCCGACGTCGGCCTGCGCTACGGCCCCGCCTTCCAGGGCATCGGCCGGGCCTGGCGGGCCGGCGACGACTGGTACGTGGAAGCAGCCCTGCCCGAACCCGTCGCCGACGGCGCCGAAGCCTTCGGCCTGCACCCCGCGCTCCTCGACACCGTCCTGCACACCCTCGCCCTGCGCCCGGCCGGCGACGACAACCGTGCCCTCCTGCCGTTCCTGTGGTCCGGGGTGACCCTCTCGGCGGTCGGCGCACCGGCCGTCCGGGCACGCATCCGACTCCGCGGCGACGGCGAGATCGCCCTACGGGTAGCCGACGCGCAGGGCGACCCCGTCACCACCGTCGACTCCCTCCTCCTGCGCCCCGTCGACACGGCCGACCTCGCCGACCGGCGGACGCCGACCGGGGCGGAGCACCTCTACCGGCTGGCATGGTCCCGAAGCACGGCACCGACGAGCGACGGCTCGCCCGACGGCACCGTCGTGCTCGGCGATCCGCTTCCCGGCCTCACCACCGCGACCACCCACCCCAGCGTGGACGCGCTGATCACCGCGATCGACACCGGATCCGACGCCCCCCGGCGCGCCGTGCTGCCCATCGGCACCGGCCCCGTGGCGGACGTCCTCACCGGCACGCTCACCGCCGTGCAGCGGTGGCTGGCCGAACCGAGGCTCACCGGCACCCGCCTGGTGATCGTGACCTCGGGTGCCGTCTCCGTACTGCCCGGCGAGACCACCGACCCCACCGGCGCGGGCGTCTGGGGCCTCGTCCGTTCCGCGATGAACGAGCACCCCGGCCGTCTCTCGCTCATCGACGTCGACGACACGGAGCTGAACCCGGCCCTCATCACGGGCGAGGAATCCCAACTCGCCGTGCGCCGGGGAGAGCCCTGGGTGCCGCGTCTGGTGCGGATGTCGGCGGGTGGGGTGCTGGTGCCGCCGGCCGGTGTGGGTGACGGGTGGCGGATGGATGTCGTCGCCGGGGGCCGGCTGGACGGTGTGGCGCTGGTGCCGGAGGCGCCGCGGCCGCTGGGGCCGGGCCAGGTCCGGGTCGCGGTGCGGGCGGCGGGTGTGAACTTCCGCGATGTGCTCAATGTGCTGGGCATGTATCCCGGTGACGCGGGCCGGCTGGGGCACGAGGGCGCCGGGGTGGTGCTGGAGGTCGGCCCGGAGGTGTCCGGGCTGGCGGTCGGGGACCGGGTGATGGGCCTGCTGGACGGGGCGTTCGCGCCGGCCGCGGTCACCGATGCCAGGCTGCTGGCGCGGGTGCCGGAGGGCTGGACGTTCGAGCAGGCCGCGAGTGTGCCGATCGTGTTCCTGACCGCCTACTACGCGCTGGTGGACCTGGCGGGTGTGCGGTCCGGGGAGTCGGTGCTGATCCATGCCGCGGCGGGCGGGGTGGGGATGGCGGCGGTGCAGCTGGCCCGGCATCTGGGTGCCGAGGTGTATGCCACGGCGAGTGAGCCGAAGTGGCCGGTGCTGCGGGGGCTGGGCGTGCCGCAGGAGCGGATCGCCTCCTCGCGGGACACCGGGTTCGAGGAGCGTTTCCGGCCGGGGGTGGATGTGGTGCTGGACTCCCTGGCGGGGGAGTTCGTGGATGCCTCGCTGCGGCTGGTGCGGCCGGGGGGCCGGTTCGTGGAGATGGGCAAGACCGATGTCCG
>NZ_JBVITR010000111.1:0-5612 GCF_055574875.1 Streptomyces sp. NPDC034670
CGTGCGAGCACCGCGTCCAGGGCGGAGGCGAACACCGGGAAACGGGCGGCCAGTTCGCGGCCCATGCCGAGCCGCTGACCACCCTGCCCGGAGAAGACGACGGCGAGGCGGCGTTCGGCGGCCAGGCCGCGGGCCAGCTCCGTGGCACCGTCCGGGCCCGGCAGCAGGACGGCGCGGTGTTCGAGGGCGGCCCGTCCGGCCAGGGTCCGGGCGACGTCCCGCGCGTCGTGGCCTTCGGCGGCTGTGCGGACCCGGCCGATCTGGGCGTCCAGGGCGGCGGCGGTCCGGGCGGAGAACACCCACGGCAGCAGCGCGGCGCTCGAGGCGTGTCCGGCCCCCTCCGCGCCGAACGCCGACCGCTGTCGGTGGGCTTCCCGCCCGGCCGGCGGCGGCTCCCGGTGGGCGTCGTTCCCGGCCGGCGGCTGCTCGAGGATGACGTGGGCGTTGGTGCCGCTGATGCCGAAGGACGACACGCCGGCGCGGCGCGGGCGGCCCGTGTCGGGCCACGGGGTGTCGGCGGTGAGCAGTTCCACCGCCCCGGCGGTCCAGTCGACGTGCCGGGAGGGCGGGTCCGCGTGCAGGGTGCGGGGCAGGACGCCGTGCCGCATGGCCATCACGGTCTTGATGAGTCCGGCGGCGCCGGCGGCGGCCTGGGTGTGCCCCAGGTTGGACTTCACCGACCCGAGCAGCAGCGGCCGCCCGGGGTCCCGGTCCCGGCCGTAGGTGGCGAGGAGGGCCTGCGCCTCGATCGGGTCGCCGAGGCTCGTGCCGGTGCCGTGTGCCTCGACGGCGTCGACGTCGGCGGGGCCGAGGCCGGCCGCGGCGAGGGCCTGGCGGATGACCTGCTGCTGGGAGGGGCCGTTGGGCGCGGTGAGGCCGTTGGAGGCGCCGTCCTGGTTGACGGCCGAGCCGCGGACGACGGCCAGCACGTCGTGCCCGTTGCGCACCGCGTCGGACAGCCGCTCCACGACCAGCATCGCCACGCCCTCGGACCAGCCGGTGCCGTCGGCGCCGTCGCCGAAGGCCTTGCAGCGGCCGTCGGGGGCGAGGCCGCCCATCCGGGAGAAGCCGGCGAAGCCGACCGGGGTGGACATGACGGTGACCGCGCCGACCAGGGCGAGCCCGCACTCGCCGCCGCGCAGCGCCTGCCCGGCGAGGTGCAGGGCGACCAGCGAGGAGGAGCAGGCGGTGTCGACGGTGAGGGCGGGTCCTTCCAGGCCGAACACGTAGGCCAGCCGCCCGGAGGCGACGCTGGTGTTGAGGCCGGTGGTGGCGTGCCCCTCGACGTCGATCCCGGCCTGCATCACGAGGGTTCCGTAGTCCTGGCCGCTGAGTCCGACGAAGACGCCGGTACGGCTGCCGCGCAGGCTGCGCGGGTCCAGGTCGGCGCGTTCCAGGGCCTCCCACGCGGTTTCCAGCAGCAGGCGCTGCTGCGGGTCCATCGCCAGTGCCTCACGCGGGGAGATCTCGAAGAAGTCCGCGTCGAACTCCTCGGCACCGCGCAGGAATCCGCCCGCGACGCCCTCCTCGGCGCCGATGCCGGCGTGCTGTTCCCAGCCGCGGTCGCCGGGGATGCCGGAGACGGCGTCGCCGCCGCCCGCCACGAACTCCCACAGCTCGTCGGGCGACGTGATGCCGCCGGGGAACCGGCAGGCCATGCCGACGACGGCGAGCGGCTCGTCCCCGGCGGGCGCGGTGCGGGGGGCGGCGGCGTCGGTGACCGTGCCCTCCTCGATCAGTTCGCCGAGCAGGTGGACGGCCACACGGCGCGGGGTGGGGTGGTCGAAGACGAGGGTGGCGGGCAGGGTGAGGCCGGTGGCGGTGGCGAGCCGGTTGCGCAGCTCGATCGCGGTGAGCGAGTCCACGCCGAGCCTGCGGAACTCCCGGTCGGCGTCGACGGCGTCGGCGGTGCCGTGGCCGAGCACGCCCGCCGCCTCGGCCCGCACCAGGTCGACGAGGTGGCGCTGCCGTTCGTCGGGGCGCAGTGCCGCGAGCCGGTCGACGAGGGTGCCGCGGGAGACGGCGGCGCCGCTTCCGGCGGTACGGCGTGCCGGGCGCACGAGGCCGCGCAGCAGCGCGGGGACGGCCGCCCCGGACGGCAGGGGCGCGCCGCCGACGGGCAGCGGGGCGAGGACGGCCGCGCCGGTGGCGACGGCGGCGTCGAACAGGGCGAGGCCGCGGTCGGCGGTCAGCAGGGGCAGGCCGAGGGCGGAGGTGCGCTTCAGGTCGAGGTCGGCGAGGCCGGCGGTCATGCCGCCGTCCGTCTGGTCCCAGCCCGGCCACAGCAGCGACAGTGCGGGCAGGCCGTGCGCGGCGCGGTGCTGGGCGAGGGCGTCGAGGTAGGCGTTGGCGGCGGCGTAGTTGGCCTGGCCGGGGCTGCCCATCAGGCCGGCGGTGGACGAGTAGAGGACGAAGGCGGCGAGGTCGAGGTCCTTGGTCTCCTCGTGCAGCTGCCACGCGGCGCCGGCCTTGGGGCGCAGCACGGTGTCGAGCCGGCCGGGGGTGAGCGCGTCGAGCACGCCGTCGTCGAGGACGCCCGCCGTGTGCACGACGGCGGTGAGCGGGTGCTCGGCGGGGATCGTGTCGAGCAGGGCGCGGACGGTTCCGGGTGCGGCGAGATCCGCGGCGACGATCTCCACCCGGGCGCCGTGACCGGTCAGTTCGTCGCGCAGTTCGTGGGCGCCGGGCGCGTCGGGTCCCCTGCGGCCGACCAGCAGCAGGTGCCGCACGCCGTGTTCGGTCACCAGGTGGCGGGCCAGGAGGCGGCCGAGTCCGCCGGTGCCGCCGGTGATCAGGACCGTGCCGTGCGGGTCCGGGGCGGGCGGCAGGGTCAGGACGAGCTTGCCCGTGTGCCGGGCGAGGCTCATGAAGCGGAACGCCTCGGCGGCCCGCCGCACGTCCCAGGCGCGCACCGGCAGGGGCCGCAGGGCTCCCGCGGCGAACAGCTCGTCCAGGGCGACCAGCATGCGCCGGATGCCGTCGGGCTCGACCCAGCCCAGGTCGAACGCCTCGTACCGGATCCCCTCGGGCAGGGAGTCCGGCTGCCGGACGTCGGTCTTGCCCATCTCCAGGAACCGGCCGCCGGCGCCGAGGAGCCGCAGTGAGGCGTCGACGAACTCGCCGGACAGGGCGTTGAGGACGACGTCGATGCCGCCGTCGCCCGCGACGGCCCGGAAACGGTCGGCGAAGGCGGTGTCGCGGGAGGAGGCGATGTGGTCCTCGGCCACGCCGAGTGCGCGCAGCACCGGCCACTTGGAGTCACTGGCGGTGGCGAAGACCTCCGCGCCGAGGTGCCGGGCGAGCTGGATCGCGGCCATGCCGACGCCGCCCGCTCCGGCGTGCACGAGGATCTTCTCCCCCGGCCGCAGTCCGGCGAGTTCGACCAGTGCCCGGTACGCGGTGAGGAACACCAGCGGCACGGATGCGGCCGTCTCCCAGGACCAGTCCCCGGGTACGCGGGTGAGGTGCCGTTCGTCGACGACGACGGACGGTCCGAAGCCGCCCGCGACCATGCCCGTCACCCGGTCGCCGGGCCGCCACAGCCGCGCCTCCGGTCCGGCCGCCACCACGACACCGGCCGCCTCGGAGCCCAGGAGTCCGGCCTCGCCGGGATACATGCCGAGCGTGTTGAGTACGTCCCGGAAGTTGATGCCGGCCGCGCGCACGGCGACGCGCACCTGGCGCCCCGTCAACTCCTCGTCGGGGCAGGGCACCAGCGCGAGCCCGTCCAGGCTGCCCCGCTCCCAGACGTCCAGCCGCCACGGCCCCCGGGCCGGCGGTACGAGCCCGGCGCCGGCGCCACGGGCCAGCCGCCCGACCCGCACCTCGCCCGCGCGCAGGGCGGCCTGCGGCTCGGCGTCGTCGAACAGGGCCGGGAGCGTGGGCAGCAGCGCGGCGGACGCCTCGTCGGTGTCCACCAGCAGCAGCCGGCCGGGGTGTTCGGCCTGCGCGGACCGTACGAGGCCCCACACCGCGGCGGCGGCCAGGTCGGTCACGTCCTCGCCGGGGCCGGCGGCGACCGCGCCGCGCGTCACCAGCAGCAGCCGGGAGCGGCGGAAGCGGTCGTCGGTGAGGAACTGCTGGAGGAGGGCCAGGACCTCGCGGGTGGCGGTGTGCGCCGCCTCGGGGCCGGTGCCGGAACCGGTGACCGTCGCGACGAGATGGCGCGGCGCCCGCTCCCCCGCCGCGCCGAGCGCGCCCAACGACGGGGCGCTCACGCACCCTTCGACGTGCCCGGCGAGCCCGAGCGGGTCGTCGCCCACCACGGCCCAGCCGCCGCCCACGGCGGCGGGCGCCTCCCGCGTCCGCCAGTCCAGCCGGAACAGCGACCCGGCCGGGTCGGGTTCGGCGGTGGGCGTGGTGTCGGGGGCGGCCCGCAGGGTGAGTCCGGCGACCGAGATCACGGGCGCGCCGTGCGCGTCGGCGGCGTCCACCACCACCGTCTCCGGTCCGGTCCGGCGCAGCCGCGCGCGCAGCAGTCCGGCCCCGGAGGCGTGCAGGGACACGCCGCGCCACTCGAAGGGCAGCAGCCGCTCCCCGTCACCGTCCAGCGCGGCCGCGTGCAGGACGGAGTCCAGCAGGCCGGGGTGGACGCCGTAGTCGCCGGTGTCGCGGACCGAGTCGTCGAGCGCGACCTCGGCGAACAGTTCCTCGCCGCGCCGCCACACGGCGCGCAGCCCGCGGAAGGCGGGCCCGTACACCAGGCCCGCCGCCGCGTAACGGTCGTAGCGGTCCGCGATGTCGACCGGCACCGCGTCGCGCGGCGGCCACACGGCCGCGTCGAAGTCGGACGGTTCACCGGTCCCGGGCGCCAGGCGGCCGGTGGCGTGCAGGGTCCACGGGCCGTCGGACCGGTCGGCGGGCCGGGCGTGGAACCACATCTCCCGCCGCCCGCCGTCGTCCGGCTCACCGACCTTCAGCTGCAGCTGGACGGCGCCGTCCTCCGGCAGCACGAGCGGCACGGCGAGGGTCAGTTCGTCCACCCGGGCGCAACCGGCCTGGTCCCCGGCCCGGATCGCCAGCTCCAGGAAGCCGGTGCCGGGGAAGACGACCATGCCGCCGACGCGGTGGTCGGCGGGCCACGGCTGCACGGCCGGTGACAGGACGCCGGTCAGCACGAGTTCCTCCGACCCGGCGACGACCATCGCCGCGCCGAGCAGCGGATGCCGCACGGCGTCCAGGCCGGCACCGGACACATCGACCGCCCGCACGCCGCCCGACGGCCAGTACCGCTCGCGCTGGAAGGGGTACGTCGGCAGGTCCACGCGGCGGGCTCCCGTGCCGGCGAAGAACGCGGCCCAGTCGACGGACACGCCGTGCACGTGCAGTCCGGCGAGCCCGGTGACCAGGGCCGGTTCCTCGGCGCGGTCACGGCGCAGCAGCGGCAGGACGGTCGTGTGCTCGGGCAGGCTGCCGCCGGCCAGGGCGGTCAGGACGGAGTCCGGGCCGATCTCCAGGAAGGCGGTGGCACCGGCGTCGGACAGCGCGGTCACCGCGTCGGCGAAGCGGACGGTCTCACGGGCGTGCCGCACCCAGTACTCCGCCGAGCACAGCTCCTCCGCCTCCGCGACACGCCCCGACAGCCCCGAAGCGACCGCGATCCGCGGCTGGTG
>NZ_JBVITR010000112.1:0-5597 GCF_055574875.1 Streptomyces sp. NPDC034670
TGAAGACATCGGACTCATTCATCTGGGTGGACCTGACGACTCGAGAGCCCACTACAGGACGAAGGGCCGAGGGGAAGCTGCTGCCGGGATCCTGGCCCTCACCCTCGCCGGGGCGGGAGTGAAGTGGGTCGTCGACAGACTGCGCGGCCCGGACTCCAAGGCGGGATCCGACGTGGGAGCGGCCGAATCGACGCGAGACGAAGTACCGGAAACGCGGCTGGCGCGTTGCTCACCATGACCGGCTGATCCCACAGTCCGCCTTTCCCCTCCCATCACCCCGAGGAGACCCGGCCGATGGCCACCGTGCTGTTCAAGGACACGACCCACCAGGTAGCCGACCTGATCACCGACATCCGGCGCGGCGAGATCGCCCTGCCCGACCTGCAACGCCCCTACGTGTGGCAACCGGCGAAGGCGCGCGAGCTGTTCGACTCGATGTACAAGGGCTTCCCGGTCGGCTACCTGCTCTTCTGGGAGACCGGGATCGAACCCGGGGCGCGGCAGATCGGCGAAGGGGCCAAACCGGAGGCGGCTCGCCGGCTCATCGTCGACGGCCAGCAACGCCTCACCTCGCTCTTCGCCGTCATGACCGGCACACCCGTGGTGAGGGAGGACTACCGCACGACGCGCGTCCGGATCGCCTTCCGTCCCTCGGACGACACCTTCGCCGTCACGGACGCGGCCATCGAAAGGGATCCCGAGTACCTCCCGGACATCAGCGTGCTGTGGGACACCGCCACAGGGCGCCGCAAGGTCATCCGTGACTTCCTCGCCCGCCTGAACGACAAGCGTCCCCTCACCGAGGCCGAGGAGGACCGGATCCAGGACGCGCTCGACCGTCTGCACGACCTGGAGAGCTACCCCTTCAAGGGGGTGGTGCTCTCGGCCGACATCGACGAGGAGCAGGTCGCGGAGATCTTCGTCCGCATCAACAGCGAAGGCGTGAAGCTCGACCAGGCGGACTTCATCCTCACGCTCACCTCCGTGTTCTGGGAGGAGGGACGCCGCGCTCTGGAGGAGTTCTGCCGGCAGTCGCGAACTCCGGCTCTCCACGGCGCGTCACCCTTCAACTGGTACATCAAGCCCAAGCCGCCCCAGCTGCTGCGCGTGGTCGCCGCCGTCGGCCTGGACTCCGCCGTGCTCAAACAGGTCTACGCGACCCTGCGCGGGCGGGACGCCACCGGGAAGCTGTCCCCCGGGCAGCGCGAGGCACGCTTCGCACAACTCCAGGAGGCACAGAAGCACGTCCTGGACCTCCGGCACTGGCACGAGTTCTTCCTCTGCCTGGAGCGCGCCGGCTTCCGCGGCGAGAAGATGATCTCCAGCCAGAACGCGCTGCTCTACAGCTACGCGCTGTGGCTGATCGGCCGCGTCCGCTACGACGTCCCCCTCGACCGGCTCCGGTCCGTCATCGCGCGCTGGTTCTTCATGGCACAGCTCACCGGCCGCTACACCGGTTCGGTGGAGTCTCAGATGGAGCACGATCTCGCCCTGCTGCGGGACATCCCGCACGGCGACGCGGACGGTTACACCACCGCCCTCGACCGGGTCGTCCGGGAAACCCTCACCTCGGACTTCTGGAGCATCACCCTGCCCAACACGCTGAACAGCTCCGCCGCCAAATCGCCCGCCCTGCTCGCGTACATCGCGGCTCTCAACATCCTGGACGCGGACGTCCTGCTGTCCAACGTCAAGGTCCGTACCCGGCTCGACCCGGCCGTCCTCGCGCGCAAGGGCGTCGAGCGGCATCATCTCTTCCCCCGGAAGTACCTGCAGAGCTCCCTCGGAATCACCACCAGCGCACGCATCAACCAGATCGCCAACATGGCGCTGCTGGAGTGGAGTGACAACATCGCCATCTCCGACCAGGCGCCGGCGCAGTACTGGCCCGCCCAGCTGGCCGCCAAGGGTCTGCCCGCCGACGTCATGGCCCGCCAGCTCTCTCTGCACGCCCTGCCGGACGACTGGCCGTCGATGGACTACGACACCTTCCTCACCGCTCGCCGCGCCCTGATGGCACAGGTCGTCCGTGACGCCTTCCGGCAGTTGGAGAGCGACTCCTACCGCCCTGTGTACAGCGCCCCGTCCGTCGTGCCCGAGCAGCGCACGGCGGGCAGGCTCCCCTCCCGCCGGATCAAGCTGTCGGAGCTGCTGGACGCCGGCCTGATCGGCGCGGGCACCGTCCTCACCCCCGCGTGGGAGGAGTACGGGCAGGTGGCCGTCGTCGACGACGAGGGCCGCATCCGGCTCGACGGGCAGATCCACGACACCCCGTCCGGAGCCGCCAACGCGGCCGGAGCGGGGACCAACGGCTGGACCTTCTGGCTGGCCGACACCCCTGAGGGACAGGTGACGCTGGCCGACCTGCGCGCCGCCTTGTCCGAAGAGGACTGAAACCTCACGTATACACGTTGACGGTGCCAACGTTTAGCCTGCGCGGTGTTCGACGCAGGCGTCGCCCTCTGCCCGAAGGTCACCCATGCCGCTGCCCGACCGTCTGTCCGGCGCGCCCGATTTCCGCATCAAGCTGCCGCAGGACGGTGCCGAGGCGCGCGGGCATGTGCTGACCCAGTACGGCGACGACGGGACGAACACGTTCCTGTTGCGGAAGGGTTCCCTCGTGACCGCCGAGGAGTGGCCGGGACTCGGCCACCACGCACGCCGGTTCCGGGCGGAACTGCGGGCGAGCGGCACGCTCGTGGACGCCCCGGCCGGCCCCGGGCGCGCTGGGTGGCGGCCCGGGACATCGAGTGCAACTCCTCCTCGGCCGCCGCCGCGTTGGTGTACGGCTACGACGCGTACACCGCTGACACCGCCGAGCATCGCGTCCTGCGCGCCGCCGGCGAGCGGCTGCTGCGGCTGCCGGGCGTCCCCGGCCCCGTCCGGCGGCGCCTGGCCCGCCAGTGGTCCGGCTCGCCGAGACCCTGCCGCTGGTGCGGGGACAGGAACTGCCGCACTGACAGCCGTCCCGCCTCGGCTCCCACCGCCAGCCCGCGCTGCGGCTCGCCGAGGCCGCCGCGACGGAAGCCGGCGTCCTCCCGGCCTTCACGGCCGCCGAGGACGCCGGGCGGGCCCGGGCACGGGCCGCGAGGACGGATCTACCTGTTGATCCAGATGCCGAAGTCCCGCGTGGCCGTGTAGAAGTCCTGGAAGCCCAGGCGCGCCCCCGCACTACGGGTCACCGTGCCCTTGGCGATCGCGCCGCCGGCGGCCGAGGCGGTGTAGATCGGGCCGCCGCTGTCACCGCTGCGGGCCGCCTCCCGGCCGTCCATCTGCTCCGCCTCCACCAGGTCTTCGGAGTCGTTGTAGAAGAAGAGGACCTTCATGTTGCAGACCGGGCCGCCCGTGGCCCGTGCGCTGGTGACTCCGGACTGGCACAGGTACTCACCCGGGAAGACGTGGTCCCAGCCGTCGACCCGCACGCCCGCGTCGCTGTCGGGTCCCCCGGTGTACATGAAGTTGTCGGAGTTCGTGGGGATGAGCATCACGTCGTGGGCGTCACTGGACTTGGTGGAGGTGCCGATGTAGGTGCCCTGCGGGTTGGTGAACCGATTGCCGCTCCGACCGCAGTGCTCAGCGGTGAGCAGGTAGGTCGCGCTTGCGTCACGCACACCGAACCCGGCCGTGCACGCCCCGCCGTTGAAGTTTATCTGTGCTCCGCCCGACCACGGCGCACCGTCGTTCACACGCGAGCGTTCCTGGAGAGGCTCCTCGCTGATCGTCTTCACGGACACGCCGGCGATCCGGTCGACCGTGCTGTGGTCCTGCGCGACGGAGGCGGTGCGTGCTGCGCGGGTGGTGTCCCGTGCCAGGACCAGTCCGCTGCCGTCAGTGGGGATCTTGACGCTGTGGCCGAGCGAGGGGTCCTTCTCCAGCCGGGCTTGTAACAGCTCGGAGGCGTCCTTGAGTTCGGCCAGCGAGTGGTCCGCGGCGACGATGTGCACGGGGGCGGTTCTGCGGGCCCGCTCCGCGGCCCGCTGTACGGGCTCGGGCAGGTCGCCCTTCCACCACAGGGTGACGTGGTCTTCCTGAAGGCCGATGCCCGTGTAGCCCTCGTAGTGGCCCCGCTCCTGGGCCTTGGCCAGGATGCTCGCAGCGGCGACGAGGGGTCGCTGCTCGTTCATCTTCCGCAGGTTGTCGGCGCCGACAGCCTGTGAGATCGGGACGCTCTTCTCGCTGTTACCGTCGCGCTGCTGCTCGGCGCTGGCGCCCGGGGCGAGGGTGCCGACGAGCGCCATCGCCGCGGCCAGGGCCGAACCCGCAGCCCACAGGCTGGTTCTGCCGTATCCCATGAGTATGCCTTTCCTCTTGGCGTAGCAGTCTGTGATCAGACGGCACAGGCATCCTCATGGGCCCCGATTTACATTCGATCTACAAATGATTAATATCAACCAGATACTCGGGGGTCGGAAGTGAAACACGGAGTCGCACGTGCAGCCGGGTGCGGTGCCGGGAGAGCCACCTTCTCGACGGACTCCGTGAAGACGTACCGCTCGACGTCCACGCACGGCTGGACGCCGACCGGACCGTCGAACCGAGTGCCGTACCGGCTCCGGTGCGACCGGCAGGGACCCGGCTCCACCGCAGCGTGCTCTCCACCGCCGTCGGCCGGAAGACGGCCGGACCCCACGCCCGTCATGCCGACTTCCTGCGCACCTGAAGGACGGACTGCCGCACTCGGCCCGCGACACCCCAAGTGGGCGCCCCCGCCGGCGCCTTCACCCAGCCGCTGTCGTCCACGCGGCGCCCGGCTCGCCCGGCTTCTCGCGGTCTCCGGCTGTAGTGGAGATCGCGGCAGCCGATGACGAGACCGCGCCCGCGGTCCAGGAGTTGCCCGCCGCTCCGTGCGATCGCACCGGCGGACCGTACGAGCCTGGAGCCCGGCGAGTCCGGTGTACGGCCGCGCTGCTTCCTGGACTTGCGCCACGCTCGTGGCGCCGGGGGCGGCCGGCCAGGTTCCACTGACCAGCCATGGCCGGGTTCGTGGTCGGGGTTGGCGGCAGCCGTCGGTGACCCGCTCCAAAGGGCGTCCCAGACCTTGATGTAGCCGATGTCGTCATTCGCCCGGTCGCCCACGTACTCCGTGGCGTAGCCGTAGTAGTGGACCGGGTTCGGGTCGTCGTTGAGGGCGGCCATCTGCCCGTCGCAGCTGTTGCAGGTCTCGAACGAGGAGATCATGTACCGCGACATGCCGGCGTCCGGGACGTAGCCGGACCGGTCGCAGGGACCGTACTCCCCGTACCCATGGGTCATGCCGCCGCCGTACCCGGCGTGCTGGTACCACGTGATGAGCAGGGTTCCGGCACTGCTGCTCATCGTCGCCGCCGTCGTCCTGTCGTCGGAACAGGTCTGGCTCCTCACCCGGGACACCTTCTCGCCCGGCTTCATCCGCTCCACGACCACGGAGCAGTACGTGCCTTCCGATGACCCGGAGGACGAAGCCGAAGCCGACGATGAGGAACCGACGAGGCCCACGAGCGAAGCGGCCACGCTCACCGTGGCGGCCGTACGGGTGCTGAGACGCATGACGCTCCTTGCGGCTGGGCCGGCAGGGGCAGTACGCGAACGACGCCAGATGAATGAGTCCGATGTCTTCG
>NZ_JBVITR010000113.1:0-4672 GCF_055574875.1 Streptomyces sp. NPDC034670
CCCCCGGCGACGACATCCATCCGCCACCCGTCACCCACACCGGCCGGCGGCACCAGCACCCCACCCGCCGACATCCGCACCAGACGCGGCACCCACGCCTGGCCTTCGCGGATCGCGACTTGGTCCTCCTCGATGCGGGTGGCGGCCAAGCGGTAGGACTCGGGGGCGTCGTCCACGTCGATGAGCGAGAGACGGCCGGGGTGCTCGTTCATCGCGGAACGGACGAGGCCCCAGACGCCCGCGCCACCGGCGTCGGGCGTCTCGCCGTCGCGGACCGCCACGGCGCCCGACGTCACGACGACCAGGCGCGCGGCGGCGAAACGCTCCTCGGCCAGCCACTCCCGTACGGCTGCGAGCGCCGAGCCGATCGCCTCGGTCCCCGCCCCGGCGGCTACCGTGAGGACAACCCTGTCGGGTGCGTCGTCGTCGCAGGTGGCGAGGGTGAGACCGGCGGTCTGCCAGGGCTGCGGAACGGCCGGGGGTCGCAGGAAGGTCACCCGGTCGGGCGCGTCCGTCGTCCGCTCGGCCCCGGACCCGGAACCGGCCCCGGGCAGGGTCGGCCTCGAGGTCGGGGCCGGGGTCCACTCCATCCGGTAGAGGTCTTCGGTGGCGGCCTGTGCGGCAAGTGCTCCCGTGGACACCGGGCGGAGCAGCAGCGACTCGACGGCGGCGACCGGTTCGCCGGCGGCGTCGGCCACGTGCAGGGCGTACGTGTCCGCACCGCGCGGGGTGAGACGTACCCGCACCTCGTTCGCACCGACGGCCCGGCAGGACACTCCCGACCAGGCGAAGGGCAGCAGAGTGCCCCGCCGCCCGTCGGTGCGGAGTGCCAGTGCGTGCAGCACGGCGTCCAGGAGTGCCGGGTGCAGGGCGTACGAGGTGGCCTCGGCGGCCACCTCGTCGGGCAGGGCGGCCTCCACGTACAGGTCGTCGCCGTGCGTCCAGACGCCTCGCAGGCCGCGGAAGGCGGTGCCGTAGCGCAGCCCCGCGTCGGCCAGTCGCTCGTACAGTCCGCTCGTCCCGACCGGTTGCGCGTCGGCGGGCGGCCAGGTCCGGAGGTCCGGGGCGTGGGGCGTCGCCGGTTCGCTGCTGCTCACCGTGCCTGTGGCGTGCAGGGTCCACGGGTCGTCGTCGCCCGCCGTGTCCGGACGGGCGTACAGCCGCAGGGCGCGGGTGCCGGTGTCGTCGGGAGCGTCCAGGGTGATCTGGACCTGGGTGGCTCCGCGTTCGGGGAGGATCAGCGGGGCTTGGAGGGCGAGTTCGTCGAGGCGGTCGCAGTGGACTCGTTCGGCTGTCGCCAGGGCGATTTCGACGAGGGCCGTGCCCGGGACGACGGTCGCTCCGCCCACCACGTGGTCGGCGAGCCAGGGGGTGGCGGCGGTGGACAGCCGGGAGGTGAGCAGGACCGCGTCCGATCCGGCCACGGTGACGGCGGCGCCGAGCAGTGGGTGGCCGGTCGCCCGGAGGCCGAGGTCGCGCGCGTCGGCGGAACCGCTCGCGTCGCGGAGCCAGTAGCGCTCGCGCTGGAAGGCGTAGGTGGGCAGGGGGGTGCGGGTGGCACCGCTGTCCGCGAACATGGCCGACCAGTCGACCGGGGTGCCGCGTACGTAGAGTTCGGCCACGGCCGTGAGCAGGGTCTCGGGCTCGGGCCGGTTGCCGCGCAGGGCCGAGACGGCGAAGGCGGGCTCCACGAGGGACGACAGGACCGGATCCGGGCCCAGTTCGAGGAAGCGGACGGTTCCGAGGTCACCGACGGCCGTGAGGGCCGCGTCGTGGAAGCGCACGGCGTGGCGGACCTGGCGCACCCAGTAGTCGGGGGTCGTCCAGTCGGTGTCGGTGAGCGCCGCACCGGTCAGGGTGCTGACGGCGGGCAGCGTCGGCCGACGGTAGTCGATCCGGGCGGCGATCTCGGCGAACTCGTCGAGCATGGGCTCCATCAGCGGTGAGTGGAAGGCGTGGGAGACCCGCAGGCGGGTCGTGCGACGGCCGCGATCGGTGACGGCCGCCATGACGCGCTCCACGCCGTCCTCACTGCCGGACACGACGATCGCCCTGGGTCCGTTGACGGCCGCGACCGCCACGTCTTCGGCGTCCCGCAGCACCTCGGTGATCTCGGCCTCGTCCGCCTCGATCGCGGCCATCGCGCCGCCCTCGGGGAGAGCCTGCATGAGCCGGGCGCGGGCGGCCACCAGCCTTACGGCGTCGGGCAGTTCGAAGACGCCGGCCGTGTGGGCGGCGGCGAGTTCGCCGATCGAGTGGCCGAGCACGACGTCGGGGCGCACGCCCCAGGAGTCCAGGAGGGCGGCGAGCGCGGTCTCGACGGTGAACAGGGCCGCTTGGGCGTAGCCGGTTCGGTCGAGCAGGGCGGCGGACGTCGAGCCGTCACCCGCGAACAGCACCTCGCGGAGCGGCAAGGGGAATCCGTCCGCCCCGGCCAGCTCGGCCTCCAGCAACTCAGCCGTCTCGTCGAAGGCGCGCGCGAACACGGCGTGAGAGGCGTGCAGTTGACGTCCCATGCCGAGGCGCTGGCTGCCCTGGCCGGTGAACATCCAGGCGGTACGGCCCTCGACGACCGATCCCGTGACAGCCGGTGCGGCGAGTCCGGAGCGAAGCGCTTCGGCGAGCCCGGAGCGGAGGCTTGCGAGGTCGCGGCCGAGCACGACCGTCCGGTGCTCCAACGCGGCCCGGGAAACCGCGAGTGAGAGCCCGACGTCGAGCGGCGACACGTCGGGGCTTTCGGTGAGGAAGGCGGTCAGCCGCTCGGCCTGAGCGGCCAGGGCAGGCCGGCCGCGGCCCGACAGGACCCACGGGACGACGGGCGGCGGTGTCGGAGACTCGCCACGCCTCTGCGGCGCCGGCGCGGTGGGGGCTTCCTCGATGATCACGTGGGCGTTGGTGCCGCTGATGCCGAACGACGACACACCGGCCCGGCGCGGCCGCTGCCCGCGCGGCCAGGCCCGCTCCTCGGTCAGCAGACGCACCGCGCCCGCCTCCCAGTCCACGTGCGAGGACGGCTCCTCGACGTGCAGGGTGCGCGGCAGCCGCTCCTCCCGCAGCGCCATCACCATCTTCACCACACCGGCCACACCGGCCGCCGCCTGGGCGTGCCCGAGGTTGGACTTGATCGAGCCGAGCCACAGCGGTTCGTCGTCACCGCGCGCCTGCCCGTAGGTGGCGAGCAGCGCCTGCGCCTCGATGGGATCGCCCAGGCGGGTACCGGTGCCGTGCGCCTCGACGGCATCCACCTCGGCGGGCTCGAGCCGGGCGGACGCGAGTGCCTGGCGGATGACGCGCTGCTGGGACGGGCCGTTGGGCGCGGTCAGCCCGTTCGACGCACCGTCCTGGTTGACCGCGCTGCCCCGGATGACCGCCAGCACGGGGTGGCCGTTGCGGCGGGCGTCGGACAGCCGCTCCAGCACCAGGATGCCGCCGCCCTCGGCCCAGCCGGTGCCGTCCGCACTGTCGGCGAAGGACTTGCAGCGGCCGTCACCGGCCAGCCCGCCCTGCCGCGCGAACTCCAGGAAGATGCCCGGCGTGGCCATCACGGTGGCGCCACCGGCCAGGGCGAGATCGCACTCCCCGGCGCGCAGGGCCTGCGCGGCCAGGTGCAGCGCGACCAGCGCCGAGGAGCACGCGGTGTCCACGGAGACGGCGGGGCCCTCCAGCCCGAAGACGTACGACAGCCGGCCCGAGGCGACGCTGGGCGTGCTGCCCGTCAGCAGGTACCCACCGGTCTCGCCCTGCGGGTTCTGCATGTTGCCGCCGTAGCCGCTGCCTGACACGCCGGCGTAGACGCCGGTGGCCGAGCCCCGCAGCGAGGTCGGGTCGATGCCCGCGTCCTCCAGCGCCTCCCAGGCGGTCTCCAGCAGCAGCCGCTGCTGCGGGTCCATCGCCAGGGCCTCCCGCGGGGAGATCCCGAACAGTTCCGCATCGAAGAGGGCCACGTCGTCCACGAATCCGCCGACCGCGGCCAAGCCCTCCAGAAGGGCCGGATCCCAGCCACGATCGGCCGGGAGAGGAGTCAGGCCGTCCCGACCCTCGGCGACCAGGTCCCAGAGCGCGTCGGGCGACGTCGCACCACCCGGGAAACGGCACCCCATCCCGACAACGGCGATCGGCTCGTCCAACGCGGCAGCACGGGCACGGGCATTGGCGGCCGGCGCCTCGTCCGTCTGGTCCGCCGAACCCAGGAGTCGCGTCCTGAGGAAGTCCGCGAGCGACGTGGGTGTCGGATGGTCGAAGACGAGCGTGGCCGGGAGCGTGACGCCGGTGGCCGAGCCGAGCCGGTTGCGCAGCTCGACGGCGGTGAGCGAGTCGAACCCGAGGTCCTTGAAGCTGCGGGACGCGTCGACCGCTCCGGCCGAGGCATGCCCCAGCACGGCGGCCACCTGTCCCTGCACCAGTTCCAGGAGCAGCCGGTCCTGTTCAGTGCTCTGGAGACCGGCGAGCTTGCGCGCCAGAGCGGTACCGGACCCTGCTGCCGGGCGTCCGGCGGCGCGACGCCGACGGTCCGAGGCGGGGACGAGGTCCTGGAGGACAGCCGGGAGTGTGTCCCGGACGGCGGCCAGTGCGGCGGGGCGCAGGGCGACGGGGACGGCGGTCGGCTCGTCGACGAACAGCGCGGCATCCAGCAGGGCCAGGGCCTCCTCGGTGGACAGCGGCGGGAAGCCCT
>NZ_JBVITR010000114.1:0-4549 GCF_055574875.1 Streptomyces sp. NPDC034670
GGCCCACCACGGCCTGAGCACAGGCCCCGAACCGGGCCCCAACACGCTCCGACGCGCCATCAGGCAGTCACGCACCCAACAACGTGACAACGCCTCTCCACGCGGCCGAGACCGCCGTCGAGGTGTACGCGTTCTGCGGTCGTGAGCATGGTCAATTATCCTTACAGGTCGCGCGGGTAGGTCAGGGCCGTCGGGCCGGGCGGGCTTCCCACCGATAGGCCGTCCAGGCCCGGCGTAGCAGCCTGCGGATCACGATGACCGCGCTGGCCAACGCCACCCAGGCGTCTTGCACCACCGCGCGCCGGTCGGTCACGATCGCTCACGTCTTGAACCCCCGGTTGTGCCAGGAGCCGGTCCGCTCGACCACCCACCGGTGGGTGTGGTTGCTCGGCACGAACTGCCCCTTCAAGGTGATCCGCCCAGTGCAGCCCAGCTCTTCCAGCAGCGCCCGGGTGGGCTGTGAGTCGTAGCCGGCGTCCAGGTGCACCGTGATCGCCGGTGGCAGACGGAACCCGAACAGGCGCAGTGTCTCCAGGGTGGGGTACAACAGCGGTGAGTCGTTGCGGTTCGCGCCGGTCAGGACCCACCCCCAGTGGCAAGCCTCCACCGTCGACCAGTACCGAGCGCTTCAGACCGCTCTTGCCTCGGTCCACCGGGCTGCGCCCGGTGTTCCGGCCACCGCCAGGGGCTTTCACTATGCATCCGTCAACCACGAGGTTCTCGAGGTCGAGGCCGATGGCCGCATCGTAGGCCTCCAGGGCCAGCTGGTGCAGCCGCCCTGAACGCCTCACGCCGCAGCGCGTCGGCGACCATTGCGGTCACCTCCGCCCGGCTGACTTGGGCATCACCGGCCTGGGACGTGGGTGCAAGGCCTGCGGGCCATGAGGTGATCGGCGCCCACCGTGCCGGGGTGTCTGCGACTGCGTGGGCTTGGGGCGTCCCATCTGGGTGGGTCTGCTTATTCCTCGCCCACCAGTGGCCCAGTGCCGTCAGCGCCTCCTCGGGCAGCAGCCGCACCTCCATTTCCCGGTCCACCGCATCCGCCCGGCCCTGTCTGTTCATACCGCCCCCTCCAGCCGGATATCCGCCCGTCTCACCAGCTCCGATGGGCGGGCGGCGTCTGTTCCCACCGCCGGCGCCCGCAATCCGGTAAGAGCGTCACCGTGGTCAGCCTGGCATCCGGCTGCGGCGCCTCAGGGACAGCCCGGCAAGGATCAGCAGTTCCGGGGCGATGATGCGGCAGGAGAGTTCGGTGTAGCGGCCTGCTGCGGTGAGTGCGACAGACGAGGGACGCAACCGCGCCGCGCTCAGCAGGACGCTCAGCACCTGGTCGGTCTGCGGTTCGCATTGGCGGCGCCGCCTGACGGCGACGGCCTAAAGTGGCGGGATGCCTGCACCTGCCGGCCGGACGGCCCTGGACCTGCTGGACGCCCATCTGGAGGCGCTGTGGGACGCGGCCGACGCCGCGCTCCCGCCGGAGCCGCCCGGTCTCGCGGCGGAAGAAGGAGACGAGCTCGTCCATTGGGCCCTCGACCGGCTCCAGAGCATCCCGCGCGAACCGAAGGACGCCTTCTGCCGGGAAGTCGGCGGCTTGCTGGCGGAGTTCCGCTCCCGCCGCAGCCCCTGGAACGCGGCGGCGCTGCGGCTGCTGGACGACACGTACACCTTCGTGGCCACCGGTCCCCGACAACACGAGGACTGGGCGCACGACGTCCATGCCGTGCTGCACCGAACGGTCGCCGATCCCCGCGGCTGGGTCCGGCTGGACCGGAACCGCGCCAACCCCGCCCACCGGACGGTGCCCGCGTACCCCTTCGACCCGCCGGACCCGGCGCTGCTGCCCGCCCGTCTGTACCCACTGGAGGCAGAGGCGGCAGTCGCCGCGCTGGCCATCATGGCGGAGGAATGGCAGGCGGAGCCGGCCCCCGTCCGCTCCCGCCCCACCCGGGACGCCCTGCTGGCGGATGCCCGGTTGCTGCTCGACCGGTACGGGCCCGGTGCCCGCTACTGGACCAACGCGACGGCCGCCGCCTCCGATCCGGCACCCGACTTCCTCGCATCCGGCCTCCAGGGCACCGCGTCCCACTGCTTCCATACCCGCGAGTACATCGCCGGCCTCGACATATTCGAGGACCTGGGCGTGATCGCGGTCAACGACGAAGAGGTAGGCGTCTTCTGGTCATTCGGGGCGTACTGACGACCCTTACGGAACACGCGCCCCGTACCCGCACCGTTTGGCCCCGCCGCGATGCCGCCGACGCGTGAAGGTCCCCGGGGCCGCGGCGACTCGAGCACCGGGCCGACGGGGAATTGCGATCTCTCGCCTTCGCCTCAGTACGCACCTGCGTGTATACCGTCCAGTGACGGTATTGGCACCCCTGTATCTCTCATCTCATGACAGTGACAACACCTACGGCAAGGCCGGTCCCAGGCCGCTGAGCAGCATGTCCAGACAAACCCGCAGGAACCCACCACTGACACACCATCCACCGACACCGAACCGAGAGATCACATGAGGGCTACGGGGTGGAGCGGGTTCCGGGAATGGCGTGGACGCGCCGTCGTGCCCAGTCTCGTCGAGCGTGCGCGGCCAGTTCGTTGGTGGCCAGAGCGGTGGTCTTCGCCGCGGTGAGGCGCTGTGGCCACGGGCCGGTCCGGGGCCGGTGCGGAGAGCTTCCAGCAGCGGGCCGACGAGCATGTGGTGGTCGAAGGGGACCTGGTGGGGCGAGGCGAGCAGCGCCAGCGGGGGCAGGTGGGCAGGGCGCAGGGCGGCGAGGGTTCGTCGTACGGCGAGGGCGGTGCCCCAGCAGATGTCCAGGACGAGGGCTTTGGCGGTGAGCGGACTGCTGAGGTTTGTGAGGTCGGTGTCGAGGAAGCCCTCGGGTTGGGGTCCAGGGTAGGAGTGTGTGCAGAGGTAGAGGATGTCTGCACGCATCCCGAGCGCCTGGTCCGCGGCTCCGGGAGGCACGGTCAGGACCGGCTGTGCCATAGACGGCAGGGGTGTCACGCGGGGCAGGTCGGTCAGGCGGGCGGCGACCCGGTGCGCGTCCGCTTGGCAGCGCGGGGAGCGAGCGGGCGCGGCTACCAGGACCCACACATCCCCCACCAGACCGCCCACACCCCACCAACGACCCAAAGGCTGAACCGTTTCGGATCAATATGGCCAGTGCTTACGAGACACCCCGCCTCCCGAAGCCGTTTCTTGATCAGATAAATAAGGAGGTATCGAGAGAGGACTGTGATGACGCTCAGTAGAGGCATACAGCGAAGGCCGACCGCCTGCACCACCCGCCCTGGTTCCGGGAAGGGGGTAGCCGTTCTCGGCTTGGCCTTGCTTCTCACCGGTTGCGGGGGCAGTGAGCCAACCGGACAGAAGACCTCGGCAGACGCAGCGCCCTCCTCCCCCGCTCCCTGCTCACGTGTTGAGCCCTACTACCAGGCCGGGATGCTCCAGATCACGGACGTCTGGCCACACCCCGGTTCAGCGCAGGAGACGACGATGCTCGTCGAACTGGACGCAAAGGCGTGCGCCTCCGGCTCGAAGGCTGCCAAAGCTCCGGCCAACTCCTGCGAGCCGGCGAACTTCCCCTGGACCACGTCAGAGGCGTCCGCCGACCGGGAGCTAGCGGACGTCGGTGTTCGTGCCTGGGGTGATGTCGCCCTCACCGTGGAGGGCCAGACGATCCATGAGGTGGTGCTGGCCCCGCCCCCCGCTGAAAAGCACCACTCGATCGAGGCTGTTTATCGGGACCACCTCCAGGGCTGCAAAGCGCAAGTCGTGGACAGCCGCGAGGGAAAGTTCGACTGGTTCCGCCTCGCCAACACAACCGATCGGCTCCTGGTGAGCTTCAAAGATGGCGTCGTCATCGCCTTGCGAGCGGAACGCTCTCACTGGAGCGACGAGCAAATGGACGAGTTGATGCACACGGCGGAGTGGCGCAGCGAGAAGTTCGTGGAATGAGCGATGCCAGTGCTGCCGCACGCTGTCGCGGTGGGGCTTGAGTCACTGAGGTTTTCACGGTGAGGTAGGTGGTGCGAGAGTCAGTGCCTGTTTCATATTTTCGACGGCCGCTGGTCTGTCTGAAGTCTGTTTCGATCTGTTGTGATGGCGATGTCAACGTCGGGGAGCCAGGAGTCTGAGGGGCGTTCGAGCCACCCCTCAGAAGCCATCCGCTTTCCGAACGTGATCTGTTGGTTCGGCTGCCGTGGGCATGAACTCCGAGCTGCGGCGGGAGAGATGGGGGCGATTCGTCCGCTCGTGTTGTTCATGGAGGTGGCTGGTGCCGTCGGTGCTCGGTCCGCTGGAGACCCGGGAGAAGAAGATCCGGGAAGAGGTTGCGAGGCTGCGGGAGGAGGCCGAGCGGCTCCAGGCCGCGCTTGGCGAGGCCGAACACGCACTACAGCGGCTGGTGGATGCCCGTGCAACGGTGGCCGAAGTACTGGCCCAGCCTGTAGGGCTCGGAAAGTCATCGCTGCACGTCAGGCCGCGTATCGGTACTCGTTGATGACGCCGCCGAGGACTCGGGTGCGTAGAAGTCTTCGGTCGTCG
>NZ_JBVITR010000115.1:0-4320 GCF_055574875.1 Streptomyces sp. NPDC034670
GGTGTGGATGTCGATTGGGCGGCTGCGTTCGATGCGGGGAGTGCGCGGCGGACGGAGCTGCCGACGTATCCCTTCCAGCACCAGCACTACTGGCTGAAGGCGGAACGCGCCGAGGGCGACGTCTCCTCCGCCGGCCTCACGCCCACCAGGCACCCGCTGCTCGGCGCCGCAGTGGACCTGCCCGGCACCGGCGGCACGGCCTTTACCGGCCGCTGGTCGACGCGCACCCACCCCTGGCTGGCCGACCACGCCGTGTGGGGCACGGCCCTGCTGCCCGGCACCGGCTTCGTCGACCTGGTCCTCACCGCCGGCGCCGAGGTCGACTGCGGCGCCCTCGAGGAACTCGTCATCGAGGCGCCCCTCGTCCTTCCCGAGGACGGCGGCATCCAGGTGCGCGTCGAACTCGCCGCACCCGACGAGTCGGGCCGCCGTGCCGTCTCCGTCCACTCCCGGCCCGAGGGCGACGAGCCCGACTGGACGCGCCACGCCACCGGCACGCTCGTCCCCGAGGACCTGGAGTCCGACGAACCCGTTCTCCCCTGGCCGCCGGCCGGCGCCACCGCCGTACCCGTCGACGTCGAGTCCGTGTACGCGGGACTGGCCGAGCGCGGCTACGAGTACGGCCCCGCCTTCCAGGGCCTGCGCGGCGTGTGGACCCGCGACGACGAGATCTTCGCCGAGGTCGCGCTGCCCGAGGAACAGCGGGAGGAAGCAGGGAACTTCTCCCTCCACCCCGCCCTGCTGGACTCCTCGCTGCACGCCCCGCTGATCTACGGCACCGGACTGCCGCGACTGCCCTTCTCCTGGAGCGGCATCACCCTGTGGACCCGCGGAGCGACCCGGCTGCGGGCCCACTTCGTCCCCGCGGGCGAGGAGACCTGGCACGTCACCGTCACCGACCTGACCGGCGCCCCGGTGGCCCGCATCGACGCCCTCATCGGCCGGCAGGTGACCCAGGAGCAACTCGCCGGCGCCCGGCTGGCCCGCGAGTCCGGCTCCTCCCGGCTCGACAACTGGATCTACGGCACGGCCTGGCCCCCGGTCGAGGACATTGACCCGGCCGCCGCCCCCACCGGCACCTGGCTGGTCGCCGTGCCCGCCGACCACGCCGGACACCCCGCGGTCACCGCGTCCCTCACCGCCCTCGAAGGCCGCGGCGCCGACGTCTTACCGCTGTCCGCAGCGGCCGGCGGAGCCACGGACCGGGAGGGGTTCGCCGCCCTCCTCTCCGGCGCGGTCACGGACCGGGACGCCGTCACCGGTGTCCTGTCCCTGCTCGCCCTCGACGAGACCGGACGACCCGGCCACCCCGGCGTCACCGGCGGACTCGCGGCCACGCTCGCCCTCGTCCAGGCGCTCGGCGACACCGGCATCGACGCACCGCTCTGGATCGCCACCCAGGGAGCCGTCGCCACCTCCGACACCGACCCGGTGCGCAGCGCCGACCAGGCCGCCCTCTGGGGCCTCGGCCAGGTCGCCGCGCTCGAACACCCGGGCCGCTGGGGCGGGCTCGTCGACCTCCCCGCCGACCTCGGCCGGAACACGGGCGACCTGCTCGCCGCGGTGCTCGGCGGCGGCAGCGGCGCCGAGGACCAGCTCGCCCTGCGCGTCGGCACGATCCTCACCCGCCGCCTGGAACGGACCCCGCTGTACCGGCCGCAGCCGGACGAGGCGTCCTGGCGGACCACCGGCACCGCACTGATCACCGGCGGCACCGGAGCGCTCGGCGGACACGCCGCCCGCCGGATGGCCGCGGCCGGCGCCGAGCACCTGGTGCTGACCAGCCGCCGCGGCCCCGGCGCCCCCGGCGCCGCCGAACTGACCGCTGAACTCACCGAAGCCGGCGCCCGGGTCACCGTGGCCGCCGTCGACGTCACGGACCGGCAGGCCCTCGCGGACCTGCTGGCGAAGCTCGCGGCGGACGGCGATACCGTCCGCACCGTCGTTCACGCCGCCGGCGTCAACGGCTTCGGCGCCCTGGAGGAGACGACCCTCGACGACTTCGGCGCCGTGGTGTCGGCCAAGGTGGCGGGTGCCGCCCACCTCGACGCACTGCTCGGCGACACCTCGCTGGACGCGTTCATCGTGTTCTCGTCCATCGCGGGAGTCTGGGGCAGCGGCACCCAGAGCGCCTACTCCGCGGGCAACGCCTACCTGGACGCCCTCGCCGGACGCCGACGGGGTCAGGGCCGCGCCGCCACCGCCCTCGCCTGGGGCGCATGGTCCGGCGGCGGCATGGTCGACGCCGCCTCGGCACCGCGACTGCGCCGCCAGGGCATCGAGACCGTACGCCCCGAACTGATGCTGACCGCCCTCGACCGCGCCCTGACCGGCGACCAGAGCGGCCTCACCGTCGCCAACATCGACTGGAAGCGGTTCCACGCGGCGTTCACCACGCCCCGGCCCTCCGCACTCCTCCAGGGCGTCCCGGAGGTCCGCCGCATCGTCGCAGCCGAGGCCCGCGCCCGGCGTGCCGACCTCGTCACGGCCGGTTCCCTGCGCGAACGACTGGCCGGACTCGAGGAAAGCGCCCAGAACGCCATCCTGCTCGATCTGGTCCGCGCCGAGACCGCCGTCGTCCTCGGCCACCAGGACACGCACGCCATCCACCCGGAACGGGCCTTCCAGGAACTCGGCTTCGACTCGCTCACCGCCGTCGGACTGCGCAACAAGCTGTCCGCCGCCACCGGCCTGCGCCTGCCCGCCACGCTGCTCTTCGACCACCCCGCCCCCGCCGTGCTCGTCGCGCACCTGCGCGAGGCCCTCGCACCCGAGAGCAGCCCCGCCATGCACCGGGCGGTCGTCGAGGTCGAGAAGCTCAGGACCACGCTCGCCTCCGTGCCCGACGACCGGGCGGTCCGCGCCCAGGTCACCGCCGCCCTGCAGGTCCTGCTGGCCAAGTGGTCGCCGGACGCCGCGGAGGACGGCCCCGACGACGACCTCGAGTCGGTCACCGACGACGAGGTCTTCGACATCATCGACAACGAGTTCAACGAGTTCACCGCTTCCTGACGGTGCCGATCCGCCGTTCCCGTCCGACCGTCGGCCCTGACCGGTTCCACCAGGCCCCGCGGATCCCGCCGCCCGCCCCGCCGTCAGAAGTCTTTCTCTAGGAGCTGACCTTCTCCATGTCCGACGACAAGAAGTACCGCGAGTACCTCAACAAGGCAGTCGCCACCGCTCGTCAGGCGACCCGCCGGCTGCGCGAGGTCGAGGAGAAGGCGTGGGAGCCCATCGCCGTCGTCGGTATGGCGTGCCGGCTGCCCGGCGGAGTGACCTCCCCCGAGGGACTGTGGCGGCTGGTGGCCGACGGCGTCGACGCCGTCGGCCCCTTCCCGGCCGACCGCGGCTGGGACCTGGCGGGCATGTACGACCCCGACCCCGACGCCCCCGGCAAGTCCTACGTCCGTGAGGGCGGGTTCCTCGACGACGTGGCCGGGTTCGACGCCCCGTTCTTCGGGATCTCCCCGCGCGAGGCGCTGGCGATGGACCCGCAGCAGCGGCTGCTGCTGGAGACCTCCTGGGAGGTCTTCGAACGCGCCAACATCGACCCCACCTCCCTGCGCGGACGCAGGATCGGCCTCTACACCGGCGTCATGCACCACGACTACGCGCCGCGCGTGCGCAAGGTCCCGGAGGACCTGGAGGCGTACCTGGGACGCGGCAGCACCGGCAGCTTCGCCTCGGGCCGCGTGTCCTACACCCTGGGTATCGAAGGCCCCTCGGTCACGGTCGACACCGCCTGCTCCTCGTCTCTGGTCGCCATCCACCTCGCCGTCCAGTCGCTGCGCTCCGGCGAGTCCGAGATGGCGCTGGCCGGCGGCGCGGCCGTGATGGCCGACAGCAAGATGTTCGTCGAGTTCTCCCGCCAGCGCGGCCTCTCCCCGGACGGCCGCTGCCGCGCCTTCGCCGCCGGCGCCAACGGCACCGGCTTCTCCGAGGGCGTGGGCGTGCTGCTGCTGGAGCGTCTGTCGGACGCCCGGCGCAACGGCCATGAGGTGCTCGCCGTCGTGCGCGGTACGGCCGTCAACCAGGACGGCGCGTCCAACGGCCTCACCTCCCCCAACGGCCCCTCCCAGCGCGACGTGATCCGCCAGGCCCTGGCGAACGCCCGGCTCTCGCCCGCCGACGTCGACGCGGTGGAGGCGCACGGCACCGGTACGTCGCTGGGCGACCCGATCGAGGCCCAGGCCCTCCTCGCCACCTACGGGCAGGAGCGCCCCGAGGACGGCCGGCCGCTGTGGCTGGGCTCGCTGAAGTCCAACATCGGCCACGCCCAATCGGCCGCGGGTGTGGCGGGTGTGATCAAGATGGTGCAGG
>NZ_JBVITR010000116.1:0-4192 GCF_055574875.1 Streptomyces sp. NPDC034670
CGATCCACGGCCGCGACTGACGCTTTCCCACGACCCGACCAACGAGCAGACAAGCCGATGGTTACTTGATCAACGACTTCTGTTAGGAACTCTTAGCCAGTTACTCTCTTGCTGGCGACAGCGCGCTTAGGAATGGCTTGATTCGTGTGATTGCTGGGTCTGGTTCAGGGTTCGGTATCTCGGCAATGTTCGTACCGAAGATCCGTTCCCTCTTAGCTTGACTCTGTCGGGGATCTTGGAGTTGCCGAGGTCAGGTGCCCAGGGTGCGCCAGGACTTCGGCCGGGGGATCTCGTGCTGATCGAGGTAGGTCTGGAAAGCGGTCGGTCGGCGTGGCCGGGGTGCTTCCTCGGTCGGTGGGAGGCCGCTGAGGCGCTCGATGTTGATGGCGATGGCGGTCAGGACGTGCTGGAGGTGGACCTTGCCCTGCCCTCGGTAGCGGCAGCGGCGCATGCCGTGGCCATGGGCGAACTCGTTGACCGTGCCCTCCACTCCGGAGCGGACCGCGTAGCGGGTTTTCCACTCGGGTGTCTGCTGCTCGGCACGGATGCGGAGTTGCAGGTCGCGGAGTTCTCGCGGAGGAAAGCCGACGGTGCGGGTGCTTTCGCGGGAGGTGGTGCACTGGGCGCGGGCCTGGCAGGGGTGGCACTGGCTTTTGGTGAACCGTGCCACGATCAGCGGAGCCGCGGTGGGCGAGGAGGTCGGGTAGGGGCCGTGCCAGCCCTGGCTGACCTGCCCCTGGGGGCAGGTGACCTGTCGGCGGTCGTAGTCGATGTGGAAGTCGTCCCGGGCGAAGCCCTCGCCTCGGCGGTGTTGTCGGGTGGGATTGCCCCGGAGCGGCCCGGAGACGGTGACCTGGTGATCACGTGCGGCTTGTTCCAGGTGGGGCAGGGAGGTGTAGCCGCTGTCGACCAGGTGCTCGGCGGGCAGCAGGCCGCGGCGGTGCAGGCGGGTGTGGATGCCGGGCAGGACCTTGCTGTCGTGGGTGGTGGATGCGGTGGTGGCCACGTCCGTGATCACGTTGGGGCCGTCGGGAGCACACGTCTCGGTCAGATGGGCGGAGAACCCCTTCCAGCTGATGATGTGCCCGTGGCGGGCATAGCGGGCCGAGGTGTCATACGGGGAGACGATCGCCTGGGACGAGGGCGGCAGCCCGGGCCCGTCTTCCGTCTCGGCGGTGCGCCAGCGCAGGTGCCCTGCGGAGTCGCGGTGGTAGTTCTGCACCACGATCTGACGCAGGGCCTGGACGCGAGGGCCGGACACGCTGTCTGCTCCGTGCCGGTAGAGGTGTTCCAGGAGCCGGACGGCGTCGTTGCCGGTGGCGAGGATCCTGGTCTTGGGCTTGGTGGGGTTCTTGCCCAGGCGGACCGGACGGCCGTAACGGCGCCCCCAGTCCTCGTCGACCAGCTCATCCAGCAGGTGCGGGGCGGCGCCGGCGACTTCCTCCAGCGCGGCGCGGACGGCCTCAGTGACCATCTCCAGCCGGGTCAGGTCGCGGACCGCGGCCAGGACATGGGTGGAGTCGGTGCGCTGGGTGGTGCGCTCGCGCACCAGGCCGGCCTCCTTGAGGCGGGCCAGGGCGAGGTCGAGGAGGCGGTCGGCGCGGTCGCCTTCGGTGAGACGTGCGCGGAAGTCGGCCAGCACGCTGTGGTGGAAGCCGGGATCGTCCAGCTCCATGGCCATGGCGTACTTGAAGTCGATGCGGCAGCGCACCGCCTCGGCGGCCTGCCGGTCCGACAGGCCAAGCACGAACTGCAGCACGCACACGGTGGCCAGCTGGGCGGGCGAGAGGCCCGGACGCCCGTCACGCGGATACCAGTCGGCGAAGTCCTCGTCACGCCACAGCCCGTTCAGACGGTCTCTCACCCACATCGCCGCCGTACCGGCCGGGTTGCTCGCCCGCGCGATCTGCGCGGTTAGAGGCGGGACTTGCTCACCGGAGCGGGGACGGAGCGACAACGGACACCTCGGCAACTGCATGGGCTCTCGGAACATCCCGAGCATGCCCGCCGATCACGCCGGCGCACCGGGAAACTTCAAGATCCCCGACAGAGTCAAGCTCAGGAAGGGTTGGGCATGGTCGAGCCGGCCGCCGGGCGGGGTAGGTGCCCACCGCGGGCCGGGGGGCAGTGCACGGGGTGAGACCGCCGATGGATCGGACGGTCTTTCAAGAGCCGACCGGGACAGGTCGATTGTGCAGGCTCTGCCGATTGCGTAGTTTGCTGTGCGCAGGTGCCCACGCTCATTGCGCAGACGTCTGCGCAATTGGGTGCCGTCACCGTTGCGCAGCCGTGATTGCGCAGCCGTCCGCACCACCGAGACCGCCATGGTCGGGGTCGTGGTCGGGGTGATGAGGATCGTGGTGGGCCCGGCCATGAGACCGACCATGGCAGCTCACGGTGCCTGTTACCCGATCGTGACCGGTGGTCGGGGCTGGTGGTCGGCGGCCTGGTCGGGGGTGCCCGGTGAGCTGGCGGCATGGATCTCGTCCACCGTTTCCCACCCAGCGATCTTGGTCATTCTCCGGTGTCACGTTGGCCACAGGATCTCGGCGGCGGCGCGCTCACGGTACGCGGGGGAATTCGGTGAGCCGCTTCGGCGCGGGGATCCGGCGCGGGGTGATGGCGGCGGAGCAGTTCACTCAGATCGCCAACGGTCTCTTCCGCGACGCCAGGCTGTCGTTTCGAGCGAAGGGTCTGTTCGGCTACATCAGCACGCACGCCACGGGCTGGCAGGTGACCGTCGCTGACCTGATGAGAGTCGGGCCCGACGGGCGGAACGCCGTCCGCGTTGCCTTGAGCGAACTCCAGCAGCACGGCTACCTCATACGCGAGCAGCTCCGGCACGCGGACGGCACCCTCGGCGAGATCGTCTACTCGATTACGGATTGCCCGGCGGCCATGGACGCCGGCCGTGCCCGGACGACCGATACGGCGTTCGTCTCCATTCCGGCGAGTGAAGTGGGACGTGGCGTCACCGCGGGAATCCGGCGCGGGGTGATGGCGGCGGATCAGTTCACGCAGATCGCCAACGGCCTGTTCCGTGAGGGCCGGCTGTCGTTCAAGGCGAAGGGGATCTTCGGCTACATCTCCACGCACCGCGACGGCTGGCGCATGACCGTTGCCGACCTGGCGCGCCGCGGCCGCGACGGCGAGGCGGCTGTCAGGAGCGGGCTGAAAGAGCTGGAGGGGCACGGCTTCCTGCTGCGGGAACGCCAGCGCCATCCCGATGGCACCCTGGGCGCGGCCGCATACTACATCACCGACCTGCCCGCCCTGCAAAACAGCAGGTCACAACCGATGTCGGATTTTCCACCAGTGGATGAACCGACGTCGGTTAATCGCCCTACTAAGAACACCATCAGTAAGAAGACCAACAAGCAGAACATCAGACCCCTCCGTCCGTGCGCCCACGACACCGCAGTGCGCACCCCCGGACGGAAGGATCAGCCACACCCGCCGACCGCTTCCGCTCCCGCGCCCGCCCCGCCGGCCGATGAGATGCATCCGGGGATCCGGTTGCTGCTGGAGATCGGAGCGAGCCGTCCCGAGCTGCTGCTGACGGGCAAGGCGCTGACCGATCAGGGCCGGGTGGTCACCGTCATGTTGGAAGCCGGCTGGAGCGCCGAGCAGCTGCGGCACGTCATCACCGACCGGCCTCTGCCCAGCCCGGTGCGCACCTCGGTCGGCGCGATCATCGCCGCCCGGCTGCGCGCCGCCCAGGCCTACCCGCCACCCGCCACCGCGGCCGACCATCCGGGCGAGCATCGGTCGGCCGAGCCGCTCCCCAAGCCGGCCCCCGAGCAGCCGTGGACGGAACGCTCTTCGACCAAGGCCGCCGCCCGCACGGTCGACGAGGCCCTGACCTACCGGGCGCTCGTCGAGTGCGCCGGCTGCGGGGTCCCCGGAACCGCACCCGGCGAAGGCCTCTGCCCGACCTGCCTGGGCTGGCCGCCGTGTCGCACCTGCCCGGGCCCCACCCCCCGCCGCGCCCGTCCCGACGGCGACGGCCGCTGCACCACCTGTGTCACCGCATCCACCTACTCTGTCCAGGTGAGCACCTCGTAATGGGCGCGCTTTGCCCACCGCTACGCGGCGGGCGGCACCAGCCCGCTGGACTTCCTGCCCTACCGGGACGGCAGACCGCTGCCCGGCGGATTCAAGCTCGGCGTCAACCCGGGCCTGGTCAAGCACG
>NZ_JBVITR010000117.1:0-4023 GCF_055574875.1 Streptomyces sp. NPDC034670
CAGGTGCCCGCCGAGCGCGCCCGTTCCGCCGGTGATCAGGACCGTGCCCGACGGCTCCCAGACGGGGGCCGGGTCGGTCGCGGGAGCGGGGACGAACCGGCGGCCGTACGTGCCGCCGGGGCGCACCGCGAGCTGGTCCTCCTCACCGGGAGCGGCGAGGGCGGCGACGAGGCGCCGCAGGGTCCGTTCGTCGGGGTCGCCGGGCAGGTCGACCAGGCCGCCCCACCGGTCGGGGTACTCCAGCGCGGCCACCCGGCCCAGTCCCCAGAAGGCCGCCTGCGCCGGATCGGTGAAGCCGTCGCCGGCCCCGGTGGTGACGGCGGCGCAGGTCACGCTCCACAGCGGGGCGGTGATTCCGGCGTCGTCCAGGGCCTGGAGGAGCAGGGTGGTGGCGGGCAGACCGGCGGGAACGCCGGCGGGGAGCGTCGCGGGGTCGGCGGCGAGGAGGGAGACGACCCGGGTGAACGTCCCTCCCGGTGCCGGCGCGCCCGCCGTCTCCCGCAGCCGTTCCGCGAGTTCGCCCCGGTCGTCGGTGTCCACGGTGCACACGACGGTGTCCGGTCCGAGCGCGTCGGTCACCGCCCGCGCCCACGCGGCCCCGGTGGGCGGCAGCACGGCGAGCCACCGCCCGTCCGGGCGGGCCCGGTCGTCCCCGGACGACGGCTGCCAGGTCTCCCGGTACCGCCAGGAGTCGACGGTCGAGCGCGCCCTGCTGCGGCTGCGCCACGACGACAGCGCCGGGACGACCGCGTCCAGCGCCCCGGGAGCGAGGTCCAGCCGCCCGGCGAGCTCCTGGACGTCCGCCCGTTCGACGGCCGCCCAGAACTCGGCGTCCGCGCCCGTCCCCTGCGGCACGGGTTCCGCCGCCTCGGGCCAGTACCGGGCGCGCTGGAAGGCGTAGGTGGGCAGGTCGACGCGGCGGGCGCCGGTGCCGGCGAAGAACGCGGCCCAGTCGACCGGTGCCCCGGCCGTGTAGAGCCGGGCCAGGGCGGTCACGGCCGCCGTCTCCTCGTCCCGGTCGCGGCGCAGCACGGGCACGACCTCGGCCGTGTGCGCCGGGACGGTTTCCCGGACGAGGGGCGTGAGGACGGCGTCGGGGCCGAGTTCCAGGTAGTGCCGGACGCCCGCGTCGGCCAGGGCGCGGACGGCGTCCGCGAACCGTACGGTCTCCCGGACGTGCCGCACCCAGTGGTCCGGGGAGGCGGGGTCGCCGCCCGCGAGGCTCGACACGATCCGCAGCGCGGGTTCGGCGAAGCGCACGCCGGAGACCGCCGCGCGGAAGTCGTCCAGCACGGGGTCCATCAGCGGCGAGTGGAAGGCGTGGCTGACCGTGAGCCGGGTGCGGCGCCGCTCCCCCAGCGCGTCGACCACCCGTGCGACCTCGTCCTCGGTACCGGACACCACGACCGAGCGGGGGCCGTTGACGGCGGCGAGCGCCACACCGCCGGACAGCAGCGGCCGTACCTCGTCCTCGGCGGCCTCCACGGCGACCATCGCGCCGCCCTCGGGCAGCGCCTGCATCAGCCGGGCCCGGGCGGCGACCAGGGTGCAGGCGTCCGCGAGCGACAGCACGCCCGCGACATGGGCGGCGGTGATCTCGCCGACGGAGTGCCCGGCGACGTACTTCGGGGTGACGCCGAGGGATTCGACGAGCCGGTACAGCGCCACCTCGACGGCGAACAGCGCGGGCTGCGCGGTGCCGGTGCGGTCCAGCTCCGCCGGGTCCGTGCCCCACATCGCCTCCCGCACGCGCGGGTCGAGCCCGGCGAGTACGGCGTCGAGGGCGTCGGCGAACACGGGGAACCGCTCGTACAGTCCGCGCCCCATGCCGATGCGCTGGGCGCCCTGCCCGGAGAAGACGACGGCGAGCGGGCCGGGTTCGGCGACGGCACGCGCGGCCTCGGTGAGGCCGTCGTCGGAGGCGAGCAGCACGGCCCGGTGGGCGAAGGCGGAGCGGCCGGTGGCGAGGGAGTACCCGACGTCGAGCGGCGCGTGGTCGGCGGCGTGGGCGCGGATCCGGTCGAGCTGGGCGTCGAGTGCCGCGTCGGTCGTGGCCGTGACCGGCCACGGCACCGGGCGCGGGGCGGCGGTGACCGGCTGCGGCTCGGGGGTGTCGACGGCCGGTGCCTGTTCCAGGACGACGTGGGCGTTGGTGCCGCTGATGCCGAAGGACGACACTCCCATGCGGCGGGGGCGGCCGGTGTCGGGCCAGTCGGTGGCGGCGGTGGCGAGCCGGACGGCCCCGGCGGACCAGTCCACGTGGGAGGAGGGCACGTCGGCGTGCAGGGTGGGCGGGACGACGCCGTGCCGCAGAGCCATGACGGCCTTGATGAGTCCGGCGGCGCCCGCGGCGGCCTGGGTGTGCCCGATGTTGGACTTCACCGAGCCCAGCAGCAGCGGCCGCTCCCGGTCCCGGCCGTAGGTGGCGAGGAGGGCCTGGGCCTCGATCGGGTCGCCGAGGCGGGTGCCGGTGCCGTGCGCCTCCACCGCGTCGACGTCGGCCGGCGCCAGGCCGGCGGAGGCGAGGGCCTGCCGGATGACGCGCTGCTGGGCGGGGCCGTTGGGGGCGGTGAGACCGTTGGAGGCGCCGTCCTGGTTGACGGCCGAGCCGCGCACCGCGGCGAGGACCGGGTGGCCGTTGCGCACCGCGTCGGACAGCCGCTCCAGGACGACCATGCCGACGCCCTCGGACCAGCCGGTGCCGTCGGCGTCGTCGGAGAACGCCTTGCAGCGGCCGTCGGCCGCGAGGCCGCCGTGGTGACGGAACCCGGCGAAGGCGGCGGAGGTCGTCATCACGGTGACGCCGCCCGCGAGCGCCAGCGAGCACTCGCCGCTGCGCAGCGCCTGCGCGGCCAGGTGCAGCGACACCAGGGAGGAGGAGCAGGCGGTGTCGACGGTGACGGCCGGGCCCTCCAGGCCGAGGACGTAGGCGAGGCGTCCGGAGATCACGCTGGCCGCGAGCATCACGCCGCGGCCCTCCATGTCCTTGGCGCGGGCGAGGAGGTGGTGGTAGTCGACGCCGTTGCTGCCGACGAACACGCCGGTGCGGCTGCCGCGCAGGCGCTGCGGGTCGGTGCCGGAGCGCTCGACGGCCTCCCAGGCGGTCTCCAGCAGCAGCCGCTGCTGCGGGTCCATGGCGAGGGCCTCGCGCGGGCTGATCCCGAAGAACCCGGCGTCGAAGTCGGCGGCGTCGTACAGGAATCCGCCCTGGCCCTGTATCTCCCAGCCGCGGTCGCCGGGGAACGCGGAGATGGCGTCGCCGCCGGAGGCGACGAGGTCCCACAGTTTCTCCGGGGAGTCGGCGCCGCCGGGGAAGCGGCAGGCCATGCCGACGATGACGACCGGGTCGGCGGCGGTGTCGGCCGGGTCGGCGGCGGGCAGCGGGCCGTCGTCCTCGGCGGGGCTGCCGAGGAGTTCCGCGACCAGGTGCTCGGCGAGGCTCTGCGGCCGGGTGTGGTCGAAGAGGAGCCCGGCGGGCAGGGCGAGGCCGGTGGCGCGGGCGAGCTGGTTGCGCAGCTCCATCGACGTGAGCGAGTCGAAGCCGATGTCGTGGAAGGCGCGTTCGGCGGCGACGGCCTCGGGTCCGGAGTGGCCGAGGACGCCCGCGGCGTGCTCGCGGATCACGTCCAGGACGAGCGGGACGCGTTCGTCCTCGGGGGCCGCGTAGACCTTGCGGCGCAGGGAGGTGGCGGCCGAGCGGGTGTCCTCGCGCAGCCGGGTGGCGGCGTCGCGGGCCTCCCGTGCGGCGGGCAGCGCGCCGAGCGCGGCGCAGGGCCGCACGCTGAACAGCATGCGCAGCGTGTCGGGCTGCTGGAGGTCGGCGACGACGGTGACGGGTTCGGGTGCGACGGCCAGTTCGGCGAGGACGTCGAGGGCGAGGCCGGGTTCGAGGGCGGTGGTGCCGGTCGCGCGCAGCGCCCCGGTGAGTCCGGCGGCCATGCCGCCGCCGTCCCAGGCGCCCCAGGCGACGGAGGTGGCGGGCAGGCCCTCGGCGCGGCGGCGCTGCGCGAGCGCGTCGAGGAC
>NZ_JBVITR010000118.1:0-3886 GCF_055574875.1 Streptomyces sp. NPDC034670
TCCCCCTCCGGCCACTCCCGCGCCTCGGTCAGCAGCTCCACCCCGCCCGCCGACCAGTCCACCGCCGACGACGGCGCATCCACATGCAGCGTCCTGGGCAGCACCCCGTGCCGCATCGCCTGCACCATCTTGATCACACCCGCCACACCCGCAGTCGCCTGGGTGTGGCCGATGTTCGACTTCAGCGACCCCAGCCACAACGGCCGGTCCGCCGGGCGACCCTGCCCATAGGTGGCGAGCAGCGCCTGGGCCTCGATCGGATCCCCCAGCGACGTGCCCGTGCCGTGCGCCTCCACCGCGTCCACATCCGTGGCCAGCAACCCGGCGTTGGTCAGCGCCTGGCGGATCACCCGCTGCTGCGAGGGGCCGTTGGGCGCGGTGATGCCGTTGGACGCGCCGTCCTGGTTGACCGCGCTGCCCCGCACCACGGCCAGCACCTCATGGCCGTGGCGCCGCGCGTCCGACAGACGCTCCAGCAGCACCAGGCCCACGCCCTCGGCCCAGGCGGTGCCGTCCGCCCCCTCGGCGAACGACTTGCACCGCCCATCCACCGCCAGACCCCGCTGGCGCGAGAACTCCACGAAGGCGCCCGGCGTGGCCATCACCGCCACACCGCCGGCGAGCGCCAGCGAGCACTCACCGCTGCGCAGCGCCTGCATCGCGGAGTGCATCGCCACCAGCGACGACGAACACGCCGTGTCCACCGTCACCGCAGGACCCTCGAAGCCGAAGGTGTACGCCACCCGACCGGACACGAAGCTGCCCGCGTTGCCGTTGCCGAGGAAGCCTTCCAGTTCCTCCGGTACGCGGGTGAGGTTGGTGGCGTAGTCGTGGTACATGGCGCCGGCGAAGACGCCGGTGCGGCTGCCCTTCAGCGTGGCCGGATCGATACCCGCGCGTTCCAGCGTCTCCCACGAGGTCTCCAGCAGCAGCCGCTGCTGCGGATCCATCGCCAGCGCCTCACGCGGTGAGATCCCGAAGAACGCCGCATCGAACTCCCCCGCATCGTGCAGGAACCCGCCATGCCGCACCATCGACTTGCCCACCGCATCCGGATCCGGATCGAACAACCGGGCCACATCCCAGCCCCGGTCCTCCGGAAACGCCGTGATCCCCTCACGGCCCTCCGCCACCAGAGCCCACAGATCATCGGGCGAAGACACCCCACCCGGAAGACGACACCCCATCGCCACGATCGCGATCGGATCCTCCGACACCCCCGCACCAGAAACCCCCGAGGCCGTCACCGACCCCGAAACCGCCGCCTCCTCCCCCACCAACTCCACCCGCAGGAAATCCGCCAGCACACCCGGCGACGGATAATCAAAGATCAACGTCGCCGGCAGCCGCAGCCCCGTCACCGCATTCAGACGGTTCCGCAACTCCACCGCCGTCAACGAATCAAAACCCAGATCGTTGAACGCCTGACCCGCATCGATACTCGCCGCACCCGCATGCCCCAACACCACCGCCACCTCACCCAGCACCAACTCCACAAGGTGACGCTGCCGGGCCTCCCGGGGCAGCTTCCTGAGGCGGTCCGCCAGGGAGCCGCCCGTGGACGAGCCGGCTCCCCCGGCGGCAGCGCGTGCCGTGCGCCGGGGCCGGCGGACCAGCCCCCGCAGCATCGGCGCCACCTCACCCGCGGCCGCCTGCTCCGTCAGGGCGGCGAAGTCGAACTTCACCGGTACGAGCGTGGACGCCTCGCCGGACAGCGCCGTGTCGAGCAGGGCCATGCCCTCCTCGGTGGGCAGCGGAAGCACTCCGCCACGGCCCATGCGGGCCTGGTCGGACTCGCTCATCGTGGCGATCATGCCGCCGGACTCGGCCCACAGGCCCCAGGCCAGCGAGACGGCCGGCAGACCCCGGGCGCGGCGCCACCGAGCGAAGGCGTCCAGGAAGGCGTTGGCCGCCGAGTAGTTGCCCTGACCCGGTCCGCCGATGACGCCGGCGGCCGACGAGAAGAGGACGAACATGGAGAGGTTCATCCCGCTCGTCAGCTCGTGCAGTGTCAGCGCGGCGTCGACCTTGGGCCGGAAGGAAGCGCCGATCCGCTCCTGGGTCAGGCTCGCGATCACGCCGTCGTCGAGGATTCCGGCCGTGTGGACGACACCGGTCAGGGGCGCGTCGGGCGAGACCGTCGCGAGGAGCTTCTTCACGGCCCGGCGCTTCGACATGTCGCAGGCCACTACGGTGACGCTCGCGCCGGCCGCTTCGAGTGCGGCCGTCAGTTCCTCGGCTCCGGGCGCCTCCGGCCCACGGCGGCTGGTCAGCAGCAGGTGGCGTACGCCGTGTACGGCGACGAGGTGCCGGGCGACGAGCCCGCCCAGCGTTCCGGTGCCACCGGTGACGAGCACCGTGCCCGCGGGATCCAGGACCGGTCCGTCGGAGTCAGCGGCGCCGGAATCGGCCGGGGCCCGCACCAGGCGGGGTACGTGCACGACGTCGGAGCGCACTGCCACCTGCGCCTCACCGCTGGCCAGGACGCCCGGGAGGGCCGGCCGGGACGCCTGGATCTCGTCCACGTCCATCAGCAGGACGCGGTCCGGGTTCTCGGCCTGCGCAGCGCGCACGAGGCCCCAGACGGCGGCGCCCGCCGGGTCGGTCACCTCGGTGTCGGCGGTGACGCCGACCGCGCCGCGCGTCACGACGAGCAGGCGGGTGGACTCGAGTTCCGGCGCGGCGAGGAACGCCTGGACGATCCCGAGGACACGGCCGACGAGGCCGCGGACCCGTTCGGCGTTGACGACGCCGTCGATGGCGTCGACGACCAGGACTTCCGGCATCGACGCACCGGAGCGCACCAGTTCCTCGATGTCCAGGGCCATGGAGACCGGGTGCGGTATGACCGCGGTGTCGTCGCCGCCCCCCGCTTCGGTCGGCACGGCGGTCCACTCGACGGTGAACAGGGCATCCGTCTCGGAACCGGCCCGCCCGGAGGACTTGAGCTGCTCGTCGGAGACGGCGCGCAGCACGAGCGACTCGACCGACGCGACCGGGGCGCCCTCGCTGTCGGCGAGTTCCAGCGCCACCGACTCGGGGCCGGTAGGAGTCATGCGGACCCGCAGACTGGTGGCGTCGGCCGCGTGCAGGGTCATGCCGTTCCAGGCGAACGGCAGGATGAGCTTGCCCTCTTCGGCCTTCCGCTCGGTGAAGGCACCGCAGTGCAGGACTGCGTCCAGCAGCGCCGGATGCAGACCGAACCCGGCCGCCGCGTCGGTGTCCTCCGTGGGAAGCACGACCTCGGCATAGATCTCCTCACCGAGGGTCCAGAGCGTGCTGAGGCCCCGGAACAGCGGGCCGTACGCGTATCCGGCGCTCGCCTGCTCGTCGTAGAAGCCGGTCAGGTCGACGGGCTGCGCACCCTCGGGGGGCCAGACGGCGAGGTCGGTGCCGGGGGCCGGGGCGTGGTCGTCGAGCTGGCCGCTGGCGTGACGTACCCAGTCGGCTCCGGCGTCGTCGGGCCGCGAGTACACCGCGACGGGACGTACACCGTCCCTCTCCTCGCCCACCGAGACCTGGACCCGCACCGCGCCCTCGTCGGGGATGACCAGCGGGGCCTCGATCACCAGCTCCCGCAGGGTCCGCGCACCGACCTCGTCCCCGGCGCGGATCGCGAGTTCCACGAGGGCGGTGCCCGGCAGCAGGACCGTGCCCGAGACGGTGTGGTCCGCGAGCCACGGCTGGGCTGCCAGCGACAGCCGGCCCGTGGCCAGGACGCCGCCGGTGTCGGGCACGCTGATCACCGAGTCGAGCAGCGGATGCTCGACCGCGAACGCGGGATCACCCGCCGGCGCGGGCGGGTTCAGCCAGTAGCGCTGGTGCTGGAAGGCGTAGGTGGGCAGGTCCACCCGGTGGGCACCGGTCCCGGAGAACACCTCCTCCC
>NZ_JBVITR010000119.1:0-3606 GCF_055574875.1 Streptomyces sp. NPDC034670
AACGGGGTCACGCCGTCGCGGCCCTCGGCGAGCAGCTCCCACAGCTCGTCCGGGGACGAGACGCCCCCCGGGAAACGGCAGGCCATACCGACGATGACGACCGGATCGTCGTCCACGGCACCGGTGGTGGCACTCGCGGTGGCGGTCGCGGTCGGTGCTCCGGGACTGCCGTGGGCCTCGCCGTTCGTCCCGTCCCCGGGCATCTGGGCGCGGATGTGGGCGGCGAGCGCGGCCGGGGTCGGGTGGTCGTAGACGAGGGCGGCGGTCAGACGGAGGCCGGTCGCGGCGCCGAGGCGGTTGCGGAGTTCGACGGCGGTCAGGGAGTCGAAGCCGAGATCGCTGAAGGGCCGGTCGGGTTCGACCGCGCCGCCCGAGGCGTGTCCGAGGACAGCGGCGACGGTGTCGCGCACGTGGGTGAGGACGATGCGGTCCCGTTCCGCGGGCGGGCGGCCGTGCAGGGTCGCCGCCAGTTCACTGCCGGTGGGCGTGGGCTGCTGCTCGGCGTCCGGCCCGGAAGGCGCCGCCTGGGTTCGTGCCGGCTCGGTGAGTTCGCGCAGGAGTGAGCCGCGGCGCGCGTACGCGGTGGCCGCGGTGAAACGGGCCCAGTCGGCGTCGAGGACGGTGGCGGAGATCCGGTCGTCGTCCAGGATGCGGCGCAGGGCGTCGACGGCGGTGTCCGGTGCCAGGGGGCGGATGCCGAGCCGGCCCAGGTGTGCGGTGACGACGGGGTCGGCGGCCATGCCGTCCCCGGCCCAGGGCCCCCACGCGACGGACGTGGCGGGCAGGCCGAGGGCCCGGCGGTGGTGGGCGAGGGCGTCGAGGCGGGCGTTGGCGGCGGCGTAGGCGGCCTGGCCCGCGTTGCCGGTCACGCCGGCCGTGGAGGAGAACAGCACGAAGGCGTCGAGGGCTCGGTCGGCGGTCAGTTCGTGCAGGTGCTGGGCGGCGTCGGCCTTCACGGCGAGGACGCGCGCCAGTCGTTCGGGGGTGAGGTCGGCGGCGAGTCCGTCGTCCAGGACACCCGCGGCGTGGACGATCACGGTCGGCGGGTGGGCGTCCAGCAGGTCGGCGAGCGCCGTGCGGTCGGTGACGTCGCAGGCGGTCAGGGTGACACGGGCACCGCGTTCGGTGAGTCCGGCGCGCAGGTCGGTCGCGCCGGGTGCGTCGGCACCGTGCCGGGAGACGAGGACGAGGTGGTCGGCACCGTTGTCGACGAGCCAGTGGGCGATGTGCCGGCCCAGCGCGCCGGTGCCTCCGGTGACCAGGGCGGTGCCGTGGAAGCGGGTGCCCCGGTCGGTCGTCCGGCGTCCGCTCGGGGTGGTGTCGCGTACGAGGCGGGCGGCGAGAACGCCGGTGGGCCGGAGGGCGAGCTGGTCCTCGTCGCCGGGTGCGGTCAGCGCGTCGGCGAGGCGTTCCAGGACGTCGGCCGTCAGCTCTTCGGGCAGGTCGACGAGGCCGCCCCAGCGGTCGGGCTGTTCCAGTGAGAGGGTGCGGCCGAGGCCCCATACGGCCGCCTCGGCGGGCCGGGACGGCATGTCACCGGCGCCGACCGACTGGGCGGAGCGGGTGGCGCACCAGACGCGGGCCGTCGGGTCGCTGTCGGCGAGTGCCTGCCACAGGGTGAGCACCTGGGCGGGCGACGGCAGCAGGGCGAGGGCGAAGGCGTACGAAGGGGCCTGACCCGCCGTGGCGGTCGGTGCGGTGAGGGCTGCCCGTATCCGTGCCGTGAGGTCGGTGCGGGTGTCCGTGTCGGAGAGCTGGATGACGTCCACGTCGACGCCGGACCGGCGCAGGGTGGCTGCGATGTCCGCGCCTGCGGGGTCGGACGTCGCGACGAGCCACCGGTCCGTGGGGCAGTGGGCGTCGCGGGCGCCGAGGCGTGCCGGGCGCCAGCGCACGCGGTAGCGGCGTCCGGCCTGTTCGAGGGCCTGCCGGCCCTGGCGGCGCCACTCGGACAGCGCGGGAACGACGGTGCCCAGGGCGTCGTCGGTGCCGACGCCCAGGCGTTCGGCGAGCGCGTCGGTCTCGCCGCGTTCCACGAGATCCCAGAAGCGTGACTCGACGGCGCCGGTGTCGCCGCCCGCGCCCCGGTCGTCGGTGGTGACGGCGTGGTCGGGCAGCCAGTACCGGTCGCGTCGGAAGGCGTACGCGGGCAGGTCCACGCGGCGCGCGCCCGTGCCCTCGAAGAGGGCGGACCAGCTGATCTCGGCTCCCCGCACGAACATCTCGGCGGCGGCCGTCAGGACGGACTCCGGCTCCGCCTGCCCCTTGCGCAGGGTGGCCGCGGCGGCGTGTCCCGCGTCGCGGGCGAGGGCGGTGAGGACGGGGTCGGGTCCGATCTCGAGGAGCCGTGCGGCGCCCTGCGGGCCGGTCGCGGTGGCGAGGGCGTCGTGGAACCGGACGGGCCGCCGGACCTGTTCGACCCAGTACTCGGCGGTGGTCCAGTCCCCGTCCCCTACGGGTCTTCCGGTCACCGTGCTGACGGCGTTCAGGGTGGGTGTGCCGTAGACGACACCGGCCGCGACGGTGGCGAAGTCGGCGAGCATGGGCTCCATCAGCGGCGAGTGGAACGCGTGGCTGACCCGCAGCCGGGACACCCGGCGGCCCTGCTCCCGGGCCACCGCCATCGCCTCCTCCACCAGGCCCTCGTCGCCGGAGACGACCACCGAGTCGGGTCCGTTGACGACCGCCACGGCCGCCCGCCCCCTGCCGCCGAGCCCTTGAAGCAGCTCGGTCACCTCGGCCTCCGTGCCCTCCAGGGCGGCCATCGCCCCGCCTTCGGGCAGCGCCTGCATCAGCCGGGCACGAGCCGCCACGAGCCGTACGGCGTCCCGGAGTTCGAGCACACCTGCCGTGTGGGCGGCCGCGAACTCGCCCACCGAATGGCCGAGGACGCAGTCGGGCCGCATGCCCCACGAGCGCAGCAGCGTCACGAGCGCCACCTGCAGGGCGAACAGAGCGGGCTGGGCATAACCGGTGCGGTCCAGGATCTCCGGTTCGGCAGTGAGGATCACGTCCCGGAGGGAGACGTGATCCGGGTCAAAGGCTCCGAGTTCGGCGTCCAGGAGGCCGCACACCTCGTCGAGGGCCTTCCTGAACTCCGGGTAGTGGGCGTGCAGTTCACGGCCCATGCCGACGCGCTGACTGCCCTGCCCGGTGAACATCCACGCCGTGCGGCCCTTGAGGACGCGACCCGTCACCACGGCGGGGTGGTCGTCGCCGTCGGCGAGGGCTGCCGTGCCCGTGCGCAGGGTTTCGGCGTCGCGGCCGAGGACGACGGACCGGTGGGTGAGGGCAGCCCGGGTGGTGGCCAGGGACAGGCCGACGTCGGCGGGTGACGCGGGGTTCGTACGGAGGTGTCCGGCGAGGCGGGCGGCCTGGGCGCGCAGGGTGTCGGCGTCGCGTCCCGTCACGATCCACGGCGTGACGGGAAGCCGGGCGCCGGGAAGCTCGGTCCCGGAGAGCCGGGTCCCGGGGATCCGGGTGGCGGGCTGTGGCTGCTCGGTCCTGTCTGCCGGGGGTTCTTCGAGGATGACGTGGGCGTTGGTGCCGCTGATCCCGAACGCCGAGACACCCGCCCGGCGCGGCCGGTCACCACGCCGCCACTCC
>NZ_JBVITR010000120.1:0-3384 GCF_055574875.1 Streptomyces sp. NPDC034670
ACGGACGCTTCCTTCGTACTCGCCCTCGCGGGCTTTCCTCCGGGCGCTTTCCCTTCGGTCCTGCGTTTCCGACTCTACCAGACCTTTCCGGTCCGGTTTCCTCGGTGCTTTCCGGGGTCCCGCTTTCGCGTTTCCCTTTCCGGCGGCCCCGACTTTATCAGAACTTCCGGGGCGGATTGACCGACCTTCGCTTCTGATTCATCGGGAGGAGCTTCTCCGAAATCCGTGTTCCAGGAAGCTGGTAGATGTGACCGTCGCCCTCCGGGTCAGAACCCATCTCCAGGCAACTGTTTGAATCTACCTCCCCGCGGTCTCCGTGTCAACGGCTCCCGTGGGGGCGAAGAGGAGACTAGCAGCTGAACGGACCGTCGTGCACATCAGGCCGCCGTCGGGACGGTGGCGCTGCGCTCGGCTGCGTCCAGGTCCCCGGTCCCCCCGGCGCGTGCCGCACGTCCGCCCAGGACGTAGACGTAGACCAGGAAGGCCGCCTCGGCGACGACCCCGATGGTGATGCGTGCCCAGGTGGGCAGTCCCGAGGGGGTGACGAAGCCTTCGATCGCGCCGGAGACGAAGAGGACCAGAGCGAGGCCGATCGCCATGGCCAGGGCTGCTCGGCCCTCCTCCGCGAGTGCCGTGCGGCGGGTGCGGGGCCCCGGGTCGATGACGGTCCAGCCGAGGCGGAGGCCGGTTCCCGCGGCGACGAAGACCGCGGTCAGTTCCAGAAGGCCGTGGGGCAGGACGAGGCCGAGGAAGGTGTCGAGGCGGCCGGCGGAGGACATCAGGCCGAAGCCGACGCCCAGGTTGAGCATGTTCAGGAAGAGGATCCAGAGGACCGGCAGGCCCAGGAAGACGCCCAGGATCAGGCAGAGGGCGGCGGCCCACGCGTTGTTCGTCCAGACCTGGGCGGCGAAGGAGGTCGCGGGATGGCTCGAGTAGTACGTCTCGTACTGACCGCCGGGGCGGGTGAGCTCACGCAGTTCGTCGGGGGCCGCGATGGACGCCTGTACTTCGGGGTGGGTTCCTATCCACCAGCCGAGCAGTGCCGCGACGGCGACGGAGAGGAGGGCCGTGGGCACCCACCAGTGGCGTGACCGGTACACGGCCGCCGGGAAGCCGTGGACGAGGAAGCGGGTGGCGTCCTGCCAGGACGCGCGCCGGGCGCCCGTGACCGCGCTCCGTGCGCGTGCCACCAGCTGGCTGAGCCGGCCGGTCAGCCGGGGATCCGGTGCGGCCGACTGGATCAGGGAGAGGTGGGTGGCGGTGCGCTGGTAGAGGACGACGAGCTCGTCGGCTTCCGCACCCGTGAGACGGCGCTGCCGCCGGAGCAGGGCGTCGAGGCGGTCCCACTCCGCGCGGTGGGCGGAGACGAAGACGTCGAGGTCCATCGGTGTGCCTGCTCCTCGGCTGCTGGATCGATGATCTGCTTGATCAGCTCGTCGTACTGCGGTGCGATGTGTCCTCAGCTTGGCAGACTGGCGGTGTTCGGGGCAGGCCAGGAAAGGGCGGCGGGTGTGAGTGAGCTGGTGACGGGCGAGGCGGTGGCGTTGGAACTACGCCCCGCGAGGCTGCCCAGCAGGGCGCTGGCCGTGCTGCTCGACCTGGCGGCGGCCATGGCGGTCTACATCGTCGTGACCATCGCCCTGGTGGCTTCCACGGCTTCTCTGGACGAGGCGGCGCAGACGGCGCTGTCGATCGCGGTGTTCGTCCTCGTGCTGGTGGGCGCGCCGATCGCGGTCGAGACGCTCAGTCACGGGCGGTCGCTCGGGAAGATGGCGTGCGGGCTCCGGGTGGTGCGGGACGACGGGGGGCCGATCCGGTTCCGGCACGCGCTGGTGCGGGGGCTGCTCGGTGTGATCGAGATCCTGATGACGTTCGGGGTCGTGGCCTGCACCGCCTCTCTGGTGTCGGCCCGTGGCCGGCGCCTCGGGGACGTGTTCGCGGGGACCCTCGTCGTGCGGGAGCGGGTACCGGTCGGACGGGACGGCTTCGTACCGCCGCCGCCTCCGTGGCTGGCCGGGCGGTTCTCGGGGCTCGACCTGTCGGCGGTGCCCGACGGTCTGTGGCTCGCCGTCCGGCAGTACCTGACGCGGATGGGGCAGCTGGATCCGCAGGTCGGCTGGACGATGGCGGAGCGGCTGGCGGCGGACCTGGCGGACCGTACGGGGGCTCCGGTGCCTCCGGGGGTGCCGCCGGCCGCGTATCTGGCGGCGGTGGTGCAGGAGCGGCAGGTCCGGGAGGCCCGCCGGGCCTTCGGCAGCGAGGCGGTCGCGGGGGGCGGTCCCGCCGGTCCCGCCGGACCGGCGGGGCCCTACTCCCCGCCCGCTCGTCCCCCCGCGGACGTGCCGCCGGACGTACGGCCGGCGGTTCCGTCGGCCGGTCCGCGGGCCGTGCCGCCCGGGGCGGCGTCGGCGCGTGCCTCCGCGGAGGACGTGGACGCGCCGGGGAGGGAGGACCCGGCCGGCGCGCAGCGGGACGCGGCACCGGCCGACCGTCCCTCGACGGGGTTCGTACCACCGTCGTAGGCCGCGCCTGGCCCGCCGTTCAGTCGAAGACCGACGGTGGTGACGCGAGGTCCTCCAGTTCGACTCCGGGGGCGGCGAGGACCACGTCCCCGGCGATGTGCACGGTGTGCCGCTCGCCGGTGTCCAGGGCTGTGACCTGGTACGCGTCCACGGTCAGGGGGCCGTTGTCAGTGGCGTGTGCTTCTCTTTCCACCAGTTGCCAGGACTGGTCCACGGTGCGCGGGGCGAGGACCGGGTCCGTGAAGGCGACGAGGCGTACGCGGGTGGCCGGTGCCGAGGGGGTGAGGCGCAGGAGACGGGTGGTAGCGACGAGGAACGCGGGGGACGAGCCGGTGAAGGCGTGGGCGCGCACATTGCCTTCGGTGGCGTGGGTCCCGGTGGGGTCCGTGCGGACCCAGGTGACGCCGTCGAGGGCGGCGCCGCGGACCTGCCAGCTCGCGGCGTGGAGTTCGAGGCGGAGGGGGCGGCCGAGGTCGTCGAGGGCGAGGTCGACCGAGCCCAGGTGATCGCCGGAGGGGGCGGTGAGCTGGGAGACGTAGCGCCAGCCGGAGGGGCCGGGGGCGCAGTGGAAGTGCTCTTCTGCGAGGGGGGTGCGATCGTGCGGATCGTGGAGCGAATAACGGCCGCGGGGCATGGGGGTCCTGGGTCGTGACGGGCTGGGCCGGCCGGGCGCCGGTCCACCGACGGGGCAGGCCCCCGGCACGGGGGTGCGGGGGCCTGCTTCGGAGGACCTGCTGCCGGGGAGCGCGTCCGGGGTGCGGACGCGCCCGCCCGGCGGGAGCGTGGGCTCAGTAGCGGTAGTGGTCGGGCTTGTACGGGCCCTCGACCTTCACCCCGATGTACTCCGCCTGCTCCGGGCGCA
>NZ_JBVITR010000121.1:0-3211 GCF_055574875.1 Streptomyces sp. NPDC034670
TACTCGGCGGCCAATGCCTTCCTGGACGCCTTCGCTCGGTGGCGCCGTGCCCGGGGTCTGCCGGCCGTCTCGCTGGCCTGGGGCCTGTGGGGCGATACCGAAGGCATGGCCGGTGTCCTCGACCAGGCGGACCGGGCACGTATGCGGCGCAGCGGGGTCCGGGCCCTGTCCGTCGACGAGGGCATGGCACTCTTCGACGCCGCACTCGATGCCGGCGAACCGGCCCTGGTGCCGATCAAGTTCGAGCTCGCGACCCTGGCCGCACAGGCGGGGGCCGGACAACTGGCGCTCAAGCTGCAAGGACTGGTGCGTCGGCCCCGGCGTACTGCCGCCGTCGGCGGACCTGTTCCGACCGAGTCCCTCACGGACCGGCTGGCAGGGCTCCCGGCGGAGGAGCAGACGGAGATGCTGCTGGATCTGGTCCGCGACCAGGTCGCCGTCGTACTCGGGCACGCCGACGCCGCGGGCATCTCGCCGGGGCAGGCGTTCAGCGAACTCGGCTTCGACTCGCTCACCGCAGTCGAACTGCGCAACCGGCTGGCCGGAGTGACGGGCACCTCGCTGCCGGCCACCCTGATCTTCGATTACCCGTCGACCGCCGCGATCGCCGATCACCTGCGCGCGGAGTTGATCCCGGACACCGCGACCGGAACGGTCGAACTGGCCGACGTGGACGAACCCGGGCTGCGCAAGGCACTCGCCGCCGTCCCACTCACCCGACTCGAGGAACTTGGCGTACTGCAGCAGTTGCTGCGTCTCGTGGATGCGCCCCCCGGTGCCACAGGCACCGGCGCAACCGGCGGAACCTCTGCCGAAACCGGACAGAACAAAGCGCATCTGATCGCCGACATGGATGTCGCAGGCCTCATCGAACGCGCGATGGGCAACACCACCAACTGAGCCCGTCGCGGCCTACGGAGGAACTCAAGTATGTCTGTGTCCGAGGACAAGATCGTCGCGGCACTGCGTGCCTCGCTCATGGAGAACGAGCAGCTCAAGGCGGAGCGTGACCGGGCTGTCGCGGCCCGGACCGAACCGATCGCGATCGTGTCGGCCGCGTGCCGACTGCCCGGCGGCGTCGCTTCGCCGGAGGATCTGTGGCAGCTCGTCGCCGAGGAACGTGACGGCATCACGCCGTTTCCGAAGAACCGGGGATGGAACGTCGACGCGATCTACGACCCCACCCTCGGCCTGCCCGACAAGACCTATGTCCGGGAGGGCGGTTTCCTGCACGATGCGGGGGAGTTCGACGCGGCGTTCTTCGGGATCAGTCCGCGTGAGGCGCTGGCGATGGATCCGCAGCAGCGGCTGCTGCTGGAGACCTCGTGGGAGGTCTTCGAGCGGGCGGGTATCGATCCGGCCACGCTGAGGGGCAGCCGCACCGGCGTCTTCGCCGGCCTGATGTACCACGACTACGAGGCAGCCGCGGTCGCCGGAAGCATCGTGTCCGGCCGGGTGGCGTACACCTTCGGCTTCGAGGGTCCTGCGGTGACGGTGGACACGGCGTGTTCGTCGTCGCTGGTGGCGATGCACTCCGCGGTGCAGGCGCTGCGCAGCGGTGAGTGCTCGCTGGCGCTCGCCGGCGGTGTGGCGGTGATGGCCACGCCGGGCAGCTTCATCGAGTTCTCGCGGCAGCGGGGCCTGGCTCCCGACGGGCGGTGCAAGTCGTTCGCCGAGGGGGCGGACGGCACCGCCTGGGCCGAGGGCGTGGGCCTGGTGCTGCTGGAGCGTCTGTCGGACGCGCGGCGCAACGGCCACCAGGTGCTGGCCGTGGTGCGCGGCAGCGCGGTCAACCAGGACGGCGCGTCCAACGGCCTGACCGCGCCGAACGGCCCCTCGCAGCAGCGGGTGATCCGCCAGGCGCTGACCAACGCGGGTCTGTCGGCGGCCGATGTGGACGCGGTGGAGGCGCACGGCACGGGCACGTCGCTGGGGGATCCGATCGAGGCCCAGGCGCTGCTCGCCACCTACGGGCAGGAGCGCCCGGCGGACGGCCGGCCGTTGTGGCTGGGTTCGCTGAAGTCGAACATCGGTCATGCGCAGGCCGCCGCGGGTGTGGCGGGTGTGATCAAGATGGTGCAGGCGATGCGGCACGGGGTGCTGCCCAGGACGCTGCATGTGGACGCGCCGTCGTCGGCGGTGGACTGGTCGGCGGGTGCGGTGGAGCTGCTGACCGAGGCGCGGGAGTGGCCGGAGGGGGACCGGCCGCGGCGGGCGGCGGTCTCCTCGTTCGGTATCAGTGGCACGAATGCGCACGTGATCCTGGAGGGGGTGCGGCCGGAGGAGGCGGCGCCGACGGTGGCGGGCGGGCCGGTGCCGCTGGTGTTGTCGGGCCGGACGCCGGAGGCGGTGCGGGGGCAGGCGGAGCGGCTGGCCGGTCATCTGGGGCGGCACGGCGGGCTGGGGCTGGCGGACGTGGCGTTCTCGCTGGCGACGGGGCGGGCGCATCTGGGTCATCGTGCGGTGGTGGTGGCGGGGTCGGTGCGGGAGGCGCAAGAGCGTCTGGGGGCGGTGGAGCCGCGGGCGGTGGTGGCGGGGCGGCTGGGGGTGTTGTTCACCGGGCAGGGGGCGCAGCGGGTCGGTATGGGGCGGGAGCTGTACGGGGCGTTTCCGGTGTTCGCGCGGGCCTTCGACGAGGTGTGTGCGGCGGTGGACGGGGTGCTGGGGGGGTCGCTGCGGGAGGTGGTCTTCGGGGCGGAGGCGGGGCTGCTGGACGAGACGCGGTATGCGCAGCCGGCGCTGTTCGCCGTGGAGGTGGCGTTGTTCCGGCTGGTGGAGTCCTGGGGGGTGCGGCCCGATCTGCTGGCCGGTCATTCGGTCGGTGAGGTGGTGGCGGCGTTCGTGGCGGGGGTGTGGTCGCTGGAGGATGCGGCGGCTTTGGTGGTGGCGCGGGGGCGGCTGATGCAGGCGCTGCCGCCGGGCGGGGTGATGCTGGCGGTGGAGGCGTCGGAGGAGGAGGTGGGGCCGCTGCTGGCGGGGGGTGTGGATATCGCGGCGGTCAACGGGCCGGGGTCGGTGGTGTTGTCGGGGGCCGGGGCGGCTGTCGAGGAGGTGGTGGGCCGGCTGGGGGACCGGCGGACCAGGCGGCTGCGGGTGTCGCACGCGTTCCACTCGCGGTTGATGGAGCCGATGCTGGCGGAGTTCCGGCGGGTGGCGGAGTCGGTGACGTATGCCCAGCCGCGCCTCCCGGTGGTGTCGAACCTGACGGGGG
>NZ_JBVITR010000122.1:0-3089 GCF_055574875.1 Streptomyces sp. NPDC034670
CTGCCGCGCACCCTGCACGTCGAGGAGCCGTCCTCGCACGTGGACTGGGAGGCGGGCGCGGTGCGTCTGCTGACCGAGGAGCGGGCCTGGCCGCGTGGGCAGCGGCCGCGCCGGGCCGGTGTGTCGTCCTTCGGCATCAGCGGTACCAACGCCCACGTCGTCATCGAAGAACCCCCCGCCGCGCGTCGGACACCGCCGGCTCCGTCGCGTGACGAGCTGCCGGTCGTGCCGTGGGTGGTGTCGGCGCGGAGCGAGGACGCACTGCGGGCCCAGCTGGACCGGCTGGCGTCCGTCGACGCGCATCCCCTGGACGTCGGCCTGTCGCTGGCGACCACCCGGGCGGCACTGGAACACCGATCGGTCCTGCTCGGGCGCGACCAGGACACCCTGCGCGCCCGGCTCGCCGAGCCCGCGATCAGCGGATCGGTCATCGAAGGCCGTACGGCGTGGATGTTCACGGGACAGGGCAGTCAGCGGCCCGGGATGGGCCGGGAGCTGTACGAGACGTATCCCGTCTTCGCCGCGGCACTGGACGAGGTGTGCGGACTGCTCGACACGGAGCTGGGCTTCGAACACCCCCTGAAGGACGTGTTGTTCGGGGCGGGCAACGCCGGGTCGTCGGGCAACACCGACGCGGCGGACACCGCCCGGTCGCTGGACGACACCGGTTGCGCGCAGTCGGCCCTGTTCGCCGTGCAGGTGGCGCTGGTGGCGCTGTTGCGGTCGTGGGGGACGGCTCCGGATGTGGTGCTGGGCCACTCCGTCGGCGAGTTCGCCGCCGCCCACGCCGCCGGTGTCCTCGACCTGCCCGATGCGGTACGCCTCGTCGCCGCCCGCGCCCGCCTCATGCGGGCACTGCCCGCGGGCGGGGCCATGGCCGCCATCGAGGCCGGTGAGACGGAGGCGACCGACTGGCTCCCGGACGGCGCCGTGGTCGCCGCGGTCAACGGGCCGACGTCGGTGGTGGTTTCGGGTACCGGGGAAGCCGTCGAGGCAGTGCTGGAGCGGGCGCGCGGGGAAGGCCGCCGCACGACGCGGCTGCGGGTCTCGCACGCCTTCCACTCGCCCCTGATGGAACCCGTCCTCGCGGAGTTCACCGAGGTCGCCTCGCAGGTGACCTACCGGCAGCCGCAGACGACCGCTGTCAGCTCCGTGACCGGCGAGGCCCTGGGGCCGGACGACTGGACGACACCGGGCTACTGGGCCGAGCAGATCGTGCGCCCCGTCCGCTTCCACGACGCCCTCACCGCAGCCGGCGCGCAGGGGGCCACCCGCTTCCTGGAGATCGGCCCGGATCCCGTCCTGACCGCGATGGCCACGGACGCACCGGCCGCCGCGGCCACCCTCCGCGCGGACCGGCCGGAACCGGAAACCCTGCTCACGGCCGTGGCCGAACTCTTCGTCCGCGGCGCGCGCGTCGACTGGGCGGCCGTGTTCGCCGGCACGGGCGCGCGGGAGGTGCCGCTGCCGACGTACGCCTTCCAGCGGCAGCGCTACTGGCTCGACGCACCGCGCGCCGCCGTGGACGCCGGCGGTCTCGGCCTCGGCGCGGCGGAACACCCGCTGCTGGGGGCCGCCGTGCCCGTCGCGGGATCCGAGGCGGTGCTGCTGACCGCGAGACTGTCCGTGGCCGACCACCCGTGGCTGGCGGACCACGTCGTGGCGGGTTCGGTGCTCGTGCCGGGCACGGCACTGCTGGAACTGGCCCTGGCCGCCGCCGATCGCGTCGGCTGCGACCGCGTCGACGAGCTCACCCTCCGCGCACCTCTCGTGCTCCCCGAGACGGGGGCCGTCCAGATACAGCTCGGCATCGAGGCGCCCGATGCCTCCGGCCGGCGACCGCTCAACGTGTACGGCCGCGCCGAGACGACGACCGCCGACGAGCAGCCCTGGACGCTGCATGCGGCGGGTGTGCTGGCGCCTTCTGCGGCGCAGGCGCAGGTGTCGGCGCAGGTGTCGGCGCAGGGGTCGGTGTCGGGGTCGGACGGGGATCTGCGGGTGTGGCCTCCGGAGGGGGCCGAGCGGGTCGGACTGGAGGGTCTGTACGAGCGGTTGGGGGCGGCGGGGCTGTCGTACGGTCCGGCGTTCCGGGGGCTGCGGGGGGTGTGGCGGTCCGGGGACGAGTGGTTCGTGGAGGCCGTGCTGCCGGAGTCGGTGGCGGGTGGTGCCGAGGGTTTCGGTGTGCATCCGGCGTTGCTGGACTCGGTGCTGCATGTGCTGGGGTTGGGGGAGTGGGACGGTTCGGGGGCGTTGCTGCCGTTCCTGTGGTCGGGGGTGGAGCTCTCGGCGGTGGGGGCCGCTGAGGTGCGTGTGCGGGTGTCGCGGCAGGGTGAGGACGCCGTCGCGCTGCGCGTGGCCGACGCCACCGGAGAACCCGTCGCGCAGGCCGAGTCGCTGGTCCTCCGACCGCTCGCGAACACCGCAGACACGGCCTCCGCGGCAGTGGTGCGCCACAGCCTCCTCCGTCTCGACTGGGTACCGCTGCCCGACGTCGCCCCCGGCTCCACCGAGGCGTGGGCCGTACTCGGCGACCTTCCGGCGTCCCTGGAAGGCCGGGCCCGGCACTATGCCGACCTGACCGCCCTCACGGCCGCGCTGGACGCCGAGGACGGTATCGGAATCCCCGACACCGTGATCGTTCCCGTCCGGAACACCGCCGCCGGACGTCCGGTGACCGACACGACCGCCGCGGCCCTCGCGCTGGTGCAGGACTGGCTCGGCGAAGCCCGGTTGGACGGCGCACGGCTGGTGTTCGTCACGTCGGGCGCGGTCGGGACCGAGGTCACAGACCTCGCCGGTGCGGCGGTCTGGGGCCTGGTGCGTTCCGCCGCGAGCGAGCATCCGGGGCGCTTCGGCCTCGCGGACCTCGACGGTTCGACGGAGTCGTACGACGCGCTCGCCGGCTGCGCCGGCCACCACGGCGAACTGCTCATCCGCGAGGGCCGGGTCCGCATCCCGCGGCTCGTACGGACCGTGACCGACGATGTTCTGCTCCCGCCGGCCGGTGTGGGTGACGGGTGGCGGATGGATGTCGTCGCCGGGGGCCGGCTGGACGGTGTGGCGCTGGTGCCGGAGGCGCCGCGGCCGCT
>NZ_JBVITR010000123.1:0-3028 GCF_055574875.1 Streptomyces sp. NPDC034670
CTGCACGTCGAGGAGCCGTCCTCGCACGTGGACTGGGAGGCGGGCGCGGTGCGTCTGCTGACCGAGGAGCGGGCCTGGCCGCGCGGGCAGCGGCCACGCCGGGCCGGTGTGTCGTCCTTCGGCATCAGCGGCACCAACGCCCACGTCGTCATCGAAGAACCCCCCGCCCCCGAACCGTCGCAGGCGGAACACACGGAGGAGGAGCCCGGCCCGACCACCGAACTGCCCGTGATCCCCTGGGTGGTCTCCGCACGAAACGCCGACGCCCTGCGAGCCCAGACCGAGCGGCTAGCACGCGCCGACCTCGGCTCCGCACTCGACACCGGCCTGTCCCTCGCGGCCACGCGCGCCGTACTCGACCACCGGGCCGTCCTCCTCGGCCGCGACCTCACCGACCTTCGCACGCAACTGACCGAACCGACCATCAAGGGCGCGGCGACCGACGGGCGCACGGCGTGGATGTTCACCGGGCAGGGCAGTCAACGCCCCGACATGGGACGCCAACTCGCCGCGTGCTTCCCCGAGTTCGCCCGGGCTCTGGACGAGGTGTGCGCCCTCCTCGACACCGAGCTCGGCTTCGCGTTGCCCCTGAAGCAGGTCCTGCACGACGACGCCGACCACGCCGACACCCTGCGGGAGACCGGCTACGCCCAGTCGGCCCTCTTCGCCGTGCAGGTCGCCCTCGTACGGCTGCTGCGCTCCTGGGGCATGGAGCCCGACGTGGTGCTGGGCCACTCCGTCGGCGAGTTCGCCGCCGCCCACGCCGCCGGTGTCCTCGACCTGCCCGATGCGGTACGCCTCGTCGCCGCCCGCGCCCGGCTCATGCAGGCACTGCCCGCGGGCGGGGCCATGGCCGCCATCGAGGGAACCGAGGAGGAGATCACGGCCCTGCTGACGGACGGTGCCGTCGTCGCCGCCGTGAACAGCGCGACCTCCGTGGTGGTCTCCGGCCGGCAGGAAGCCGTCGAACAGGTGGTGGCCGCCGCGGACCAGCAGGGCCGCCGGACCACGCGCCTGCGCGTCTCGCACGCCTTCCACTCCCCGCTGATGGAACCGATGTCGGACGCCTTCGCCGAGGTCGCCCGCCAGGTGACCTACCACCGCCCCACGATCAACGCCGTCAGCACCCGCACCGGGGCCGTCGTCACCGGCGACGACTGGACGAGTGCCGACTACTGGGTGCGCCAGGTGCGCGAGGCCGTACGCTTCCGGGACGCCGCCGACACCGCCGTCCGCGACCTCGCCGTCTCACGCTTCCTCGAACTCGGCCCCGATCCGGTCCTGTCCGCGCTCGTCGACCCGGCACCCGCCGCCTGCCTGCTGCGGCGCGACCGCGACGAGCGGGAGACGGCACTCGCCGCAGTGGCGGAGACCTTCGTGCGCGGCACCCACGTCGACTGGGCGGCCGTGTTCGCCGGTACGGGTGCGCGGGAGGTGCCGCTGCCGACGTACGCCTTCCAGCGGCAGCGCTACTGGCTCGACGCACCCCGCACGGCCGTCGACGCGTCGGGACTCGGCCTGCGCGCCGCCCGCCACCCACTGCTCGGCGCGGCGGTGTCCGTGGCCGGCTCCGACACGGTGCTGCTGACCGCGAGACTGTCCGTGGCCGACCACCCGTGGCTGGCGGACCACGTCGTGGCGGGTTCGGTGCTCGTGCCGGGCACGGCACTGCTGGAACTGGCCCTGGCCGCCGCCGATCGCGTCGGCTGCGACCGCGTCGACGAACTCACCCTCCGGGCCCCCCTCGTGCTCCGCACGGACCACGCCGCCGAACTCCAGGTCTCCGTGGACACGCCGGACACGTCGGGACACCGAGCACTCCGCATCCACGCCCGCCCGCACCACGCCGGCGCCGAGGACACCGACGAACAGTCCTGGACGCTGCATGCGGTGGGTGTGCTGGCGCCTTCTGCGGCGCAGGCGCAGGTGTCGGGGGCGGACGGGGATCTGCGGGTGTGGCCTCCGGAGGGGGCCGAGCGGGTCGGACTGGAGGGTCTGTACGAGCGGTTGGGGGCGGCGGGGCTGTCGTACGGTCCGGCGTTCCGGGGGCTGCGGGGGGTGTGGCGGTCCGGGGACGAGTGGTTCGTGGAGGCCGTGCTGCCGGAGTCGGTGGCGGGTGGTGCCGAGGGTTTCGGTGTGCATCCGGCGTTGCTGGACTCGGTGCTGCATGTGCTGGGGTTGGGGGAGCGGGACGGTTCGGGGGCGTTGCTGCCGTTCCTGTGGTCGGGGGTGGAGCTCTCGGCGGTGGGGGCCGCTGAGGTGCGTGTGCGGGTGTCGCGGCAGGGTGAGGACGCCGTCGCGCTGCGCGTGGCCGACGCCACCGGAGAACCCGTCGCCACGATCGACAGCCTGCTGCTGCGATCCGTCACCACCACGGATGTACAACGGGGCGATGCGTCGGCGCGGGACGCCCTGTTCACGGTGGAGTGGAAGCCACTGCCCGCCATGGATGCCGCGGCAGTCGGACGGATGGATGACTGGTGCGTAGTCGGTGACCTGCCGGAGGCACTGGCCGCCACCCCTCCGACCCACCATGCCGACCTGGGCGCGCTGCGCGCGGCACTCGACGCCGGTACCGTGCCGCCGAACACGGTGCTCCTGCCGATCACGACCACCGACCGCCCGTTGCGCGAGCCGGTGACCGACGCACTCGCCGTGATCAGGGAGTGGCTCGCGGAGCCGCGCCTCACCGGCACCCGCCTGATGGTCCTGGTGACGGGTGCCGCGGAGGACGTCTTGACGGAACCCGCAACGGCTGCCGTCCGGGGCCTGGTCCGCACGGCGGCGACCGAGCACCCCGGCCGGATCGCCCTGGCCCTCGTTGACTCCGACGGCGCGTCCTGGGAAACCCCGACGATTGTTCCGCACGATGCGACGGAGGTTCTGATCCGAGGCGGCACGGCGTACGTGCCCCGCCTCGTCCGCATGGCGAGCGACGATGTTCTGCTCCCGCCGGCCGGTGTGGGTGACGGGTGGCGGATGGATGTCGTCGCCGGGGGCCGGCTGGACGGTGTGGCGCTGGTGCCGG
>NZ_JBVITR010000124.1:0-2919 GCF_055574875.1 Streptomyces sp. NPDC034670
GTTGGACGCGCCGTCCTGGTTGACCGCGCTGCCGCGCACCACGGCCAGCACCTGGTGGCCGTTGCGCCGCGCGTCCGACAGACGCTCCAGCAGCAGCACGCCCACCCCCTCGGCCCAGGCGGTGCCGTCCGCGCCGTCGGCGAAGGCCTTGCAGCGTCCGTCGGGGGCGAGGCCGCGCTGGCGCGAGAACTCGACGAAGACTCCCGGGCTGGACATCACGGCCACGCCGCCGGCGAGCGCCAGCGAGCACTCACCGCTGCGCAGCGCCTGCATCGCGGAGTGCATCGCCACCAGCGACGACGAACACGCCGTGTCGATGGTGAGCGCGGGCCCTTCCAGGCCGAGGATGTACGACACGCGGCCGGAGGCGACGCTGCCCGCGCTGCCGGTCAGGGCGTACCCCTCGGTGCCCGAGGTGCCGCCGCCGAGCCGCGGAGTGTAGTCCTGGGCTCCCATGCCGGTGAAGACGCCGACGTCCTTGCCCCGCAGGGACGTCGGGTCGATGCCCGCCCGCTCGAATACCTCCCACGAGGTCTCCAGCAGCAGCCGCTGCTGCGGATCCATCGCCAGCGCCTCACGCGGTGAGATCCCGAAGAACTCGGCGTCGAAGTCCGCGACACCGTGCAGGAAACCGCCCTTGCGGACGTAGGTCGTGCCGTGGGCGTCGGGGTTGTCGGAGAAAAGGCCGTCGAGGTCCCAGCCGCGGTCGGCCGGGAAGTCGACGAGCGCGTCGCGGCCGTCGGTGAGCAGGGCCCACAGGTCCTCGGGCGAGGAGACGCCACCCGGAAGGCGGCAGCTCATGGAGACGATCGCGATCGGGTCGTCGGTCACGGGCGTCGAGGGCGGGGCTGCCGTGGGCCGGTCCTCGGCGACGGCGTCTCCGAGGAGTTCCGTACGGATGAGCTCGGCCAGCACCCTGGGGTTCGGGTAGTCGAAGACGAGGGTGGCGGGCAGACGCAGCCTGGTGGCGGCGTTGAGACGGTTGCGCAGTTCGACCGCGGTGACGGAGTCGAACCCGATCTCCTTGAACGCCCGGTCCTCCTCGACGCCTTCGGTGTCGGTGTGGCCGAGGACGGCTCCCGCTTCGGTGCGCACCAGGGTCACCAGGAGCTGTTCCTGGTCGGCGGGCGAGAGCCGCAGGAGTTCGGCGCGGAGGGCCGAGGCGTCGGCGGCGGGGTCGTCGTCCGTGTTGCCGGCGAGGATTTCGACGACCTCGGGCAGGCCGCGCAGCAAGGGCCGGGGACGGCGAAGGGTGAAGGCGGGGGCGAAGCGGGTCCAGTCGATGTCGGCGACGACCACGTGGGTCTCGTCGTGCTGGACGGCCTGCTCCAGTGCGGTGACGCCGAGGTGGGGGTCCATCAGGGAGAGGCCGAGCTTTCCGAACTCCCCGGCCATCGGACCGTCGACCATGCCGCCGCCGTCCCAGGCGCCCCAGGCGATGGAGGTGGCGGTCAGTCCGCGGGCACGGCGCTGGTGGGCGAGGCCGTCGAGGTAGGCGTTGGCCCCGGCGTACGAGGTGAGGCCGTTGCTGCCCCAGGCCGTGGCGCCGGAGGAGAAGAGGACGAAGGCGTCGAGTTCGCGGTCGCCGAGCAGGTCGTCCAGGTGACGGGCGCCGTCGATCTTGGCGCGGCCCATCTCGGCGAACTGCTCGACGGTGAGACCGGACAGGGGCGATTCGGTCTGGGAGGCACCGGCGAGGTGCAGGACCGCGGTCAGCGGCAGTTCGGTGGGGACGGCGTCGAGGAGGGCGGCGACGGCGTCGCGGTCGGTGATGTCGCAGGCGGTGATGGTGACCTGCGCGCCGTGGGATTCGAGTTCGGCGCGGAGTTCACCGGCTCCGGGGGCGTCGGGGCCGCGGCGGCTGGTCAGCACCAGGTGCTCGGCGCCCTGCTCGGCGAGCCGGCGGGCGACATGGGCTCCCGTGCCGCCCGTGCCGCCGGTGACGAGGACGGTGCCGCTCGGGGTCCAGGTCTTGGTGGCCGGGGCGCCGTCGAGGGGGGCGCGGCGCATGCGGCGGGCGTGGAGGCCGTCGGCGCGTACGGCGAGCTGGTCCTCGTCGTCGGCTCCGGAGAGCGCGGTGCACAGCAGGTCGAGGGTGCTCGCGTCGGGCAGCCCGGGGCCGGGGGGCAGGTCGACGATGCCGCCCCAGGTGCGGGGGTGGTCCAGTGCGAGGACGGTGCCGACGCCCCACATGACGTGCTGGGGGAGGTCGGTCAGTTCCGCGGGGTCGCCGACGGCGACGCCGCCGGACGTGAGGGCCCACAGGGGTGCCTCGACTCCGGCGTCGCCGAGGGCTTGCACGAGGGTGACGGTGCCGATCGTGCCGCGCGACCAGGTGGGGTGCGCGGGGTGCGGTCGGCTGTCGAGCGCGAGGAGGGACACGACACCCGAGAAGCCCTGGTCGGGCAGGGCGGCGGCCAGCGCCTCCCGGTCGGTGTTCTCGGTGTCGACCTCGACGCGTACGAGCTGTGCGCCGCGTTCGGCGAGACCGGTGACGACGGCCTCGGCGAGCGGGTCGCTGTCGGTGCCGACGACCATGAGCCACGTGCCGGACAGGGTTCCCGAGGACATGGCCGAGGGAGTACCCGAGGGGGTGCCGGTGGCGGCTACGCGGTCCCAGCCGAGGTGGTAGCGCCATCCGTCGACGCGGGAGCGGTCCTGCCGTCGGCGGCGCCACGAGGCGAGCGCGGGCAGGACCTCGTCGAGCACCGAGGCCTTGAGCTGGAGGTCGTCGGCGAGGAGGCCGGTGTCGCCGGCCTCGATCGCAGCCCAGAAGGCGGCGTCGACGGGGTCGGCCTCGACGACCGGGCCGTCGGTCGCGTCGAGCCAGTAGTGCTGGTGCTGGAAGGGATACGTCGGCAGCTCCGTCCGCCGCGCACTCCCCGCATCGAACGCAGCCGCCCAATCGACATCCACACC
>NZ_JBVITR010000125.1:0-2901 GCF_055574875.1 Streptomyces sp. NPDC034670
CCGGCGCGTTCCAGGGCCTCCCAGGCGGTCTCCAGCAGCAGCCGCTGCTGCGGGTCCATCGCCAGGGCCTCGCGCGGGCTGATCCCGAACAGTTCGGCGTCGAAGTCGGCGGCGTCGTGCAGGAATCCGCCCTCGCGGACGTAGGCCGTGCCGGGCCGGTCGGGGTCGGGGTCGTACAGCCCGTCGAGGTCCCACCCCCGGTCGGTGGGAAAGCCGCTGATGCCGTCGGCGCCGTCGGCGACCAGTCGCCACAGGTCCTCGGGGCTGGTGATGCCGCCCGGGTAGCGGCAGCCCATGCCGACGACGGCGACGGGCTCGTCGGCGTCGGCCCGCCGAGCGTCGGGACCGGGGCTCCCGGCGGTGGTGTCGCCGATGAGTTCCCGGCGCAGGTGGGCGACGAGGGCGGCCGGGCTGGGGTGGTCGAAGACGAGGGTCGCGGACAGGCGCAGGCCGGTCGCGGTGCCCAGGTGGTTGCGCAGGTCGACGGCGGTGAGCGAGTCGAAGCCGAGGTCCTTGAAGGCGCGTTCGGGGTCGATGACGGCCGGGGAGGCGTGGCCGAGGACGGCGGCGACCTGGGACTGCACGAGGTCGAGCAGAAGCCGGTCCTGCTCGGCGGCGGGCAGCGCCCGGAGCCGTCGGGCGAGGGCGGGTTCGTCCCCGCGGGCGGTGGTGCCGGTGGCGAACCGCTTGCGGCGGGCGGTGGGGACGAGGCCGTGCAGCACGGCGGGCAGGCTGTCGCCGCGGGCCACGAGGGCGCCGGTGTCGAGGGCGGCGGGCACCACGGTCGGCTCACCGGTGCGCAACGCCGTGTCCAGGAGGGCGAGGGCGTCGTCGGTGGCGAGGGCGGGATACCCGAGGCGGCGCATACGGGCCACGTCCGCCTCGGTCAGACGGCCGCCCATGCCGTCGGCGTGCTCCCACATGCCCCACGCCAGGGAGACGGCGGGCAGGCCGCGCGCGTGGCGGCGGGCGGCGAGGGCGTCGAGTGCGGCGTTCGCGGCGGCGTAGGCGGCCTGCCCGGAGGAGCCGACGACCCCGGCGATCGCGGAGAACAGCACGAACGGGCCCGGTGCCCGCTCGGCGGTCAACTCGTCCAGGTGCAGGGCCGATTCGGTCTTGGCGGCCAGGACACGGGTGAGGCGTTCCGGCGTGAGGTCGGTGAGTACGCCGTCGTCGAGGACGCCCGCGGTGTGCACGACCGCGCCGAGCCGTACGCCGGTCAGCGCCGCCTCCAGGGCGGCACGGTCGGAGACGTCGCACGCGGTGACGGTCACGCGGGCGCCGTGCGCGGTGAGGTCGCGCACCAGCCCGTCGGCGCCGGGGGCCTCGGGGCCGCGCCGCGAGAGCAGCAGCAGGTCGCGCACGCCGTGCGCGGTGACCAGGTGGCGGGCCACGAGGGCACCGAGTCCGCCGGTGCCTCCGGTGATCAGAACGGTGCCGGTGGTCGGCCACAGGGGGTCGTCGGTGCCGGGGGCGTGCGCAGCGGCGTCGGTGCCGGCGGCCGACCGTACGGCCTCGGCCGTGCCGGACGCCGCCGTGGCGCGGGTGAGGCGGGGCAGCAGCACCCGGCCGTCGCGTACGGCGAGCTGGGTCTCGCCGGTGTCACCGCCGAGGTGGGCCAGGCGTTCCGTCAGGGCCTGCCACGAAGAGGGCTCACCGTCGATGTCGGCCAGGGCGAACCGGTCGGGGTGCTCACTGATCGCCGTGCGGACCAGGCCCCACACGGCGGCGCCCGCCGGATCGGTGAACGCACCGGTGGTGACGACCACGAGCCGGCTCTCGGCGAGCGTCGGCTCGGCGAGCCAGTCCTGGAGGGCCGCGAGGACACCGCACGCGGCCCCGGCCGGCGGCTCACCCGCGGGGACGGGGAGGAGGACGGCCGCGGGACGGCTGTCCGCGGCGGTGAGCGCGGCGAGGTCGGGGTACGCGGTCACGCCGGACGGCAGGACGTCGGCGGCACCCAGGGCGGCGAGGTCCGTGGACGACGGAGACGGCGGGAACGCCGACCCGGACGACGACGGCGCGACCGGGGCCGAGGCGGGGGCGGGGGCCGGGGCCGGGGCCCACTCCAGCCGGTGCAGGTTCCGGGCCGCCGTGACGGCACTGCCGGCGGCGGTCACGTCACCGGCCGACACCGGACGGAACACCAACTCGGCGACCTCCGCGACCGGTTCACCGGCCGCATCGGCAATGCGCAGCGTGACCTCGCCGGGGGCGCGGACGGTCATCCGGGCGCGAACGGCCGACGCGCCCACGGCGGTCAGGGTCACCCCGGACCACAGGAACGGCAGAAGTGCCTTGCGGCGGCCCTCCCCCGCGTCCGTGTCGGACTCGGTGTCGTCGATGCCGAGGGCGTGCAGGACGGCGTCGAGCAGGGCCGGGTGCAGGGCGAAGCCGGACGCCTCCTCGGCGGTCCGCTCGGGCAGTTCGGCCTCGACGTACAGGTCGGCGCCGTCCCGCCGGAGCGTGCGCAACCCTTGGAACGCGGGCCCGTAGACCATGCCGGTCTCGGCGAGCCTCGGGTACAGCCCGCCCACGGCGACGGGTTCGGCGCCGGCCGGCGGCCATGCGCGCAGGTCCCAGTCCGGCGAGGCCGGCCGGGCGGTGCCGAGGGAGCCGGTGGCGTGCAGGGTCCACGGCGCGTCCTCGGACGCGTCGTCCGGACGGGCGTGGATGCTGACGGCGCGGACGCCGTCGCCGTCGGCCGGTTCGACCGACGTCTGCACCTGCACCGCTCCGCCGGACGGCAGGACGAGGGGCGCGCGAAGGGTGAGTTCCGTGACGGCGTGCAGCCCGACGTGGTCGGCGGCCTGGACGGCGAGTTCGACGAGCGCGGTGCCGGGGACCACGACCGTGCCGTCCACCGTGTGGTCGGCGAGCCAGGGGTGCGTCCGGACGGAC
>NZ_JBVITR010000126.1:0-2804 GCF_055574875.1 Streptomyces sp. NPDC034670
CCTAGTACTCCAGCAGCGGATCGTGTCCTGAGCTGGTGATTGTCGTTGTCCCGGTGTGGAGAGCATGACTGAAGTCGGTTGCTGGGCTGCGGAGTTGGAGTCGGTGTTCGCCCGGGTGGCGGGCCGGTTCGGGCGGGCGGATCTGCGGTGGCGGATGCGGGACTACGTCCGCGGTCTGCTGGGCCAAGCGGCACGGAAGAACGGCTGGCAGCTCGCGGAATGGGCCGGCCACCGCACGCCGGACGGCTTCCAGCGGCTGTTGAACAGCAGCGTCTGGGACGCGGACGCCCTGCGCGACGACGTCCGTGCCTATGTCGGTGAGTCCCTTGGCCCCGGTGGTGTGTTGATCATTGACGACACCGGGTTCATCAAGAAGGGCACCACGTCGGCCGGGGTGGGTCGGCAGTACACCGGCACCTCAGGAAAGATCGACAACTGCCAGATCGGCGTATTCGCCGCCTACGCCACCCGCTCGGGCCGGGCCCTGGTGGACCGCGAGCTCTACCTGCCCAAGGCCTGGACGTCCGACCGCGACCGCTGCCGGGCGGCGAAGATCCCCGACGAACGCGGCTTCGCGACCAAGGGAGAGCTGGCCCGGGACATCGTCCGCCGCTGCCTGGCCGCCGGCCTGCCCGCTGCCTGGGTCACCGCGGACGAGGCCTACGGGCAGGACTGGCAATTCCGCCGCCTGCTCGAGCAACTCGACATCGGCTACGTGGTGGCGGTGCCCAAGTCGCAGCAGATCAAGTCCCTGGCCGGCATCTGGCGCATCGACCAACTCATCGAAGAAGCCCCTGCCGATGCCTGGCAGCGGCTGTCTTGCGGTGACGGCGCCAAGGGCCCACGCGTCTACGACTGGGCCGCGGCCAAGCTGCCCGCCAACCTCGTCTTCGACCCAGACCCGCCGACCCATCACCGCTGGGTGATGGCCCGCCGCAGCCTGTCCGACCCCGAAGAGGTGGCCTACTACCTGGCCTACGCCCCCGTCGGCGTCGAGATCGCCGAGCTGTCCCAGGTGGCCGGCTCCCGCTGGGCAATCGAGGAGTGCTTCCAGGCCGCGAAGAACGAATGCGGCCTCGACCAGTACGAGGTCCGCCGCTATCCCGGCTGGTATCGGCACATCACCCTGGCCATGCTCGCCCACGCCGTCCTGGCCGCGCTCGCCGCCCAGGCCGGCGGCGAGGCCGCAAAGGGGGCTGCAGAAACGGATCAGCCCTCGTCCCACTCACCGTGGCAGAGATCCGGCGGCTCCTGGACACTCTCCTGCCCCACCCACGAGCCGACCGCGACCCCGTCACCCACGCACTGAAGTGGTCGGCCTGGAGAAGACACCGCCAGGCCGTCGCCCGCCGCTGCCACTACCGAAAACACAGCTCAGAACACGATCCGCTGCTGGAGTACTAGTACTCCAGCAGCGGATCGTGTCCTGAGCTGGTGATTGTCGTTGTCCCGGTGTGGAGAGCATGACTGAAGTCGGTTGCTGGGCTGCGGAGTTGGAGTCGGTGTTCGCCCGGGTGGCGGGCCGGTTCGGGCGGGCGGATCTGCGGTGGCGGATGCGGGACTACGTCCGCGGTCTGCTGGGCCAAGCGGCACGGAAGAACGGCTGGCAGCTCGCGGAATGGGCCGGCCACCGCACGCCGGACGGCTTCCAGCGGCTGTTGAACAGCAGCGTCTGGGACGCGGACGCCCTGCGCGACGACGTCCGTGCCTATGTCGGTGAGTCCCTTGGCCCCGGTGGTGTGTTGATCATTGACGACACCGGGTTCATCAAGAAGGGCACCACGTCGGCCGGGGTGGGTCGGCAGTACACCGGCACCTCAGGAAAGATCGACAACTGCCAGATCGGCGTATTCGCCGCCTACGCCACCCGCTCGGGCCGGGCCCTGGTGGACCGCGAGCTCTACCTGCCCAAGGCCTGGACGTCCGACCGCGACCGCTGCCGGGCGGCGAAGATCCCCGACGAACGCGGCTTCGCGACCAAGGGAGAGCTGGCCCGGGACATCGTCCGCCGCTGCCTGGCCGCCGGCCTGCCCGCTGCCTGGGTCACCGCGGACGAGGCCTACGGGCAGGACTGGCAATTCCGCCGCCTGCTCGAGCAACTCGACATCGGCTACGTGGTGGCGGTGCCCAAGTCGCAGCAGATCAAGTCCCTGGCCGGCATCTGGCGCATCGACCAACTCATCGAAGAAGCCCCTGCCGATGCCTGGCAGCGGCTGTCTTGCGGTGACGGCGCCAAGGGCCCACGCGTCTACGACTGGGCCGCGGCCAAGCTGCCCGCCAACCTCGTCTTCGACCCAGACCCGCCGACCCATCACCGCTGGGTGATGGCCCGCCGCAGCCTGTCCGACCCCGAAGAGGTGGCCTACTACCTGGCCTACGCCCCCGTCGGCGTCGAGATCGCCGAGCTGTCCCAGGTGGCCGGCTCCCGCTGGGCAATCGAGGAGTGCTTCCAGGCCGCGAAGAACGAATGCGGCCTCGACCAGTACGAGGTCCGCCGCTATCCCGGCTGGTATCGGCACATCACCCTGGCCATGCTCGCCCACGCCGTCCTGGCCGCGCTCGCCGCCCAGGCCGGCGGCGAGGCCGCAAAGGGGGCTGCAGAAACGGATCAGCCCTCGTCCCACTCACCGTGGCAGAGATCCGGCGGCTCCTGGACACTCTCCTGCCCCACCCACGAGCCGACCGCGACCCCGTCACCCACGCACTGAAGTGGTCGGCCTGGAGAAGACACCGCCAGGCCGTCGCCCGCCGCTGCCACTACCGAAAACACAGCTCAGAACACGATCCGCTGCTGGAGTACTAGG
>NZ_JBVITR010000127.1:0-2644 GCF_055574875.1 Streptomyces sp. NPDC034670
CGCCCTGCCCCCGCCGGGGGCGCCGCCCGCCCTCCGCCACGGCCCGTCTCCCTTCCGCCGCCCCGCGTTTCCCGAGCGGACATCGTATAGACGACACCGGCGCCCCCTGGCGTCCCACACCGCCCGACGAGTCCCACCGACCACGACCACATCCTCTACAAAACTGTAGAAGTCAAGCTTCCCGAGCACATGGGCACGGATAAGAAGGACCGAGGGAAGGTGTGCCGGAGAGATGAGCGTCCTCGCACGGCCGGTGCCGGGGCTTCTCGCCGGGGCGATCGCCAAGGCCGTCCTGCCCGGACGTGACCCGGGCGACTGCGTCGGCACGACCTTCACCGGCATCGCCGGAGCCTTCGTGGGCGGCCGGCTGTCCGCGAAGCTCCTCGACCGACCGGTCCAGCGGGACTTCTTCGACGCCGCGACCCGGGGCTCGGCCGTCGCGGGGTCCTTGTCCTCCTGGTCGCCCGTCCTCTGCTGCCCGGCAGTTCGCGCGACTGACCCGGGGCATCGAGGCCACCGCACCGGACCCCGCGAGTCCGGCCCGGTCCGAACGAAAGACCCTAGCCCGGCCGGTCGGCGGGGGGATGGGCGTCCACGGCGACGACCCCTTCGACTCCCTGGCAGAGGCCCACGACCACCGGGACGAGACGCGGTTCCGGGACGTTCCCCCGAAGGGTGACGACACCGTCTCGGACCTCGACGGCGACGGTGCCCTCCGCCAGGCCGAGGATGCGTCCCAGGACGTCCCGCTCGATCTCTCCGCGGATCTCGGCGTCCGGGCGGATGAAGGCGCCGAGCAGGTCGCTGCGGGTGACGATGCCGGTGAGGAGCCCGTCGTCGCTGACCACCGGTAGCTGCTTGACGTGCCGCCTGCGGAGTTCCCGCGCGGCCCGGGGGATCGTCCAGTCGGCGCGGGCGGTGAAGACGGGGCTGCTCATGAGCGCGCCCGCGGTCCGTGCCCGGGCCTTGCTCCAGGCGTCCTCGTCGGTCCCGTCCTGCCCCTGCGGATCGGGCGTGCCGGTCTCGTGCCGCAGCACGTCGGACGCGGACACGACGCCGACGGGGGCGCCGTCGTCGTCGACGACCGGTGCCGCGACGATGTCGTTCGCGTCCAGCAGGGCGGCGACCTCCCGGAGCGGTGTGGTGGGGCGGAGGGTGACGACCTCCTCGGTCATCACGTCTCCGACCGTGCGGCGGTGCAGCATGGCAACAGTCTCCTCCGCATCGTGACGGGGCGGCCGCGGTCGGTCCGCCCGGGCGGACGACGTGCGGTGCCTCGCCTCGTGCACGCCGTCCTCCCTCCTCATGACAGCACCGCGCCACTCGGGCGACCAGTGACGTTCGACCCGGCAGGGAGGACCGGCGGTCCCCGGGCCAGGAGTGCGGCCGCGTGCGGGAACCGCCGCTGACGCCGGGCACCCGGCCCCCGCGTCCGCCGACGGAGGGATCATCCACTCCTCCGGCCGCCCACCCGGCTTCGTCGAACCGCGGACCTCAGCCGCGGACGCGCGCTGTCCCGACCGTGCGACCTCACTGGTTCCGGGGCCGACGACCCCTCGCCGTGGGCGGCGCACCGCGTCCCGCTCCCGGACCCGGGCCGGCGGCCTCCGGCGATGCGAGGGCCGCTCCGTCCGGACGGCCCCCGTACCGGATGCGGCTCATCGCGTGGTGCGCGCGCCCGTGATCTCGCGTCCGGTGACCAGCTCGGACTCGATGCGCACGAAGACCCCGGCACGTACCGGCCGCCAGGAGTGCGGGCCGGTCCGCGAGAGCCGTTCGTGCTCGGCGGCGTCGGTCACCGCGGAGGCCCGGCCGGTGACGATCACGCTCCAGCCGGACTGGGTCGCCGCGGTGAATTCGTCCGCCTCGAAGGCGACCACCACCCCGTCGACGGCGCGTACGAGATCGGAGCCGGCCGCGGTGTACAGCAGGACGGAGGCGTCCTCGTCCAGGGAGAAGTTGACCGGGAGGACCGCGGGCAGCGCCTGGCGGGTGTACACGACCCGGCCGACCGGCACCTTGGCCAGCAGGCGAAGGCACTCCTGCCGGTCGAGAATGCGAAAGGCGTCGTTCTCGAGCATCGGGCCATCATCAGCGCGGCCGTCCTGCGGCGAGTAGGGCCGGTCGGCCCTGCTTCCGCCTCCCGCCCGGCAGCGGACGCCCGCAGCCGTCGTTTCGAAGGGGTCGCGCGAACCCGCGACGTCGACCTCGTCGGCCTCGCAGGCGACCACGGCGCCGTCGACGGCGCGGACCAGCTCCGAGGAGGCCGACGTGCGCAGCAGCACGGCACCGCTCTCCTCCAGGAGGAAGTTGACCGGCAGGACGTCGGGCAGGGCGTCGCGCGTGTGCACGATGCGGCCCACGACCGCCTCGGCCAGCCGGCGCAGGCTCTCCTGCCGGTCCAGTTCGCGGAATCCGTCGTTGCGGTACGTCGGCCGGTCGTCTTTCCGTGTGTCGTCCGGTGCGGTCTTTCCCTCCTTCACGCGTGGGGCGGCCGGCGGTGAGGGCCGACAGTCCCCGGCCCGCCGCAGAACGGCCCTCACCCCCGGGGGGGGGTGCCTCTATGTCTTTCGTCAAGGCGTCCGGGCTGGGCTTGGGGTGGTTCGGCTTGCTGGGTCATGCGGCGAGTTCGACGTCTTTGGGG
>NZ_JBVITR010000128.1:0-2576 GCF_055574875.1 Streptomyces sp. NPDC034670
GGTGTGGAGCGCGTGGTGGCGGCCGTCACCGACCGCGGGCGCCGCGCCACCCGGCTGCGGGTCTCGCACGCCTTCCACTCGCCGCTGATGGAGCCGATGCTCGACGAGTTCACCGAGATCGCCGCCCGGATCGACTACCGTCGACCGACGCTCGCCGCGGCTTCGTCGGTCACGGGGAAGTCCGTCGGCGACACGGACTGGACCGATCCCGCCTACTGGGTGGAGCAGATACGCCGCCCCGTCCTCTTCCACGACGCGCTGCGCACCGCCACCGACTCCCTCGCCGCCGGCCGGCTGCTGGAGATCGGGCCTGACCCGGTGTTGTCGGGTCTTGTCGACCCGGCGGCAGCGGCGCCGTCCTTCGCCGTGCTGCGCAAGGGCCGTCCGGAGCCCGAGACCTTGCTCACGGCCGTTGCCGAACTCTTCGTTCGTGGCGCCACCGTGGACTGGGCAGGTGTCTTCGCCGGTACGGGCGCGCGCCGCGTGAAGCTGCCGACGTACGCCTTCCAGCGGCGGCGGTACTGGCTGGAGCCCGCCCGCGCGGCCGTCGACGCCCGCGGCCTCGGCCTCGGCAGTGCCGAGCATCCGCTGCTGGGCGCTGCCGTCTCCGTCGCCGGGTCCGAGACGCTGCTCCTCACGTCGCGGCTGTCGGTCCGCACGCATCCGTGGCTGGCCGATCACGTCGTGGCCGGCAACGTCGTCGTGCCCGGCACGGCGTTCGTCGAGCTCGCCCTCCAGGCCGGCGACCTGGCCGAGTGCGCGCGGCTGTCCGAACTCACCCTCCAGGCACCCCTGGTGCTGTCCCGGGACGGCGGCGTCAGCGTTCAGGTCGGCGTCGAGCCGCCGTCCGGAGACGGGGACGGCAGCCGTGCGGTCCAGGTGTACGCCCGTCCCGACGACGCCGCTCCCGACCAGCCGTGGACCCTGCACGCCACCGGTCTGCTCACCCCGGAGACGGGCAACCACCGCACCAGCGACGACGACCGGGACGCGAGTGACCTGCGCAGCTGGCCGCCCACGGCCGCCGACGAACTCGACCTCGATCTCGACGCCCTCTACACCCGGCTCGGCCAGTCCGGACTCTCCTACGGGCCCGCCTTCCGGGGCCTGCGCCGGGTCTGGACGCGGGGCGACGACCTGTTCGTGGAGGCGCTGCTGCCCGAGCCGGTGTCCGGGCAGGCAGCGGACTTCGGCCTGCACCCGGCACTGCTGGACACCGTCCTGCACGCCCTGGCCCTGCGCGGCGACCAGGAGGAGGAACCGGAAGCGCTGCTGCCGTTCCTGTGGTCCGGAGTGACGTTCCACGCCGTCGGGGCGAGCCGGGTACGGGCGCGGATCACGCCGCGCGGCTCGGGCGAGTACACGCTGCGCGTCGCCGACGCGACCGGGGAACCCGTGGCCGCGGTCGACTCGCTGCTGCTGCGCCCCGTGTCCGCCGCCACCCTGGCACAGGCCGCCACCGGCGCGGACAACCTGTTCCGGCTCGACTGGATCCTCGCACCCGCCGCCGCATCCGCCGACCTCGAACGGACCCCGGCGCGGGTGGGCCAGTGGGCGGTGATCGGTGACGGTGCCGACGCGGACCTGTGGTCCGAGGCCGGTCTGACCGCGACACACCACCCCAGTCTGGCGGCACTCACCGCCGCAGTGGAGGCGGGCGAGCCCGTGCCCTCGGCCGTCGTGCTCGCCGTCGGCGTGAACTCTGGTGAACTCCTGGGTGGGGTTACTGGTGTTCTGGATGCCATGCGGACCTGGCTGGCGCAGGAGCGGTGGGCTGACACGCCCCTGGTGGTGATGACCACCGGTGCAGTCGTCCCGTGCCCCGCCGCCACGGAGCCCGACGGCACGTCGTTCGCCGGCCCCGCGTCCACCGGCACCGTGTCCGCCGACCCGGTGGGCGCCGGAGTGTGGGGCCTGGTGCGGTCGGCGATGAGCGAGCACCCGGGCCGTTTCACCCTGGTCGACGTCGACGGCACCGCCGCCTCGTACCGCACGCTGGCCGCCCGTTTGTCCCCGCTCGACGAGCCCCAACTGGTCCTCCGCCAAGGGGAGGCCCGAGTGCCGCGGGTCGTGCGCATGACCTCCGGCGGGGTGCTCGTCCCGCCATCCGCGCGGCCCGACGCCTCCTGGCGGCTGGACGTCGGACAGCGAGGCAGGCTGGACGGCGTCGCGGTCGTCCCCGAGGCGCCGCGGCCGCTGGGGCCGGGCCAGGTCCGGGTCGCGGTGCGGGCGGCCGGCGTGAACTTCCGCGACGTGCTCAACGTCCTCGGCACCTACCCCGGCGACGCGGGCCGGCTGGGCCTCGAAGGCGCCGGCGTGATCGTCGAGGTCGCCCCGGACGTCACCGGCGTCGCCGTCGGCGACCGCGTGATGGGCCTGCTGGACGGGGCGTTCGCGCCGACCGCCGTCACCGATGCCAGGCTGCTGGCGCGGGTGCCGGAGGGCTGGACCTTCGAGCAGGCCGCGTCCGTGCCGGTGGTCTTCCTGACCGCCTACTACGCGCTGGTGGACCTGGCGGGTGTGCGGTCCGGGGAGTCGGTGCTGATCCATGCCGCGGCGGGCGGGGTGGGGATGGC
>NZ_JBVITR010000129.1:0-2554 GCF_055574875.1 Streptomyces sp. NPDC034670
CAACCCCCGACACACCCCGGTGCCCCAGCACCAGCGCCACCTGCCCCCGCACCAGATCCAGCAGCACCTCACCCCGCTCCACCTCGTCCAACGGCAGCAACCGCTGAACCAGGCTCTCCGCGGCAGCGGTCACCACCCGACGCCGCGACCGCACAAGGCCGCGCAGTACGGCGGGGGTGTCGCCGTGGTTGCGGAGGGCGCGCAGGTCGAGGGGCAGCGGGGCCACGACGCCCTGGCCGGTGGCAAGGGCGGCATCGAAGAGGGCAAGGCCTTGTTCCGTGGTCACGGCCGAGAAACCGGTGCGGGCCATGCGTTCGCGTTCGGCGGCGGACAACTCGCCGGTCATGCCGTTGCCGTCCAGGTCCCACGGACCCCAGATCAGCGACGTGGCCGGCAGTCCGAGAGCGTGCCGGAGGTCCACGAGGGCATCGAGGAAGGCGTTGGCGGCGGCGTAGTTGGCCTGGCCGGTGCCGCCGAATGTGCCCGCGGCCGACGAGAACAGCACGAAGGCGCTTACGTCGGTGAGCAGTTCGTGCAGGTGCCAGGCCCCGTCGGCCTTCGGCGCGAGGACGGCGTCCAGCCGCTCGGCGGTCAGACTGCCGACCAGCCCGTCGTCCAGCACACCGGCGGCGTGCACCACGCCCTGGATCCGCCGGCCGGCGAGCACGTCGACCAGGGACTGCCGGTCCGCCACGTCACAGGCCGCCACGTCGACCCGGGCGCCCGACTCCTCCAGTTCGGCGACGAGTTCCGCAGCGCCGGGTGTGTCCACACCGCGCCGCGAGACGAGGAGCAGTTCCCGCACCCCGTGCGCCCGCACGAGGTGGCGGGCCACCACGGCGCCCAGGCCGCCCGTGCCACCGGTGACGAGAACCGACTCGACGCCCGCCCACACATCGGAACCATCGGCGGGCACGGCGGCGCGGACGAGACGGGGCACCATCAACTTATCGCCCCGCAAAGCCACTTCGGGCTCATCAAGAGCCAGGGCACGCGTGACCGCTTCGGCGTCGAACGGTCCGGGGGCCGAGGTGAGGAGGCCGACGCGTCCGGGGTGCTCGTTCTGCACGGTGCGGAGCAGACCGCGTACGGCGCCCAGCACGGGCTCCGGAATGTCCCGCACCAGCAGGACGAGCCGCGCGCCTGCGAAGCGCGCGTCGTCCAGCCACTCCTGGACGAGCCGCAGCACGCGGGCCGTTACGGCGTGCAGGTCGTTGAGGGTGTCGTCCGGGTCCGTTCCGTCGCCCGTGATGACGGCGAGCACGACGCCCGGCACCGCGTCAGCGTTGTCAGCCGCGCCGACGATGTCGCCGGTGCCGCTGATGCGGGCTCCGCCGACGAGTTCGGTGTACGGCGTGGCACCGAGGGCACCGGCGACGCCTTCGCCGTCCTCGACGACGGCCAACTCGCCGGTGTACGTGCCCGACGAGGCGACAGGGGTCCACTCGATGCGGTAGAGGTCACGTACGTGACGACCGCCCGCCGGCAGACGGTCGTCGACCGGACGTACGGCGAGCCGGTCGACCGAGACGACGGGGTTCCCGTCCTGGTCGACGACCATGAGGGCGATACTGCCGACCGCGGTCCTCCGCAACCTGGCCCGGATCGCGGACGCCCCCGAGGCGTGCAGGGACACGCCCTCCCAGGCGAAGGGCAGCAGTCCGCCGCCCTGTGGCGCGTCACCCTCACCCGCGAAGGCGGCGGCCTGAAGGACGGCGTCCAGGAGAGCCGGGTGGAGTCCGAACCCGGCGGTCGGGACGTGCTCGGACAGCTCGGCGTCGACGTACACCTCGTCACCGTGCCGCCATGCGCCGCGCAGCCCTTGGAACACCGGCCCGTAGGCGAACCCGGCCTCGGCGCGCTCCTCGTAGAAGCCGTCCAGGTCGATGGGCCGGGCATCGGCCGGCAGCCAGTCGGAGGCCCCCCATGACGCCGTGGCGGCACCGCCGACGTCCTCGGCGAGGATTCCGGAGGCGTGCTGCGTCCAGGGCAGTTCCTCGTCGGAAACGTCCGGGCGTGCGTAGACGCCGATCGAGCGCCGCCCCGCCTCGTCGGGAGTGCCCACGACGACCTGGATGCGCACGGCGTCACGACGGTCCAGAACGAGCGGCGTGCCGAGGGTCAGCTCCGCCACCCGGCTGCATCCGACCTCGTCACCGGCTCGCACGGCCAGGTCGAGGAACGCCGTGCCCGGCAGCAGAACCCGGCCGTGCACCTCGTGGTCGGCCAGCCAGGTCTGCGTACCCGCGGACAGCCGACCGGCGAGCACCACACCGTCCGACTCCGCGAGCGGTACCGCCGCGCCCAGCAGCGGATGCCCGGTCGGCTCCAGCCCGAGCGCGACGGCATCGCGCACACCGGCGCTCACAGCGGGCCAGTAGTGCTGCCGCTGGAAGGGGTAGGTGGGCACGTCGACCGGGCGGGCCCCGGTGCCGGCGAACAGGGCCGGCCAGTCCACCTCGGCGCCGTGCACGAACAGCCGGCCCAACGCGGTGAGCACCGACGCCTCCTCGGGACGGTCCTTGCGCAGTACCGGCACCGCGAGGGCGGCCCG
>NZ_JBVITR010000130.1:0-2427 GCF_055574875.1 Streptomyces sp. NPDC034670
GGACCCCCCACCACTTGGGCCCAAGGGGAACCCGCCAGGGGTCCTTTGGGGGGGGTGGTGGGGAGGAAAAAAGTGGGGCCCCCACCCCCCCCCTCCCCGGGGGCACCTCGTACGCGGCGGCCCGACCGCCCGGGAACGGACCATTCCGGCCGGCCGGCCCGCACGGTGGTGCCGTTCCCTTGTCGTCCTTCCTGTTCGAGCCGCTACCGTGACGGCTGAACGGTACGGCTGCCGCCAGGCGGTGCGGCGTTGGAGGAGCAGCGTTGAAGAACGCCGGGGAAGCCCGCGAGGCACGGGTACGACTGCCGCAACTGCGGCTGGACGAGCTGCTGGAGGAGCTGCAGGCCCGGCTGGACGCGGCGCGCGGCACCCGGGACCGGGTGCACAGCCTCCTGGAAGCCGTGCTGTCGGTCGGCCGCGAGCTGGACCTGGAACAGGCACTGCGCAGCATCGTGGAGGCCGCGGCGGCCCTGGTCGACGCGGAGTACGCGGCGCTCGGTGTGATCGGCCAGGACGGCGAGCGGCTGTCGGCCTTCCACACGGTGGGTGTCGACGAGGAGCAGATCGAGCGGATCGGCCCCTACCCGGAGGGCCACGGCATCCTCGGCGAGTTGATCCGCCACCCCGAGCCGCTGCGCCTGGCCAAGCTCTCCGAGCACCCCGCCTCCTACGGTTTCCCGGCCCACCATCCGCCGATGAACAGCTTCCTCGGTGTTCCCATCCGGGTGCGGGACCACGTCTTCGGCAACCTGTACCTCACCGAGAAGCGCGGCGGGCAGCAGTTCGACGAGGACGACGAGTCGGTGCTGGCCACCCTCGCCGTCGCGGCCGGCGTGGCGATCGACAACGCCCGCCTGTACGAGGAGTCCCGGCTGCGCGAGCGCTGGCTCCGGGCGAACGCGGAGATCACGCACACCCTCATGTCCGGCGCGGACCAGGGCGGGGCACTGCCGCTGATCGCCGAACGGGCCAGGGAGATCACCACCTCCGCCCTGAGCGTGGTGGCCATGCCGGTGAGCGGGACGGACGCACTCGCCGTGGAACTCGCGATCGGCCAGGAAGCCGACGCGTGGCGCGGGGTCGTCCTGCCGGTGGAGGGCACTCTCGTCGGGCAGGCGTTCGTCCGGCGGGCACCCGTCAGCAGCCCGGACGTCTCACGTGACCCCAGGATCTCGGCCGGCCCTCCGCGTTCCGGAGGACTCGGGCCGGCCGTCGCCGTGCCGATCGGCACGGGCGACGAGGCCCGCGGCGTCGTTCTGCTGGTCCGGCAGTCGGGCGGCCGCGAGTTCTCCGAGAAGGAGACCGAGCCGCTCGAGGTCTTCGCCGCGCAGGCCGCCGTCGCCATGGAGCTGGCGGAACGCCGCGCGGACGCCGAGCAGATCGCCCTGCTGGAGGACCGCGACCGGATCGCGCGCGACCTGCACGACCTGGCGATCCAACGGCTCTTCGCCACCGGCATGACGTTGCAGAGCGCCGAGCGGTTCATCCAGCACGAAGGGGCCTCGGACCGGGTCCAGCGGGCCGTGAACGACCTCGACGAGACCATCAAGATCATCAGGTCGACGATCTTCGGTCTGCGCTCCCGCGGGGACGACACGGCTCCCGGCCTGCGCTCCCGCGCGGTGCGCGCGATCGGCGAGGCCACTTCGCTGCTGGGCTTCGCCCCCAGCGTCCGCATGGAGGGCCTGCTCGACACGCACGTGCCCGCGGAGACCGCCGACCACGTCCTGGCCGTCCTCACCGAGTCCCTGACCAACATCGCCCGGCACGCCCGCGCGGACCGCGCCGACGTGGTGCTGGAGACCGACGGCAAGCAGGTCAGCCTGACGGTCACGGACAACGGCGTCGGCATTCCGGCCGGAGGCCGCCGCAGCGGTCTGACCAACATGGCCGAGCGAGCACGCAAGCTCGGCGGCGACATGGAGCTGGGGAGTCCGGAAGGGAGGGGGACACGGCTCGTCTGGCACGCGCCGCTGGGGCGGTCCTCGGGCGACGCGGAGGACGGCCGGCCCTCGTGACGCACGGCGCCGGCGGATGAGCGGTTCCCGGGACTCCTCGGGGCCGCCGCCGGGCGGGGCCGTCGGCTCACGGCGCGGCCTCCTGCGGCTCCTGACGGCGCCCCGCGACCGCGTCCGGGGGGAAGGTGCCCGGTCCCGTCGCCGGCGGGGCCGGACGGCGCATGACCGCGCGCCGCCCTCCGTGACCTCCTCGACCGGGCGGCGCGGTGAGGCGGGTCCCCGGAGCCGCACCCGAGCCGGACCACCGTCCGCGTGCGCACGCGCGGGACCGTCCGCCGGGAGACCGCCGGGACCGCCTCGCACGGGGCGCGGGTCCCCCGTTATCTTCTTCGCGGTCCTGCAAGAGGGCCGCTGGCCTCCGGGCCCGGCATGACTGTGTCCCCCTGTCGAACGGATGACCTGGGGGGTG
>NZ_JBVITR010000131.1:0-2384 GCF_055574875.1 Streptomyces sp. NPDC034670
ACCTCACCCCGCTCCACCTCGTCCAACGGCAGCAACCGCTGAACCAGGCTCTCCGCGGCAGCGGTCACCACCCGACGCCGCGACCGCACAAGGCCATGGAACAGGGCGGGGACTTCGGTGAGTCGGCGTACCGTACGGAGATCGAGCGGCACGGGCAGCACCACGGCCTCGCGGGTGTCCAGGGCCGCGTCGAAGAGGCTCAGTCCGCGTTCCGCCGTGACCGCGGGTATGCCGAGCCCGGCCATACGGGCCGGGTCGGCGGTCATGCCTCCCGCTTGCTGGTCCCACGGCCCCCACACCAGGGACACGGCGTGCAGGCCCATGGCGCGGCGGGTGCGCATCAGCTCGTCGAGGAAGCTGTTGGCGGCCGCGTAGGCCGCTTGGCCGAGGCTGCCGAGTACGCCGGCGACGGACGAGAAGGCGACGAACGCCGTATCCTCGTCGAGCAGCTCGTGCAGGTGCCAGGCGGCGTCGGACTTGGGTCGGAGGACGTCGATGACGCGCTCGGCGGTCAGACCGCCGACCAGCCCGTCGTCCAGCACACCGGCGGCGTGCACCACCGCCCGTATCGCCCGTCCTGTGACCAGCCGTGCCACTGCCTCCCGGTCCGACACGTCGCAGGCCACGACCTCGACATGGGCGCCCGACCCGCGCAGCTCGGCGAGCAGTTCCTCCGCACCCGGCGCCTGCTCGCCCCGTCGGGAGACGAGCAACAGCCGCCGCACCCCGTGCACCCGCACCAGGTGCCGCGCCACCACGGCTCCGAGGCCGCCGGTGCCACCTGTGACCATCACGGCACCCGAGCCGGACCACACCTCGGACCCGAAGCCCTCAGCTGTGGAGGCGGTGCGGACGAGGCGCGGCACCAGGAGGGTGTCGCCGCGCAACGCCACCTCCGGTTCGCCGGCCTCTGCCGACAGCCGCAGGGCAGCGCCCATCTCGTTCAGGTGTCCGTCCCCGGCATCCAGAATGCCGAAGCGCCCCGGGTACTCGGCCACTGCGGACCGCACGAGGCCGCGCACCGCGGCCGACGCGACGGTGACGGCTCCCCGCGTCAGCACCACCAGGCGGGCATCGCGGAACCGCTCGTCCGCGACCCACCCCTGGATCAGTTCGAGTGCGCGAGAGACACCGGCGTGGGTGGCTGAGACGACGTCGTCGGCCGGCGCCTCCGCCTCCTCCGCAGCCCTCACCACGGCGACGACCATCGCGGGTACCGGCCCGCCCTCGGCGGAGAGTTCGGCGAGCCCGGAGTACGACCGCACGTCGGGCACCGCACCGCGCACAGCGTCATCGACAGCCTGATCGTCACCCACCACGGCCACGGCGGGCAGCTCACCCGACGTCTCGCCCGCCACCTCGGTCCACTCCACCGTGAACAGCGATCCGACCGCGGACCCGTCCGTGACGCCGTCGAGCCGGTCGCTTGTCACGGGACGCGTGACGAGGCCGGTCACGCGCGCCACGGGGCGGCCTTCTCCGTCGGCCAGGTCGACGCTCACCGCGTCCCGGTCCCGGTTCCGCACCAGCCGGGCCCGCACCTCGCCCGCCCCCACGGCGTGCACCGACACGCCCTCCCAGGCGAACGGCAGTCCCTGCTCCCCCACCCCACCGGCGGCCGCGACGGCGTGCAGGACGGAGTCCAGCAGCGCCGGATGCACCGCAAAGCCGTCCACCTCGGCGCCGGCGGGCAGGCTCGCCTCGGCGAACACCTCGTCACCGCGCCGCCACACGCCCCGCAGACCCCGGAACAGCGGGCCGTACGAGAACCCGGCCTCGGCCAGCTCCTCGTAGAGGTCGCCCACCCGCACCGGTTCCGCGCCCGCGGGCGGCCACTGAGCGGCATCGGCCCACGCGGGCCCGACCCGCTCCTCCGTCAGCACACCCGACGCGTGCTGTGTCCATGCGTGCTCGCCAGCCAGGTCATCGGGCCGCGCGTGGACGGTCACGGCACGTCGGCCGCTGTCGTCGGCGTCCGCCACGCGCACCTGGACCTGCACGGCCGTGCCCTCGGGCACGACGAGAGGCGTACCCAGGGTCAACTCATCAAGGGTCCCGTACCCGACCTCGTCACCCGCCCGTACGGCCATTTCGACCAGGGCCGTGCCCGGCACGACCACCGTGCCGTGCACCTCGTGGTCGGCCAGCCAGCCGTGCGTGACCAGGGACAGCCGCCCGGACAGCACCACGTCGTCGGAGTCGGCGAGGGACACGGTGGCCCGCAGCAGCGGATGGTCCGCCGCCACGAGACCGGCGGCGCGCACATCACCGAGCCCCGGTCCGCTCCTCGGCCAGTAGTGCTGCCGCTGGAAGGGGTAGGTGGGCACGTCGACCGGGCGGGCCCCGGTGCCGGCGAACAGGGCCGGCCAGTCCACCTCGGCGCC
>NZ_JBVITR010000132.1:0-2317 GCF_055574875.1 Streptomyces sp. NPDC034670
GGTCGGCGTAGACGGCCACGCTGGCGATCCCGGCGTCCCGGCAGGCCCGGGCCACGCGGACAGCGATTTCGCCACGGTTGGCGATGAGCACCTTGCGCACGATTGAGGCTCCCTCCTTGAAACAAGCTGAGTTTAGGGACTGTCGACACGGCACTACGACCCGTCCCCCATGGTGAGCTTGCCCACACGGAGCGTGATGCGAGGCTCGCTCGATCCGCGAAATCCCTTGTCGCGCCGTGGTGCGCAGAACTCCTCCCGAAAACCCTAGTCGTCCCGTGTGGTCAAGGTCTCTGTGAGAGGGTGCCGCGCCCCACCCTGTTTCTTTGTGGAATCCCTACGAATGGCCCAATGATTCTTTGCTCGCCGCAGGCCTCTTGTCCCGAGGTTTACCGGTCAGTAGCGTTCGCGTCGACCCGAACATACTCGGGGTAACCACAGTCGTGCTCGAAAGTGGGTGGGGGCCGGTGGTGCGCAGACCGGTGGCGTGGGCCGTGGCGCTCGTGCTGTTCGCCGAGGCGCTCGGCGTGGTGGCGCTGAACTGGTTCCTGGGGCTCGTCGTCGACCGGCAGGAGATGTCGCTGGCCGGCCTCGATCCGCACCTGATGTCGATGTCCTCGAAGATCGGCGGGGTCGTCTTCGGGCTCTACCTCGCGCTGTGCGGCCTGGTGGCCCTGCTGGTCGCCCTGCGCGACCGGGCGCCGGCCGGCTTCGGCCGGGTGCTGCTGGTCGGCGCCGCGGTGGTGCACGCGCTGCTGGGCGCGTTCGCGTGGGGGCTGGTCGGCCCGACCGCGTTCCTGGTCATGGTGGGGGTGCTGGGGCTCGTCGTCCTGCTGCTGACGACGTACGACGGCGGCCCGGGGGAACCCGCCGGAGCCGCCGGCGCCGGACCCGCGGGCGGTCCCGGCGGCGACGGCCCCCCGGTCACGCCGCCGGCGGCGCCCACAACTCCGTGATGCCCACGCCCAGCTCGGCCAGCAGGCGGCGCACCAGGGGCAGGCTGATGCCGATGACGTTGCCGTGGTCGCCGTCGATGCCGTCGATGAACGGACCCGAGCGGCCGTCCAGGGTGAACGCCCCGGCGACGTGGAGGGGTTCGCCGGAGGCCACGTAGGCGGCGATCTCCTCGTCGGTGGGATCACCGAAACGGACGACGGTGGAGGCGGTGGCGGAGGTGTAGCGGCCGCTGAGGGTGTCGTAGACGCAGTGGCCGGTCTGGAGCGTGCCCGCGCGGCCCCGCATGGCCTTCCAGCGCGCGGTGGCCTCCTCGGCGTCCGCGGGCTTGCCGAGGGCCCGGCCGTCCAGGTCGAGGACCGAGTCGCAGCCGATCACCAGCGCTCCCTTGGCCTCGGGCTTCGCGGCGACGACCGACGCCTTGGCCTCCGCCAGGGCGAGCGCCAGCTCGGCAGGGGTGGGGGCGGTGACGGCGTCCTCGTCGACCCCGCTGACGATCACCTCGGGGGCGAGTCCGGCCTGGCGGAGCAGTGCGAGCCGGGCGGGGGACTGGGAGGCGAGCACGAGTCGGCGGCGCGGCTGATCTGTCATGCGGTCAGCGTATCGACGTCGTCCGGACGCCTCACCTCACGCCGATCACGAGCATCACGAACACCATGGCCAGCGCCACGAGAACGCCCAGCCGCCGCAGCATCACCTGCATGTCCCGCAGTTCCTTCGGCGGTTCGTTCTCGGGGTCGGACCACAGCATGCCCTCCATCGTCCGGGCCCGGTCCGAGCGCGCGCCTGAGTACGCGTACTCAACTTCCCGGGCGGGGGGCGCGGCGGAACGGACGGGACCGGAGTTCCCCGGGTGGGGGAGCTCCGGTCCCGTCCGGACGGCGCCCGGGGCCGGGAGGCCATGTGCTACTGACCCGGCCAGTAGGTGCGGGTCCAGGCCGCCGGCCCGGGCCGGGGCGGGCGGCGGGCCGCGATGCGGGCGGGATCGGACCAGGCGTCCCGGGCAGCGGGCGGGACGGACCGCGCCGCGGCCACCGCCGCCGCGGCGCGGGCGCGGACCACCGCCAGGGCGGCGGCCAGCTCCTCGGGGGACGGATTGCCCCGCACGACCTTGATCGTCACGGTGGCCTCCAGTTCGGTCGGCACGGACGGACTACAGCGGGATGTTGCCGTGCTTCCGGGGCGGCAGCGCCTCCCGCTTGGTGCGCAGCTGACGCAGGCCGCGCACCAGGTGCCGGCGGGTGTCACGGGGCGCGATCACCGCGTCCACATAGCCGCGCTCGGCCGCCCCGTACGGATTGAGCAGGGCCTCCTCGTACTCCCGCACCAGCCGGGCACGGGTGGCCTCCGGATCGTCCGCCGCGGC
>NZ_JBVITR010000133.1:0-2301 GCF_055574875.1 Streptomyces sp. NPDC034670
AAGCCCTGATGCCGGCCTGACCCTCTACCAGGTCCTGGACGTCCTCCAGGACCTGCTGAGGTGCTGGACCGGCACCTGCGCCACCTGCGGCCGACTCCTCACCACCAGCAGAACCAGATCCAGAACCTAACGAAGCACTACTAGCTGCACCGCGGGCGCCCAAGCCCATCGGACGGAACACCTGGCCTGAGCGATCTTGATGGCATGCCAAGACCTCACCAGTCGGCCGCCCTGTGTGCGCGGCCCGTGGACCCGGAAGGCCGGGCACGGGTGGGCAGGCGGGTGCGAACGTGTTCGTGATGACGGAGAGGATCAAAAGGTTCCCAGTCGGCGACTGCCAAATCGGCGGCCGTAGGGGCGGCAGCGTGCTGCTGACAGCGCTGGGCGCGCCACCGCAGCTGCTCGGCGTACGGGAGACCGCTGAGGTCGTAGATCGCCATGACCTCGGCGGGCAGGGCGAGCTGCCCGTTCGTGGCGGTGGCGGGCACCAGCTTCCAGGTACCGCCCGGGGCGCCGGGGGAGAGGAGGGTGTTGGTGCAGCGGTGCCGGCGCCGTGTCCGGGCAACGCACTGGATTTCATCCACCGGCTGGGCAGCCAGGTAGCGCACATACAGCAGTTGCACGATGGGACGGGCCGGGCGGCAGACCGCTGAGGCTCCTTCCTGGTCTGCCGGACCGTCCGGAGCGGCCGGGGGAGGAGTGAAGGCGCCGGCGTCGATCAGACGGCGGGTGTTCACCGCCAGAGCCCGGCGCAGCTCGATCAACGCGGGAGAGGCCTCGGGAGCCTCCCAAGCGGGGCAGATGACGGCGTGCGGCAGACGGCACCAGTTACTTCCGTCTCCTCCCGGACAGGCGACGCCCGAGCTGACATGCCAGCGGCACGCGGCCGGTACACGGGCGGCCGGCAGCTCTCGAGGATGGAGGGGGACGGTCCATCGACGGTCCCGGTGGTACCACTCGATCCGGTTGCCGCACTCGCGGCACCGGTCGTTCTGTCCGCAGCGCAGCAGTCGGCTGACACCGTCGGGAGCAACCCGCAGGGAATGGCGCACGCGGTGGGCGATCAGGCTGCCGTCCCAGCGCCGGGCCGGGGGAGGGGATGTGCAGTGCATGCGGGGGAACCTGCCAGCCAACATGCCGGATCCACGACAGCAGTGCTGATAAGTCACCCGGTCGGCCTCATGGGGTGCGACTGGAGTGCGAATGCGAGATCGTGCGTTCGGGACAGTCTCGCCGGTTCGGGTGGTCTGCAGCAGCCGCTCGGGCAGGGGGTCAGTCCTGAGGCGGACCAGGCAGGTCGTGCCCTTGGCACAGTGTGCTGAAGAGCTTGTCGAGCGGGGTTTCCAGGGCGTGGGCGAGAGCGTGCCAGGTCTTCAGGGTCCCGACGGTGCGGCCCTGCTCGATCTCGATGAGAGTACGTCTGGCCAGGCCACTGCGGGCGGCGAGCTCGTCGTAGCTCCACCCGCGCGCGGCCCGCAAGCGCGCGAGTTCCAATCGCAGCGCGTTGAGATCCGGATCGGGCGAAAAGATCGTCACCCGCCCATCCGACGGTGCAGACCCCTGCCCTGTCAGTGCAGACCTCTGCCCTATTTCTCCAGGTAGTACCGACAGCACCAGGGCAGACCTCTGCACTACGGTGTCGGCCACCCCCACAACCAAAAACGAAATCGGCGTGGAAACAGCAGGAGGAACACGCGCCCATGAGGCTGCGCATCACATGCCCGGCAACGCCACGCACCTGGACCGTGGAACTTCGCTCGCACGCCGACGGGCCCGTCCTCGTATGCCGGCACTGCTCACACGATGACACACGGATCACCGCAGCCTCCGCCCGCTCGGCCGCGCTGGCCCACCTCGCATGGCACGCACGTAACGACCTCCGCCCACCCCACCTGCGCATCTGCCAGTGCCATGAACGCGGCTGCCGCTGGCACCCCCGCCACCGCGGCTGCGCCGGCCCCATCCGCCTCCTCCTCGCACGGGAACGCGGCGGACGGCTATGGCGGCTCACCGACGCCTGCAGCGCCTGCGCGACCGCGACAGCACAGGCCGCCGTAGTGCCCGACACCGTCCTCGCCCGCGTACCACCGCCCCCGGCCACCACTCGGCGGCACAGACGCCTCCCCAAAGGCCCAGGCGAACGGATCCGGGTACGCGAAATGCTCAGCTACCTGACCGCTGCGCTTCCAGCGGGCACTTCGGCCGCCGGGTCATGTCCCTTGGCGTGGTGTAGGCGATCAGTCGTCTGACGTGGCGGGCAGGACGATCGTGTCGTCGCTGTAGAGGGCGTCCATGCTCTCG
>NZ_JBVITR010000134.1:0-2252 GCF_055574875.1 Streptomyces sp. NPDC034670
GGTGTGGAGCGCGTGGTGGCGGCCGTCACCGACCGCGGGCGCCGCGCCACCCGGCTGCGGGTCTCGCACGCCTTCCACTCGCCGCTGATGGAGCCCATGCTCGACGAGTTCACCGAGATCGCCGCCCGGATCGACTACCGCAGCCCGCGCTGTACGGCGGTCAGCACGGTCACCGGTACGGTCCTCGGGGACGGCGACTGGACCAGCGCCGAGTACTGGGTGCGGCAGATCCGGCAGCCCGTCCGGTTCCACGAGGCCGCCGCCGAAACGGTCGGCGGGCAGGGTGCCGTGCGGCTGCTGGAGATCGGTCCCGACCCGGTGCTGAGCAGCCGCGTCGAAGCCGCCCCCGACCGTACGGCCGTGTCCGTGCTGCGTGCCGGGCGCCCCGAGGCCGAAACCTTCCTCGGGGCCGTCGCCGAGATGTTCGTCCGCGGCGCGGTCGTCGACTGGGCGGCCGTCTTCGTCGGCACCGGAGCACGACCGGTCGAGCTGCCGACGTACGCCTTCCAGCGGCAGCGGTACTGGCTGCGACCCGGCGGCTCCCGGGGCGACGCCCACGGGCTCGGTCTCGGAGCCGCCGAACACCCGCTGCTCGGCGCGGCCGTCCCCGTCGCCGGGTCGGACGCTCTGCTGCTCACCTCACGACTGTCCGGGGACAGCCACCGATGGCTGGCCGAACACGTCGTCGCCGGGCGGGCCGTCGTCCCCGGCACCGCCCTGCTCGAACTCGCTCTCCAGGCCGGTGACCGCGTCGGCTGCGACCACGTCACCGACCTCGTCCTCCAGGCGCCGCTCGTCCTCCCCGAGGACGGCGCCGTCCAGGTGCAGGTCGCCGTCGACCCGCCCGAGGAGGCGGAGACCGGCGACGAATCACGTGCCGTACGCATCCACTCCCGTCCCGGCGACGCCCCCGCCGGCACACCCTGGACCCTGCACGCCACCGCCACGCTCACGGCGCGATCCGCCGCACCCGACTGGAACCTGCGCGCCTGGCCGCCTTCCGGCGCCGAACCGCTGCCGCTCGACGGACTGTACGAGCGGCTGGCCGCGGCCGGGCTGGCGTACGGGCCGACGTTCCGAGGCCTGACCCGGGCCTGGCGGCACGGCGAGGAGCTGTACGTGGAGGCGGCACTGCCGGAGTCCGACTCCGCTGCCGAGGCCGCCGGGTTCGCGCTGCACCCGGCGCTGCTGGACAGCGTCCTGCACGCACTCGGCCTCCGGAACCCGGACAGCGGCGAGGCCCTGCTGCCCTTCCTGTGGTCCGGCGTGTCCCTCACGGCGGTCGGCGCCACGGCCGTACGGGCCCGTCTCGTGCCCGCCGGCGACGGCGAGTTCGCGCTGCGCGTGGCCGACCCGGCCGGCGAACCGGTCGCCGCCGTCGAGTCGCTGCTGCTGCGCCCCGTGTCGGCCGCCGACCTCCACGCGCCCGGCACCGTCGACCACCTGTACCGGCTGGCCTGGGTGGAGGCGGACCACCTGCCCGAAGCCGACGCCGACGCCGACGGACTCGCCCCCGACCGCCCCTGGGTCCTGCTCTCGGCCGACGCGCGCGCCGAGGATCCGTGGGCCGCCGCCGGTGTCCCGATGACCCGCCACCGCGACCTGGACGACCTGATCGCCGCCCTCGACGCGGGGGCGGAGGTACCGGATGTGGTGATCCTGCGGGTGCCGGCCTCGGCGTCCGGTGCGGGTGGATCGGCCGGGATGATCACCGTCAACTCTGGTGAAGTCCTGGGTGGGATTGCTGATCTCCTGGGAGTCATGCGGACCTGGCTGGCGGACGAGCGCCTCACCGGATCGCGTCTGGTCGTCACGACCTCCGACGCGGTCCCCGCCGGTGCTGCGCCGTCCCAGGCCGGGACCGGCCCGGATCCGACCGGCGCCGGTGCCTGGGGCCTGGTGCGGTCGGCGATGAGCGAGCACCCCGGCCAGTTCACCCTTGCCGACCTGGACGGCGACCCCGCGTCCCACCGGACGCTGGTCCGCCGCCTGGCCGCCGCCGACGAGCCTCAGCTCGCCCTGCGCGCCGGCCGGACCTGGCTGCCGCGCGTGAAGCGGGTGGCGTCCGACGGTGTGCTGGTGCCGCCCGGCGGCGGCGACGCGTGGCGGCTCGACGTCGTCGCCGAGGGCCGGCTGGACGGTGTGGCGCTGGTGCCGGAGGCGCCGCGGCCGCTGGGGCCGGGCCAGGTCCGGGTCGCGGTGCGGGCGGCCGGCGTGAACTTCCGCGACGTGCTCAACGTCCTCGGCACCTA
>NZ_JBVITR010000135.1:0-2163 GCF_055574875.1 Streptomyces sp. NPDC034670
CCCCCATCGCTGCGCGATGGGAAACGAATGAATTCGCTGCGCGAATTCAAAAACCCGCTCCGCGTGTTTTTGAAAGGCGCTTCGCGCCTTTCTTGTATTCACGCTTCGCGTGAATGCGGATTTCCGCTGCGCTCCAATCCTCGCGGGGCCGGTTCCGCTGCGCTTCACCGGCCTGGGGCATCCGCTGCGCTCCTGCCCTACCGGCTACGCCGGGCAGCGGCGAGCAGGGGGCGGGTGATGGTGCATCAACTCTGCTACCAGGTAAGATCCCGAACCGGTCAGCACCACCGGCCAGAGGCCGGCCCACCCCCGGAACCACCACCAGGAGCAGGACAACCCAGGCGGAGAAACCCCCGAGCAGACCAACCGTCAGACGACCTACCAGGGTGGCCCGCCCTGGTCTCGCCATCCTGAGATGCTACCACCCGCACACGCCAACACGAGCAGGGTCGGCCAACCGGCAACCGGATCAGCGAGGCACTTCCACCTTGTTGTGCCCGCGTTTGCATCGTGTGATGCATCGGGTAGCTTCCCGAACGAACGCACACTCCTTGGTGGTCCTCTCTCCTATCGGTTCCGTTCGATGTGAGCTACCCAGGTGACGGCTTGGACTTTGCTGGGGATTTCTCCGATTTGGCGTGCGGCGGCGCGGTAGCAGTCGGCGAGCATGTTGTAGCGTCCTACCGCTCCCAATCCTCGGTCCCGCTGGCCGTAGATTTCTTGCACGGCGATGTCGTGTGCGTGGCGGTCGATTACAACGGCGTCCGGGTTCTCCGGATGGGCGATGCACAGGTAGAAGAATCCGGTTTTGATGTGCATGGGCAGGACTTCACTCGGGTCGGTGCCCGCCAGAATTCGGTCTGCCTTGTTGATTGCGTCGCGGACGTGTCCGCTCGCCTTCCCTTCTTCGAATGCTTTGCGGGCCAATCGGCAGTTCTCGGCCCATGACTTGTTGGCGGAGAGTGCGGCAAGGACGCCTGCGCCTTTGTGGGTGTCTCCTGCTGCGATCTCTGCGGCGAATTCGTGGGCCGTGGCGTACCACTGGGCTCCGCGTCGCTTCTGGTCGGCCGTGGCCGCGTGCCACTGGTCGATGACGGCTCGGGTGTAGGCGGCGCGCTGCTGCTCGGTGCACTTGACCGGGATCATGGTTCCTTGGCGGGGTGTGGGCGCGCAGGGCTGGGGTGAGGAGCGGCCTCGATGGGCGCTCAACTCAGGCCGGCGGCGCGCGGGCGGAACTGAGGGAAGGGGCCGGGTGGGAGGCTTGTGCGGCCTCCCACCGCTTTGGATTCGTCAGTTGGTGTCCGGGGCGGGGATTGTCGGAACGTCGATTCCTGCCAGCTTCAGAAGGGCTCGGCAGTTTTCGAGGGTGAGTCCCTTGGTGTCGCCCCGGGCGTCGGTTCCGCCGGTGAATACGGCGGTTCCGTGGTAGGACTGGTGAACGGGCGCGGAAAGGGCGTAGAGGGTCAGGGCCGGGATGTTGACGGGGGAGCCCTTGAGAATTCCTTCATCGTCCAGCCACATGGAGACTTCAGACGAGAGGTCAACGACGGTGATGCTGCTGCACTCGATTTCTCGGTAGAGAATGCTGAGGGTGTTTCCGGTGCGGGGCCATTCGATGACGCTGAAGGATGCGTCGGGGCGGAGGACCAGGGCGAATTCCGTTGCGGACATAGGTGTCCCCTTTCGGGTCGTGAGGGTCTTTGGTTGTTGGTCGACTGCCACCGCCGACCAACAAGAAAAGTGTACCGCAACTTAGCTTGTGATCCAAGTGTTTTCGCAGGTCAACGCACTGCGCGGTGGGCCGGGGCCCGGTTGTCGTGCCGCCTATTCACACCGCGCAGCGGTGGGGATTTGCCGGTTCGGCCGTCGCAGACGGCGGAACAGCGCGCAGCGGTGTTCCGGTACCGGGAGGCCGCCGGTAGACCGCGCAGCGGGCCCGGCGAGGGTGGAAGACAGGTCGAGCGCGCACAGCGCGCGGTCGGGACGCGCAGCGGCCCGGCGGCCTGGCCCACCCGGGCGTGAGCGCGCACAGCGCGCGGTCCGGGGTGCGCAGCACCCCGGGCACGCCCCGGCGGGGGGGGGGGGGGGGGGGGGGGGGGGGGGGGGGGGGGGGGGGGGGGGGGGGGGGGGGGGGGGGGGGGGGGGGGGGGGGGGGGGGGGGGG
>NZ_JBVITR010000136.1:0-1920 GCF_055574875.1 Streptomyces sp. NPDC034670
CGCCGGCCACGACGTGCCCCTGATCGTCTCGGTGACGGTCGAGACCACCGGCACGATGCTGCTGGGGTCGGAGATCGGCGCGGCGCTGACCGCGCTGGAGCCGCTGGGCATCGACATGATCGGCCTGAACTGCGCGACCGGCCCGGCGGAGATGAGCGAGCACCTGCGCTACCTGGCCCGCCACGCGGGCGTGCCGCTGTCCTGCATGCCGAACGCGGGGCTGCCGGTCCTGACGGCCGACGGCGCGCACTACCCGCTGACGCCCCCGGAGCTGGCCGACGCGCAGGAGACCTTCGTGCGCGACTACGGCCTGTCGCTGGTGGGCGGCTGCTGCGGCACCACCCCGGAGCATCTGCGCCGGCTGGTGGAGCGGGTGCGCGGTGCGGTCCCGCCCGCGCGCGAGCCGCGGCCGGAGCCGGGGGCGGCCTCGCTGTACCAGAGCGTGCCGTTCCGGCAGGACACCTCCTACCTGGCGATCGGTGAGCGCACCAACGCCAACGGGTCGAAGAAGTTCCGCGAGGCGATGCTGGAGGGCCGCTGGGAGGACTGCGTGGAGCTGGCCCGCGAGCAGATCCGCGAGGGCGCGCACCTGCTGGACCTGTGCGTGGACTACGTCGGCCGCGACGGCGTCGCCGACATGGCGGAGCTGGCCGGCCGGCTGGCGACCGCCTCCACGCTGCCGATCGTGCTGGACTCCACCGAGGTGGAGGTGATCCGGGCCGGGCTGGAGCGGCTGGGCGGCCGCGCGGTGATCAACTCGGTGAACTACGAGGACGGCGACGGCCCCGGCTCGCGCTTCGCCCGGGTGACGGAGCTGGCGCGCGAGCACGGGGCGGCGCTGATCGCGCTGACCATCGACGAGGAGGGCCAGGCCCGCACCGCGCAGAAGAAGGTGGAGATCGCCGAGCGGCTGATCGCCGACCTGACCGGTGACTGGGGCATCCGCGAGGAGGACATCCTCATCGACTGCCTGACCTTCACCATCTGCACCGGCCAGGAGGAGTCCCGCCGCGACGGCATCGCCACGATCGAGGCCATCCGGGAGCTGAAGCGGCGCCACCCGGACGTGCAGACCACGCTGGGGCTGTCGAACATCTCCTTCGGCCTGAACCCGGCCGCCCGCATCCTGCTCAACAGCGTCTTCCTGGACGAGTGCGTCAAGGCGGGGCTGGACTCGGCGATCGTGCACGCGTCGAAGATCCTGCCGATCGCCCGGTTCAGCGAGGAGGAAGTCACCACCGCGCTGGACCTGATCTACGACCGGCGCGCGGAGGGCTACGACCCGCTGCAGAGGCTGATGCGGCTGTTCGAGGGCGCCACGGCGAAGTCGCTCAAGGCGGGCAAGGCCGAGGAGCTGGCCGCGCTGCCGCTGGACGAGCGGCTCAAGCGCCGCATCATCGACGGCGAGCGCAACGGCCTGGAGGCCGACCTGGACCAGGCGCTGCGGGAGCGCAAGGCGCTGGACATCGTCAACGACACCCTGCTGGACGGCATGAAGGTGGTCGGCGAGCTGTTCGGCTCCGGGCAGATGCAGCTGCCCTTCGTGCTGCAGTCCGCCGAGGTGATGAAGAGCGCGGTGGCGCACCTGGAGCCGCACATGGACAGGACCGACGAGGCCGGCAAGGGCACCATCGTGCTGGCCACGGTGCGCGGCGACGTGCACGACATCGGCAAGAACCTGGTCGACATCATCCTGTCCAACAACGGCTACACCGTGGTCAACCTGGGCATCAAGCAGCCGGTCTCGGCGATCCTGGAGGCCGCCGCCGAGCACAAGGCCGACGTGATCGGCATGTCCGGGCTGCTGGTGAAGTCCACCGTGATCATGAAGGAGAACCTCGAGGAGCTCAACGCCCGCGGCCTGGCCGCCGACTACCCGGTCATCCTCGGCGGCGCCGCCCTCACCCGCGCCTACGTCGA
>NZ_JBVITR010000137.1:0-1856 GCF_055574875.1 Streptomyces sp. NPDC034670
GAGGAGGGGATGGGGCTCTTCGACGCCGGTGTCGGGTGTGGTGAGGCGGCGTTGACGGCGGTGAAGTTCGACTTCGCCGCCCTGACGGAGCAGGCGGCCGCGGGTGAGGTGGCGCCGATGCTGCGCGGGCTGGTCCGCCGGCCCCGGCGGACCGTCCGCACGGAAGCGGGCAACGACACCGGCGGCATGACCAAGGAGTCGCTGGCCGACAGGCTGGCCAAGATGCCGCAGGCCGAGCGGCAGCGCACGCTGCTCGACCTGGTGAGCGCCGACGCCGCGACCGTACTGGGAGGACGCCGAGGACGCGACCCCATTGCGCCGGACCGCGCCTTCAAGGACCTCGGTTTCGACTCGCTCACCGGCGTGGAGCTGCGCAACCGCCTCACGGCAGCAACGGGCTTCCAGCTTCCCGCCTCGGCGGTGTTCGACTACCCGACCCCGGCCGCTCTCGTCGACGTCCTGCTGGAGCAACTGGGCGCCTCACCGATGTCCGTGCTCGCCGAACTGGACCGGCTGGAAGCCTCGTTGAGCGGCATGACTCTGGACGAGGACGTCATGGCCCAGGCCGCCAAGCGTCTCCAGACCCTGGCGGCCCGGTGCGCGACGTCCGGTGCCCCGATGGACGACGAAGACGAATTCGACCTCGACTCCGCATCCGACGACGAGCTCTTCAGCTTCGCGGAGAACGAGCTCGGCTCCTCCTGACAGCGGCACCGGCCCCCCACCTCTTCATCAGCCAGAAGGACTCTTTCGATGAGCACCAACGACGACAAACTGCGTGACTATCTCAAGCGTGCCCTCGCCGATCTCAGCCAGGCGCGCAAGCGGCTGCGCGAGGTCGAATCGGAGAAGAACGATCCGATCGCGATCGTCGCCATGAGCTGTCGTCTTCCGGGTGGCGTCTCCTCGCCCGAGGACCTGTGGGAGATGCTCGCAGCGGGCACCGACGGCATCTCGGAGTTCCCGACGGACCGCGGCTGGGACGTGAAGGGGCTCTTCGACCCCGACCCCGAGCGGGCCGGGAAGTCGTACGTCAAGGAGGGCGGCTTCGTCACCGACGCCGCCGAGTTCGATGCGGCGTTCTTCGGGATCTCACCGCGCGAGGCGCTGGCGATGGACCCGCAGCAGCGGCTGCTGCTGGAGACCTCGTGGGAGGCCTTCGAGCGGGCGGGCATCGACCCGACCTCGCTGAGGGGCCGCAATGTGGGTGTCTTCGTCGGCACCAAGCCCCAGGACTACATCCCGAGCCTGGAGGCCGGGGAGTCCAGCGCCGAGGGGTACGCCCTGACCGGCAGCGCCGGCGCGGTCACCTCAGGCCGTGTCTCGTATACGTTCGGCTTCGAGGGCCCTGCGCTCTCCATCGACACCGCCTGCTCCTCCTCCCTGGTCGCCATTCACCTGGCGGCACAGGCGCTGCGCAGCGGTGAGTGCTCGATGGCGCTCGCCGGTGGCGTGGCGGTGATGGCCACGCCGGGCGCCTTCGTGGCGTTCTCGCGGCAGCGGGGTCTGGCGGGGGACGCCCGGTGCAAGGCGTTCGCCGAGGGTGCGGACGGCACGTCGTGGGCCGAGGGTGTGGGCCTGCTGTTGCTGGAGCGTCTGTCGGACGCGCGGCGCAATGGTCACCAGGTGCTGGCCGTGGTGCGGGGCAGCGCGGTCAACCAGGACGGCGCGTCCAACGGCCTGACCGCGCCCAACGGCCCCTCGCAACGCCGTGTCATCCGGCAGGCACTGACCAACTCCGGGTTGCTGGCCACGGATATCGACGCGGTGGAGGCGCACGGCACGGGCACGTCGCTGGGGGATCCGATCGAGGCCCAGGCGCTGCTCGCCACCTATGGGCAGGGTCGCCCGGCGGA
>NZ_JBVITR010000138.1:0-1802 GCF_055574875.1 Streptomyces sp. NPDC034670
CGTTCCCTTCCACCCCATCNGGTGATCCGGACCCCGCCGGAACACGCCCTAGAAGACTCATGAAGATCTTGGGGTTCTGGCCCCGCCGCGCGAGCGGCGGGGCCAGACTCGTTTCGTGGTGATGGGTGAGTGGGTCGGGGAGACGGTCGGGCCGGATGTGTGGGAGACCTGCCGGGAGTTGATCCCGGCCGGGAGTGTGTTCGCGTTCCTGGCCGAGCACCGTGGTGCGTTGTTCCCGGCGGAGATGTTCGCGGACATGTACCCGTCGGCGAACGGGCGGCCGAGCATGCCGCCGCAGATCCTCGCCTCGGCGATCACGCTGCAGGCCCTGCATGGACTGTCGGACTTCGAAACGGTCCAGGAGCTGCGGTGCGACCTGCGGTGGAAGGCCGCTTGCGGGCTGGGCCTGCATGACATGGCGTTCGATCCGTCGCTGCTGGCCTACTTCCGGCGTCGGCTGTCCCGCTCCGCCCGGCCCGACCGTGTCTTCGAGGCGGTGCGGGAGGTGGTGCAGGCCACCGGGGTCCTCAAGGGCAAGCGCCGGCGGGCGCTGGACTCCACCGTGCTGGACGATGCGGTCGCCACCCAGGACACCGTCACCCAGCTGATCGCCGCCGTCCGCGCAGTGATCCGTGTGGTTCCCGGCGCCGACCGGGTCGCGGCCGTGCAGTGCACCGCCCATGACTACGCCGATTCCGGCAAGCCCCGCATCGCCTGGAACGACGAACAGGCCCGCGCCGCTCTCGTCGACGCGCTGGCCGGCGACGCGCTCAGGCTGCTGGGGCATCTGCCCGAGCAGGAACTGGGCGAGAGGGCTGCGAACGCGGTCGGCCTGCTGGCCCTGGTCGCCGGGCAGGACGTGGAGCCGGCCGAGGACTCCGACGGCCGCGACGGCCGCTGGCGCATCACCCGCGGGACCGCCTACGACCGGATTGTCTCCACCGTCGATCCTCAGTCCCGGCACGTCCACAAGAGTCGCACCCGCCAGCAGGACGGATACAAAGCCCACCTCGCGATCGAGCCGGAGACGGGGTTATACACCGCCGTCGCCCTCACACCGGGGGCCGGGGCCGAACACCACGAGGCGGCCGTCGGCCTGGACCTGCTGGCCGGCGACAGCAGCCCCCTGGACGTCTTCGGCGACACCGCCTACTCCACCGGCGAGGCCCGCCACAGCCTCGATGGTGCAGGTCACCGGCTGTTCTGCAAGCCCGCCCCGCTACGGGCGGCCGTCCCCGGCGGGTTCACCCTCGACGACTTCGCCATCGACACCACTGCCGCCCTCGTGACCTGTCCCGCCGGGCACACCGTCCCGCTCTCGGCACCCGGCGGACGGCACGACCAGCGCACCGCGTCCTTCAAGGACCGGTGCACCGGCTGCCCACTACGCGAGCGGTGCACCAAAGCCAGGGCCGGACGCGTCGTGACGATCCGCCCGCACCACGACCTCCAGGCCGCCGCCCGCCACCAGGCGGCCACCGATCCCGACTGGCAAGCCGGCTACCGGCGCTGGCGACCACCGGTCGAGCGGGCCGTCGCCTGGCTCGTCCAGCACGGCAACCGCCGCCTGCGCTACCGCGGAACCATCGCCAACAGCACCTGGCTCCACACCCGAGCAGCCGCCCTCAACCTCCGCCGACTGATCAACCTCGGACTCACCCGAAGCAACGACACCTGGCAACTCGCCCCCGCCACCGCCTAGCGAAAGGGGGGGGGGGGGGGGGGGGGGGGGGGGGGGGGGGGGGGGGGGGAGGGGGGGGGGGGCGGGGAGGGGGGGGGGGGGGCCCCCGCTCTACATCTTC
>NZ_JBVITR010000140.1:0-1549 GCF_055574875.1 Streptomyces sp. NPDC034670
CCCCCGTTATCTTCTTCGCGGTCCTGCAAGAGGGCCGCTGGCCTCCGGGCCCGGCATGACTGTGTCCCCCTGTCGAACGGATGACCTGGGGGGTGGTGTCACCGGGCCCGGGAGGTGCCGTCGGAGACGCTGATCAGAGGTCCGGCCGCCATCCGGTCCGGCGCAATGCCGGACAGCTCGCGGATGGCAGGTCTGCATAACGTGGATGCGCGAGTACGACACCGACGCCGAGGCCGACACCTTCAACACTCCTGGAAAGGTGCCATGTTCGACACCGAAGACGTGGGCGTGTTCCTCGGCCTGGACGTCGGCAAAAGCGCCCATCACGGGCACGGCCTGACCCCGGCCGGGAAGAAGGTCTTCGACAAGCAGCTGCCCAACAGCGAGCCGAAGCTGCGGGCCGTCTTCGACAAACTGGCCGCGAAGTTCGGCACGGTGCTGGTGATCGTGGACCAGCCCGCCTCGATCGGTGCCCTGCCGCTGACCGTGGCCCGGGACGCAGGCTGCCAGGTCGCCTACCTGCCCGGACTGGCGATGCGGCGGATCGCCGATCTCTACCCGGGCGAGGCCAAGACCGACGCCAAGGACGCGGCCGTGATCGCGGACGCGGCCCGCACCATGCCGCACACCCTGCGCTCGCTGGAGCTGACCGACGAGATCACCGCCGAACTCACGGTCCTGGTCGGTTTCGACCAGGACCTCGCCGCCGAGGCCACCCGCACCAGCAACCGCATCCGCGGCCTGCTCACCCAGTTCCACCCCAGCCTTGAACGCGTCCTGGGTCCCCGCCTGGACCACAGCGCCGTCACCTGGCTGCTGGAGCGCTACGGATCCCCGGCAGCCCTGCGCAAAGCCGGCCGCCGCAGACTCGTCGAACTGATCCGGCCCAAGGCCCCGCGCATGGCCCAGCGGCTGATCGACGACGTCTTCGACGCGTTGGACGAGCAGACCGTCGTCGTCCCGGGCACCGGCACCCTCGACATCGTCATCCCCTCCCTGGCCGCCTCGCTCGCCGCCGTCCACACCCAGCGCCGGGCGATGGAAGCCCAGATCAACACCCTGCTGGAGGCTCACCCTCTTTCCCCGGTCCTGACGTCGATGCCCGGCGTCGGCGTCAGGACCGCCGCCGTCCTGCTGGTCACCGTCGGCGACGGCACCAGCTTCCCCACCGCCGCCCACCTCGCCTCCTACGCGGGACTCGCCCCGACCACGAAGTCGTCCGGGACCTCGATCCACGGTGAACACGCGCCACGAGGCGGAAACCGGCAGCTCAAACGGGCGATGTTCCTGTCCGCCTTCGCCTGCATGAACGCCGACCCCGCCTCCCGCACCTACTACGACAAGCAGCGAGCCCGCGGCAAGACCCACACCCAGGCCCTCCTCCGACTCGCCCGCCAACGCATCAGCGTCCTGTTCGCCATGCTCCGCGACGGCACCTTCTACGAACCCCACGTCCCCAAAGACGTCGAACTCGCCGCATGACCCAGCAAGCCGAACCACCCCAAGCCCAGCCCGGACGCCTTGACGAAAGACATAGAGGCACCCCCCC
>NZ_JBVITR010000141.1:0-1518 GCF_055574875.1 Streptomyces sp. NPDC034670
TACTGGGGTGGGTTGCCGTGCTTGCGGGAGGGCAGGTCGGCGTGTTTGGTCCGCAGCATGGCCAGCGAGCGGATGAGGACCGCGCGGGTCTCGGCCGGGTCGATCACGTCGTCGACCAGGCCGCGCTCGGCCGCGTAGTAGGGGTGCATCAGCTCCGCCTTGTACTCCTTGACCATCTTCTGCCGCATCGCCTCCGGGTCCTCCGCGGCGGCGATCTGCCGGCGGAAGATCACCCCCGCGGCGCCCTCGGCGCCCATCACCGCGATCTCGTTGGTGGGCCAGGCATAGGTCAGGTCCGCGCCGATGGACTGGGAGTCCATCACGATGTACGCCCCGCCGTAGGCCTTGCGCAGGATCAGGCTGATGCGCGGCACGGTGGCGTTGCAGTAGGCGTACAGCAGCTTGGCGCCGTGCCGGATGATGCCGCCGTGCTCCTGGTCCACGCCGGGCAGGAAGCCGGGCACGTCCAGCAGGGTGAGCAGGGGGATGTTGAAGGCGTCGCACATCTGCACGAAGCGGGCGGCCTTCTCCGAGGCGGCGATGTCCAGCACCCCGGCCAGCACCTGGGGCTGGTTGGCGATGACCCCGACGACCTGGCCGTCCAGGCGGGCCAGGGCGCAGATGACGTTGCGGGCCCAGCGCTCGTGGACCTCCAGGTACTCGCCGTCGTCGACGATCTCCTCGATCACCCGGGCCATGTCGTAGGGGCGGTTGCCGTCCGCCGGGACCAGGTCCAGCAGCGCCTCGCCGCGCCGGTCGGGGGCGTCCGCGGCCGCCACCCGGGGCGGGTTCTCCCGGTTGTTGGCCGGCAGCAGGGACAGCAGGTAGCGCACCTCGGCCAGGCAGGTCTCCTCGTCGTCGTAGGCGAAGTGGGCCACCCCGGAGGTCTCGGCGTGCACGTCCGCGCCGCCCAGGCCGTTCTGGGTGATCTCCTCGCCGGTGACCGCCCGGACCACGTCGGGGCCGGTGATGAACATCTGCGAGGTGTCGCGGACCATGAACACGAAGTCGGTCAGGGCCGGGCTGTAGGCGGCGCCGCCCGCGCACGGGCCCAGCATCACCGAGATCTGCGGGATCACCCCGGAGGCCCGGGTGTTGCGCTGGAAGATGCCGCCGTAGCCGGCCAGCGCGCTCACGCCCTCCTGGATGCGGGCGCCGGCGCCGTCGTTGAGCGAGACCAGCGGCGCGCCGGCCGCGATGGCCATGTCCATGATCTTGTGGATCTTCGTGGCGTGCGCCTCGCCCAGCGCCCCGCCGAAGATCCGGAAGTCGTGCGCGTAGACGAAGACCGTGCGCCCCTCCACCGTGCCCCAGCCGGTGACCACCCCGTCGGTGTAGGGCTTCTTCTCCTCCAGACCGAACCCGGTGGCCCGGTGCCGGCGCAACTGCTCCACCTCGTGGAAGGAACCGGGATCCAGCAGCAGCGCGATCCGCTCCCGCGCGGTCAGCTTGCCCTTGGCGTGCTGCGCCGCCGTCGCCCTCTCCCCCGGCCCGGCCAGCGCCTGCCGGCGGATCCCC
>NZ_JBVITR010000142.1:0-1412 GCF_055574875.1 Streptomyces sp. NPDC034670
CGGGTCATGTCCCTTGGCGTGGTGTAGGCGATCAGTCGTCTGACGTGGCGGGCAGGACGATCGTGTCGTCGCTGTAGAGGGCGTCCATGCTCTCGTTGGAGAGGTAGCGGCGGGGGAAGGCGATCCATTCGTCGTGGAGTTCGGCGAGGACCGCGGTGGCCAGGCGGAGGACGGCGGGTGGGTTCGGGAAGACCTGGACGACGTCGGTGCGGCGTTTGATCTCCCGGTTCAGCCGCTCGAGCGGGTTCGTGGACTGGATCTTCTTCCAGTGCTGATGGGGGAAGTCCGCGAACGCAGTCAGGTCCTCCTTGGCCTCCAGCAGCATCTCTCTGACCTTGGGAAACTGGCGGCCGAGCATGTCGGCGACGGTGTCGAGCTGGGCGCGGACAGCGTCCGCGGTGGGCTGGGCGAAGATTGTGCGGATCGTCGCGGCGACCATCTCCGCAGATCCCTTCGGGATGGCGGCGAAGACGTTGCGCACGAAGTGGACCCGACACCTTTGCCAGGCGGCGCCGAGCATGACCTTGCGGATCGCTTTGACCAGGCCGCTGTGGCTGTCGGAGATGACCAGACGGACGCCACCCAGCCCGCGTTCGCGCAGGTGACGCAGGAACTGGGCCCAGAACACTTCGGTCTCGCTGTCGCCGACCATGACGCCGACGACTTCCCGGCCACCGTCCTGAGTGACGCCGGTGGCGATGACGACGGCCTGGGAGACGATGCGGTGATCGACACGGGCCTTGACGTAGGTGGCGTCGAGGAACAGGTAGGGAAACCGGATGTGGTCCAGCGGGCGCGTCCGGAAGGCGTCCAGCTGTTCGTCCAGGTCCGCGCAGATCCGGGAGACCTCGCTCTTGGATATCCCGGTGTCCGAGCCCAGGGCCTTGACCAGGTCGTCGACCGACCGGGTGGAGACGCCGTGGACGTATGCCTCCATGACAACCGCGTAGAGGGCCTGGTCGATGCGCCGCCGACGTTCCAGCAGGCTGGGGAAGAAGCTCCCGGCCCGCAGCTTCGGGATCGCGAGTTCCAGGTCGCCGGCCTGCGTGGTCACCGTCTTCTCCCGGTGCCCGTTGCGCCAGGTCGTGCGGCTCTCGGTGTGCTCGCCCCACTCGGCGCCAATCTTTGTCGTGGCCTCGGCCTCGATCAGTTCCTGCAGCAGCCGCTCGGCCACCTCGCGGACGAGTTCAAGACCATCGGCCGAACGTAGTGACTCAAGCAGGCGAAGTAGGTCATGCTGGGACAAGGCCACCGTGCACCCCCTGGGGTCGAACTGCCCGTTCACTCCGGACAGTTGCACGGTGGCCTGCCAGTTGAGCAGGGAGCAGTCACCGGCAGACGGTGCACTCCAGGGAGCGGAACCCGCGCACTCAACCGCGGAGATCCCCTACACCACACAGCGGGACGCCGTC
>NZ_JBVITR010000143.1:0-1350 GCF_055574875.1 Streptomyces sp. NPDC034670
GATGCTCCTATGGATGTCAAGCGGCTTCGGCGAGGTCGCTTCGGGCGGTGTTGCGGCCAGGGTGCGTCATGCGGAGTGACCTCACGAGGACGCGGTAGACCTCGCGGGCGACATGGCGTTTCAGGCAGCGCATGATGTCCTTCTTCGCCAGGCCCTCGCCGGTCCGTCGCTCGACGTAGGCGCGGGTTCGCTCGTCCCAGCGCATGCGGCTGAGCACAATCGTGTGCAGGGCATGGTTGGCGGCGCGGTCACCGCCGCGGTTGAGCCGGTGGCGGTCCCGGCGCCCGGAGGATGCCGGTATCGGGGCGACGCCGCAGAGGTGTGCGAAGGCGGCCTCAGAGGTCAGACGCTCCGGGTTGTCGCCGGCGGTGGCCAGTAGTTGTCCGGCAACGTCCGCTCCGACGCCCTGCAGGGCCAGCAACTCAGGGGCGGCCCGGGCGGTGAGCGGCTTCAGCTCGGCCTCCAGTTCGTCGATCTCCTCGGTCAAGGCCAGGATCCGGCGGCCCAGGCGGCGCAGAGCGGACTTGGCCGCCTGGGCGGGATCAGCGAGGTCGGTGCCCGGCCGGAGACGGGCACATGCCTTCGCCAGGGCGCCGGCCGTCAGCCCGCGCAGCTGGGCCCGCAGCGTGTCCGGCGCGGTGACCAGGAGCTGTCGGGCCTGGTTGACGGCCTGGGTCCGGGATTTCACCGCCGAGCGGCGCACCACCCGCAGGGTGCGGACCGCCTCGACGATGCCGTCCCGGCTCTTCGGCGTGCCGGTGGCCCGGCCGGAAGCGACCGCCTCGGCGGCGGCGTAGGCGTCGATCGGATCGGACTTGCCCTTCATCCGGCGTGTCCTGCGATCGGGCCGGTCGACCTCGACGACCTTCAGCCCGGCCCGCCGCAGTGTCCGGGCCAGCTCGGCGCCGTAGGCACCGGTGCCTTCCACCCCGACAGCCGTCACCGCCCCGAACGAGCGCAGCCAGGAAAGCAGTTGCCGGTATCCCGCTCCGGTGGCGGGGAACTCGCGGTCGGCCAGGTGGCGGCCGATCCGGTCGACCACCGCCGCATGGTGGGTCTCGCCGTGGGTGTCGACGCCGCCTGTGACTTCCAGGGTCTGGTCCGTCATGCTGGTCACTGCCGTCCTCTCGCTGATCCCGGTGGGCGGCACGCGCCGGCCGGGCGGGCGGACAAGACAGTGGCGGGGCTTCTGGACCAAGCTCCTATGAGGTCACGGACGCCCGTCCGGTCGCGTGCGGTGAACTTCCCCGGACGGGCCGACGAATCCCCTTGAGGACAGCCAGACGGCGTCGGTCAGTCCATGAGTCAGACCCACCCGGAGAAGCCACCACACATCCTCACTGTCAGTCC
>NZ_JBVITR010000144.1:0-1345 GCF_055574875.1 Streptomyces sp. NPDC034670
GGGGCAAGCTGACGGCCCGGGAGCGGATCGCGCTGCTGCTGGACGCGGACTCCTTCGTGGAGCTGGACGAGTTCGCCCGGCACCGCTCCACCGCCTTCGGCCTGGACGCCCACCGCCCCTACGGCGACGGCGTGGTCACCGGCTACGGCACCGTGGACGGCCGGCCGGTGGCGGTGTTCTCGCAGGACTTCACGGTCTTCGGCGGGGCGCTGGGCGAGGTCTACGGCCAGAAGATCGTCAAGGTGATGGACTTCGCGCTGAAGACCGGCTGCCCGATCGTCGGCATCAACGACTCCGGCGGGGCGCGGATCCAGGAGGGGGTGGCCGCGCTGGGCGCCTACGGGGAGATCTTCCGCCGCAACACCCACGCCTCCGGGGTGATCCCGCAGATCAGCCTGGTGGTCGGCCCGTGCGCGGGCGGCGCGGTGTACTCCCCGGCGATCACCGACTTCACGGTGATGGTGGACCGGACCTCGCACATGTTCATCACCGGCCCGGACGTGATCAAAACGGTCACCGGGGAGGAGGTCGGCTTCGAGGAGCTGGGCGGGGCGCGCACCCACAACACCGCCTCCGGGGTGGCCCACCACCTGGCCGCCGACGAGAAGGACGCGGTCGAGTACGTCCGCCAGCTGCTGTCCTATCTGCCGTCCAACAACCTGGCCGAGCCGCCGGCCTTTCCCGGGGAGGCCGACCCGGCGGTCACCGCCGCCGACCGGGAGCTGGACGCGCTGGTGCCGGACAGCGCCAACCGGCCCTACGACATGCGCGCGGTGCTCGAGCACGTGCTGGACGACGGCGAGTTCTTGGAGACCCAGGCGCTGTTCGCGCCGAACATCCTGACCGGGTTCGGCCGCATCGAGGGCCGCCCGGTGGGGGTGGTGGCCAACCAGCCGCTGCGGTTCGCCGGCTGCCTGGACATCGCCGCCTCGGAGAAGGCCGCCCGCTTCGTGCGCACCTGCGACGCCTTCAACCTGCCGGTGCTCACCTTCGTGGACGTGCCCGGTTTCCTGCCCGGGGTGGGCCAGGAGCACGACGGCATCATCCGCCGCGGCGCGAAGCTGATCTACGCCTACGCGGAGGCCACCGTGCCGCTGATCACGGTGATCACCCGCAAGGCGTTCGGCGGCGCCTACGACGTGATGGGCTCCAAGCACCTGGGCGCCGATCTGAACCTGGCCTGGCCGACCGCGCAGATCGCGGTGATGGGGGCGCAGGGCGCGGTCAGCATCCTGCACCGGCGGGCCATCGCCGCGGCGGACGATCCGGAGGCCACCCGTGCCCGGCTGGTGCGGGAGTACGAGGAGGCCCTGCTCAATCCGTACGGGGCGGCCGAGCGCGGCTA
>NZ_JBVITR010000145.1:0-1267 GCF_055574875.1 Streptomyces sp. NPDC034670
CCGGGGGTTCTTCGAGGATGACGTGGGCGTTGGTGCCGCTGATCCCGAACGCCGAGACACCCGCCCGGCGCGGCCGGTCACCACGCCGCCACTCCCGGGACTCGGTGAGCAGCCGCACCGCCCCCGCCTCCCAGTCGACGTGCGAGGACGGCCGCTCGGCATGAAGGGTCCTCGGCAGGCTCTCACGCTGCAACGCCAGGACCATCTTCATGATGCCGGCGACTCCGGCGGCGGCCTGGGTGTGCCCCAGGTTGGACTTCACCGACCCCAGCCACAACGGCTCCCGCCGGCCCCGGCCATACGTGGCCAGCAGCGCCTGCGCCTCGATCGGATCCCCCAGCGCCGTCCCCGTCCCGTGCGCCTCCACCACGTCCACATCCGCCGGCCCCACCCCCGCATCCCGCAACGCCTGCCGGATCACCCGCTGCTGCGACGGACCGTTCGGCGCCGTCAACCCGTTCGACGCACCGTCCTGATTCACCGCGCTCCCCCGCACCACCGCAAGCACACGATGCCCACGACGACGCGCATCGGACAGCCGCTCCAGCACCAGCATCCCCACGCCCTCGCCCCACACCGTGCCGTCCGCCCCCTCCGCGAACGCCTTGCACCGGCCGTCCGCCGCAAGCCCCCGCTGCCGCGAGAACTCCACGAACGCCGCCGGCGTCGACATCACCGTCACCCCACCCGCCAACGCCAGAGCGCACTCCCCCGCCCGGAGCGCCCGCACCGCCAGATGCACCGCCACCAACGCCGACGAACACGCCGTGTCCACCGTCAGCGCAGGCCCCTCCAACCCCAGCGCATACGCCACCCGCCCCGACATCACACTCGCCGCGGACCCCGTCCCCACAAACCCCTCGACCCCCGCGAAACCCCCCCGCGAGGCCAGCACGTAATCCTGACCGTTCGTCCCGACGAACACCCCCGACACCGAACCCCGCACCGACACCGGATCCACACCCGCCCGCTCCAACGCCTCCCACGACGCCTCCAGCAGCAGCCGCTGCTGCGGATCCATCGCCAACGCCTCCCGCGGACTGATCCCGAACAACTCCGCATCGAACCCCGCCACATCCCCCAGGAACCCACCGACCCCCACATAGGTGCGGCCGGCCTGTCCGGGTTCGGGATCGAAGATCCCATCGAGGTCCCAGCCGCGGTCGGCGGGGAACGGGGTCACGCCGTCGCGGCCCTCGGCGAGCAGCTCCCACAGCTCGTCCGGGGACGAGACGCCCCCCGGGAAACGGCAGGCCATACCGACGAT
>NZ_JBVITR010000146.1:0-1267 GCF_055574875.1 Streptomyces sp. NPDC034670
AGCCAGTAGTGCTGGTGCTGGAAGGGATACGTCGGCAGCTCCGTCCGCCGCGCACTCCCCGCATCGAACGCAGCCGCCCAATCGACATCCACACCCCCCGCATACACCTCACCCACCGACCGCAAGAAACGGTCCAACCCACCCTCACCACGCCGCAACGACCCCACCACCAGGCCATCCACACCCACCGCACCCATCGTCTCCGCCACCACGAACCCCAACACCGGATGCGGACTCATCTCCACGAACACCCGACGCCCCGCACCCAACAGCCCCCGCGTCACCTCCTCCAGACGCACCTGCTCCCGCAGATTACGGAACCAATACCCACCATCCAGAACACCCGTATCAACCACCCCACCCGACACCGTCGACCAGAACTCCACCCCACCCGACACCCCCGGCACCGGCGACACCCCCGCCAACACCTCCGCCAGCTCCTCCTCAACCCCCTCGACCATCACCGAATGCGACGCGTAATCCACCGGCACCCGACGCACCCGCACCCCCTCACCCCGCAACTCCTCCTCCAACTCCCCCAACGCACCCACCGCACCCGCCACCACCACCGACGACGGACCATTCACCGCCGCCACCGACAACCCCGCACCCAAACGCCCCTCCACCACACCCACCGGCAGGGCGACCGACAACATCCCGCCCCCACCGGCCAACGACGACGCAATCACCCGACTCCGCCCCGCCACCACCCGCGCACCGTCCTCCAACGACAACCCACCCACCACACACGCGGCCGCGATCTCACCCTGCGAATGACCCACCACCGCAACCGGCTCCACACCCACCGACCGCCACAACCCCGCCAGCGACACCATCACCGCCCACAACACCGGCTGCACCACATCAACCCGCTCCAACGCCTCCTCATCACCCAGCACATCGACCAAGGACCACTCCACAAACGGCGCCAGCGCCTGCGCACACCGCCCCATCCACTCCGCGAACACCACCGACTCCGACAACAACCCCACCGCCATACCCGCCCACTGCGCCCCCTGACCCGGAAACACGAACACCACACCGGGATCACCACCCTGGGCAACGGACCCGGCCGCCCCCGTGTCCGGCGCGACGGCCAGGGCCGCCAGCCGCTCCACCGCCTCCTCATGATCACGGGCGACCACGACACCACGGTGGTCGAACGCCGCACGCGACGTCAGGGACAGGGCGACATCGGGCAGCGGGCGGTCCGGATGGACGCGGAGATGGTCGGCGAGCCGGCTCGCCTGCTCGCGCAGGGCCTCGG
>NZ_JBVITR010000147.1:0-1264 GCF_055574875.1 Streptomyces sp. NPDC034670
CCGGTCACGGGTTCGGTGGTCGAGGGGCGCACGGCGTGGATGTTCACCGGGCAGGGCAGTCAACGCCTCGGGATGGGGCGTGAGGCGTACGACGCCTTCCCCGTTTTCGCTGCGGCGCTGGACGAGGTGTGTGTGCTCCTCGACGCCGAGCTGGGCTTCGAACGGCCCCTGAAGCAGGTGTTGTTCGGGGACGACGCCGGGTTGCTGAACCTCACCGGTCATGCGCAGTCGGCCCTGTTCGCGGTGCAGGTGGCTCTGGTGCGGCTGTTGCGGTCGTGGGGGATGAGCCCGGACGTGGTGCTGGGGCATTCGGTGGGCGAGTTCGCCGCCGCGTACGCGGCCGGGGTGTTCGAGCTGCGGGACGCGGTGCGGCTGGTGGCGGCGCGGGCGCGGTTGATGCAGGGGCTGCCGGCGGGCGGTGCGATGGCGGCCGTGGAGGCGGGTGAGGCGGAGGCTGCCGCCTGGCTGCCGGACGGGGCGGTGATCGCCGCGGTGAACGGGCCGTCGGCCGTGGTGGTGTCGGGTGCGCAGGCCGCCGTGGAGGCGGTGGTCGAGCGGGCCCGTGCCGAGGGCCGCCGGGCCACCCGGCTGGCGGTCTCCCACGCGTTCCACTCGCCGCTGATGGGGCCGGTGCTGGCCGAGTTCGCCGCTGTCGCGGGGCAGGTCGCGTACCACGAGCCGGCGGTGGCCGCCGTGAGCAGCCTCACCGGTGCCGCGCTCGCCGATGGTGACTGGACCACGCCCGGTTACTGGGCGGAGCAGATCGTCCGCCCGGTCCGTTTCCACGACGCGCTCACCGCCGCCGGTGGCCAGGGGGCGACCCGTTTCCTGGAGGTCGGTCCCGACCCGGTGCTGACCGCGATGGCGGGGCAGGCGCCGGCCGCTGCCGCGCTGCGCGGGGACCGGCCCGAGCCGGAAGCCCTGCTGACGGCGATCGGCACGCTCTTCGTCCGGGGCACGCACGTCGACTGGGCCGCGTTGTTCGACGGTACCGGTGCCCGCCGCGTCGACCTGCCCACGTACGCCTTCCAGCACCACCGCTACTGGCTCGAACCGGCCAGGCCGGCCCTGGACGCGGGTGGGCTGGGCCTCGGCCGGGCGGACCATCCGCTGCTGGGCGCGGCCGTGCCGGTGGCGGGTTCGGACGCCGTACTGCTCACCTCGCGGCTGTCCGTCCGGACGCACCCCTGGCTCGCCGACCACACGGTGGACGGCACGGTCGTGGTCCCCGGCACCGCGCTCGTCGAACTCGCCGTCCAGGCCG
>NZ_JBVITR010000148.1:0-1129 GCF_055574875.1 Streptomyces sp. NPDC034670
GAAGGTGGGACTGGCGATTGGGACGAAGTCGTAACAAGGTAGCCGTACCGGAAGGTGCGGCTGGATCACCTCCTTTCTAAGGAGCACTTCTCACCAACTCCGGTTGGTCAGAGGCCAGGATGCGAGCGCACGTCTCGCACTGGTGGCTCATGGGTGGAACGTTGACTACTCGGCCGGGTCCTGGGCCGGAGGCTGCTAGTACTGCTCGCAAGAGCGTGGAACGCATGATCTTCGGACGGGAGTTGGTCGGGCACGCTGTTGGGTGTCTGAGGGTTCGGCCGCATGGTCGCCTTCAGTGCCGGCCCCGGTAAAGGTCCGCCTGTGCGGGCCGTGACGGGTGGTTGGTCGTTGTTTGAGAACTGCACAGTGGACGCGAGCATCTGTGGCCAAGTTTTTAAGGGCGCACGGTGGATGCCTTGGCACCAGGAACCGATGAAGGACGTGGGAGGCCACGATAGGCCCCGGGGAGTCGTCAACCAGGCTTTGATCCGGGGGTGTCCGAATGGGGAAACCCGGCAGTCGTCATGGGCTGTCACCCGCTGCTGAACACATAGGCAGTGCGGAGGGAACGCGGGGAAGTGAAACATCTCAGTACCCGCAGGAAGAGAAAACAACCGTGATTCCGGGAGTAGTGGCGAGCGAAACCGGATGAGGCCAAACCGCAGGCGTGTGAGACCCGGCAGGGGTTGCGCATGCGGGGTTGTGGGATCTCTCTTCTGTTGTCTGCCGGCAACAGGACGAGTCAGAAACCGTTGGCGTAGGCGAAGGACATGCGAAAGGTCCGGCGCAGAGGGTAAGACCCCCGTAGCCGAAACGTCAGCGGCTCGTTGGAGAGACACCCAAGTAGCACGGGGCCCGAGAAATCCCGTGTGAATCCGGCGGGACCACCCGCCAAGCCTAAATATTCCCTGGTGACCGATAGCGGAGAGTACCGTGAGGGAATGGTGAAAAGTACCCCGGGAGGGGAGTGAAATAGTACCTGAAACCGTGTGCCTACAAGCCGTGGGAGCGTCGGACATCAGCTTGCTGGTGTCTCGTGACTGCGTGCCTTTTGAAGAATGAGCCTGCGAGTTTGCGGTGTGTTGCGAGGTTAACCCGGGTGGGGTAGCCGTAGCGAAAGCGAGTCCGA
>NZ_JBVITR010000149.1:0-1127 GCF_055574875.1 Streptomyces sp. NPDC034670
CGGGTGATCAGGGGGGCGATGGTGCGGCCCTCACGCGCGGCCGCCGCCCAGTCCCGCGGCTTGAGCTGGTACTTCTCGCTGTCGAGGTACTCCTCGCTGCCCTCGCGCAGCGGGGTGTTCTCGCACAGCTCGTAGCCGCTGTAGATGCCCCAGGCGGGCGCGAGGGTGGCCGCCAGCACCGCCCGGACCTCGAAGGCGGGCCGCCCGCCGTGCTGCAGGTAGGCGTGCAGGATGTCGGGGGTGTTGGCGAACAGGTTGGGCCGCATGTAGCAGGCGGCCTCCCCGGACAGCTCGGTCAGGTACTCCGTCAGCTCCCGCTTGGTGGTGCGCCAGGTGAAGTAGGTGTAGGACTGCTGGAAGCCGATCTGCGCCAGGGTGTGCATCATCGCCGGCCGGGTGAACGCCTCCGCCAGGAAGATCACGTCCGGGTCCGCGGCGTTGACCTCCCCCAGCACCCGCTCCCAGAACACCACCGGCTTGGTGTGCGGGTTGTCCACCCGGAAGATCCGCACCCCCGCCGCCATCCAGTGCCGCAGGATCCGCACCGTCTCCGCCACCAGCCCGTCCAGGTCCGCGTCGAAGGCGAGGGGGTAGATGTCCTGGTACTTCTTCGGCGGGTTCTCCGCGTGGGCGATCGAGCCGTCGGGGCGGTGGTGGAACCACTGCGGGTGCTTGTGCACCCAGGGGTGGTCCGGCGAGCACTGCAGCGCGAGGTCCAGCGCCACCTCCAGCCCCAGCGCGCCGGCCCGCGCCACGAAGGCGGTGAAGTCCTCCAGGGTGCCCAGCGCGGGGTGGACCGCGTCGTGCCCGCCCTCCGGCGAGCCGATCGCCCAGGGCACCCCCACGTCGTCCGGGCCGGCGCCGAGGGTGTTGTTGGGGCCCTTGCGGAAGGTGGTGCCGATCGGGTGGATCGGCGGCAGGTAGACCACGTCGAAGCCCATCGCGGCGATCGCCTCCAGCCGGCGGGCGGCGGTGGCGAAGGTGCCGTGCGGCCGCTCGGGGGTGCCCTCCGAGCGCGGGAAGAACTCGTACCAGGCGCCGTACAGCGCCCGCTCGCGCTCCACCAGCAGCGGCAGCGGCTCGCTGCTGGTCACCAGCTCCCGCAGCGGGTACCGCGCCAGCACCGC
>NZ_JBVITR010000150.1:0-1078 GCF_055574875.1 Streptomyces sp. NPDC034670
TCGCGTCGGTGGAGTCGTTGAGGCTGCGGGCGGTTTCGGCCGAGCAGGTGAGGGGGCCGGGGGCCGGTGACCTGTTCCGGGTGGAGTGGTCCGCCGTGCCGGTGGGGGAGGCCGCGGAGGTCGCCGGTGAGGTTGCGGTGCTGGAGGTGGAGCCGGGCGAGCTGCGTGCGGACGAGGTGGGCCGGGTCTGTGCCGGGGTGCTGGGTGGGGTGCAGTCGTTCCTGGCGTCTTCGGGGCCGGGGCGTTTGGTGGTGGTGACGCGGGGGGCGGTGGAGGTGCGCGCCGGGTCGGGTGGGGTGGATCCGGTGGGGGCTGCGGTGTGGGGGCTGGTGCGGTCGGCGCAGGCGGAGAATCCGGGCCGGATCGTGCTGCTGGATGTCGCGGGGGGTGAGCCGGTGCCCGCGGGGGGCGTGCTGGCCGGGGTGCTGGGCCTGGGTGAGTCCGAGGTGGCGGTGCGGTCGGGTGAGGCGTGGGTGCCGCGTCTGGTGCGTCTGCCGGTGCGGGCTGCCGCTTCGTCCGCGGGTGTGTTCCGTGCGGGGGGGACGGTGCTGGTGACGGGGGGGACCGGGACGCTGGGGGCGGTGGTGGCCCGGCATCTGGTGGCTGTTCACGGTGTGCGGAGTCTGGTGCTGACGAGCCGGCGCGGGGTGGAGGCGCCGGGTGCGGTGGAGCTGAAGGCCGAGCTGGAGGCCGCGGGCGCGGTGGTGACGGTGGCGGCGTGTGATGTCGCCGATCCGGTCGCGCTGGCGGGTCTGCTGGCGGCGGTGCCGCGGGAGGCGCCCTTGTCGGGGGTGGTGCATACCGCGGGTGTGCTGGACGACGGTGTCTTCGGTGGGCTGACGCCGGAGCGGCTGGTGTCGGTGTTCCGTCCGAAGGTGGACGCGGTACTGGCGCTGCACGAGGCGACCCGGGGTCTGGAGCTTGATGCGTTCGTCCTTTATTCCTCCGCGTCGGGAGTGCTCGGCGGGGCGGGGCAGGGCAATTACTCGGCGGCCAATGCCTTCCTGGACGCCTTCGCTCGGTGGCGCCGTGCCCGGGGTCTGCCGGCCGTCTCGCTGGCCTGGGGCCTGTGGGGCGA
>NZ_JBVITR010000151.1:0-1033 GCF_055574875.1 Streptomyces sp. NPDC034670
GGGCTCGGAAAGTCATCGCTGCACGTCAGGCCGCGTATCGGTACTCGTTGATGACGCCGCCGAGGACTCGGGTGCGTAGAAGTCTTCGGTCGTCGAGGTCGTGGACGGTGGCGGGCTGGCGGTCGGCGTCGGGTGGGAGCTGTTGGCGTGCCCGGTGCGGCCGATGCCTGTTGTAGTGGTCCTGATAGCTGGCCAGCACCTGCCGGGCGTGGGCCTCTCCGATGATCAGGACGTGGGCGAGGGCCTCGCGCCGGATATTTCCGATCACCCGCTCGCAGTGTACGTTCATCCGGGGAGCCCGCGGCGCACTCAAGATCACATCCAGGCCCTCGGCCTCGAAGACCGCGTCGAACGCCGCACCGTATTTGTCGTCGCGGTCCCGCAGCAGGAACCGCAGCGAGTCCATGCGCATGCCCAGGTCGGCGGCCAAGTTCCGGGCCTGCTGGACGGCCCATTCCCGGGTCGGGTGGGCGGTGACGCCGGTGATGTGCAGCCGCCGGGTGCCGTGCTCGAGGAACGCCAGCGCATACAACCGCCCACCGAGCGCGGTGTCCACGTGTAGGAAGTCGACCGCGACGATGCCCTGGGCTTGGGCCGTCAGAAACTCCCGCCAGGTCGGGCCGGAGCGGCGCGGGGCCGGGTTGAGCCCGGCCGCATGCAGGATCTGCCACACCGTGGAGGCGGCGATCGGGTGCCCGAGCCGGGCCAGTTCGCCCTGGACTCTCCTGTGCCCCCACCGTGGATTCTCCCTGGCCAAGCGGAGGGTGAGCTTCTTGAGCGCGGCTTTGGTGGGTGGGCGGCCGGTTCGGCCGCGTCGGGCGGTGTAGTCCCACTTCGCCGCGACCAGTCGGCGGTGCCAGGCCAGCAGGGTCCCCGGGGTGACCGGGAAGACCGCTCGCCAGCGGCGGCGGGGGATGAGTGCGGACAGCGCCGTGAGCCAGAACCGGTCCGCGGGCTCGTAGCGCACTGGCCCCTTGAGCTGCCGGCGCAGCACCGCGTTCTCGTGCCGCAGCACGAGCAGCTCGGCGTCCTT
>NZ_JBVITR010000152.1:0-1032 GCF_055574875.1 Streptomyces sp. NPDC034670
CGAGCCGATCGCGATTGTGGGGATGGGGTGTCGTTTCCCCGGTGGGGTGGATTCGCCGGAGGCGTTGTGGGAGTTGGTGGCGTCCGGTGGTGACGGTGTGTCGGGGTTCCCGGTGGACCGGGGCTGGGACCTGCCGGGACTGTTCGGTGAGGGTCCGGGGACGTCGCTGGCGCGGGAGGGTGGTTTCCTGCACGACGCGGCGGAGTTCGACGCCGGGTTGTTCGGGATCAGTCCGCGTGAGGCGCTGGCGATGGATCCGCAGCAGCGGCTGCTGCTGGAGACGTCGTGGGAGGCGTTGGAGCGGGCGGGTGTGGATCCGTTGTCGTTGCGGGGGTCGCGGACGGGTGTGTTCGCGGGCCTGATGTACCACGACTACGCCTCCAGGCTGCCCGCCACGCCGGACGAGGTGGAGGGTCTTCTGGCCAACGGCAACGCGGGCAGTGTGTTCTCGGGCCGTGTGGCGTACGTGTTCGGTTTCGAGGGTCCGGCGGTGACGGTGGACACGGCGTGTTCGTCGTCGTTGGTGGCGTTGCATCTGGCGTGTCAGTCGCTGCGGTCGGGGGAGTGCGACACGGCTCTCGCGGGTGGGGTGACGGTGATGGCGACGCCGGCGACGTTCGTGGAGTTCTCCCGGCAGGGGGGTCTGGCGGCGGACGGGCGGTGCAAGGCGTTCGCGGAGTCGGCGGACGGTACGGGGTGGGCCGAGGGTGCCGGTGTGCTGGTGCTGATGCGGCTGGGTGAGGCGCGTCGGCTGGGCCGGCCGGTGCTGGCGGTGGTGCGGGGCAGCGCGGTCAACCAGGACGGTGCGTCGAACGGGCTGACCGCGCCCAACGGTCCGTCCCAGCAGCGTGTCATCCGGCAGGCTCTGGCGTCCGCCCGGCTCACGGCCGCGGAGGTGGATGCCGTCGAGGCGCACGGTACCGGTACCCGCCTGGGTGATCCCATCGAGGCGCAGGCGCTGCTCGCCACCTACGGGCAGGCGCGCGGTGACGCCGGTGAGCCGTTGTGGCTGGGGTCGGTGAAGTCCAACCT
>NZ_JBVITR010000153.1:0-1032 GCF_055574875.1 Streptomyces sp. NPDC034670
GTCCACCGAGGAGGCCCTGGCCCTGCTGGATGCCGCGCTGTTCGTCGACGAGCCGACCGCCGTCCCCGTCGCCCTGCGCACGTCGGCGCTCGCGGAGAGCGGCCGTGACGCCCTGCCCGCCGTTCTGCACGACCTCGTCCCCGTCAGGGCGCGGCGTCGGTCGGCCGGCGGAACCACCTCGTCTGGTGGGGAGCTGGCCCGCAGGTTGAACGGCCTGGCACCCGCTGAACAGCACCGGTTGCTGCTGGAGCTGGTCCAGCAACAGGTCGCCGGGGCTCTCGGACACGCCTCGGCCGGTGCGGTCGACGCGTCCCGCAGCTTCAAGGACCTCGGGTTCGACTCGCTCACCGCCGTCGACCTGCGCAACCGGCTCGGCTCGGCCACCGGAATCGGCCTGCCCGCCACCCTGGTCTTCGACCACCCCAACCCGAACGCCCTCGCCGACTACCTGGCGGAACGGGTCCTCGGTGACATGGCTACGACCACGCAGATACAGGCCGCGCGCCGCGTGGAGACCGGGACGAAGGACGATCCGGTCGTCGTCGTGGGAATGGCGTGCCGATTCCCCGGCGGGGCGACGTCGCCCGACGCGCTGTGGCGGCTTGTCGACGAGGGACGCGATGCCCTCGCTCCGCTGCCCGCCGACAGGGGCTGGGACCTGGACGCGCTGGCGGACGCGACCACGGTGGGAGTGGGCGGCTTCATCGACGACGCCGAGTCCTTCGACGCGGAACTGTTCGGGATCTCCCCGCGCGAGGCCCTGGCGATGGACCCGCAGCAGCGGCTGCTGCTGGAGACCGCCTGGGAGGCCCTGGAGGACGCCGGCATCGACCCGACCTCGCTGCGCGGCTCGGCGACCGGCGTGTACGCGGGCGTGTCCGCCAACGGCTACGGCAGCGGCACGGTCGACGACCCGCAGGGCAACACCGAGGGCTATCTCCTGACGGGCAGCACGCCCAGCGTCGCCTCGGGCCGGCTGTCGTACGTCTTCGGGCTGGAGGGCCCCGCCGTCTCCGTGGACACCGCGTGCTC
>NZ_JBVITR010000154.1:0-1031 GCF_055574875.1 Streptomyces sp. NPDC034670
GGGCGAAGCTGAGAACTTAAGCGCCAGTAAACGGCGGTGGTAACTATAACCATCCTAAGGTAGCGAAATTCCTTGTCGGGTAAGTTCCGACCTGCACGAATGGCGTAACGACTTCTCGACTGTCTCAACCATAGGCCCGGTGAAATTGCACTACGAGTAAAGATGCTCGTTTCGCGCAGCAGGACGGAAAGACCCCGGGACCTTTACTACAGTTTGATATTGGTGTTCGGTTCGGCTTGTGTAGGATAGCTGGGAGACCGTGAAGCCCGGACGCCAGTTCGGGTGGAGTCGTCGTTGAAATACCAGTCTGGTCGTGCTGGATGTCTAACCCGGGTCCGTGATCCGGATCGGGGACAGTGTCTGATGGGTAGTTTAACTGGGGCGGTTGCCTCCTAAAGGGTAACGGAGGCGCCCAAAGGTTCCCTCAGCCTGGTTGGCAATCAGGTGGTGAGTGTAAGTGCACAAGGGAGCTTGACTGTGAGACCGACGGGTCGAGCAGGGACGAAAGTCGGGACTAGTGATCCGGCGGTGGCTTGTGGAAGCGCCGTCGCTCAACGGATAAAAGGTACCCCGGGGATAACAGGCTGATCTTCCCCAAGAGTCCATATCGACGGGATGGTTTGGCACCTCGATGTCGGCTCGTCGCATCCTGGGGCTGGAGTCGGTCCCAAGGGTTGGGCTGTTCGCCCATTAAAGCGGTACGCGAGCTGGGTTTAGAACGTCGTGAGACAGTTCGGTCCCTATCCGCTGTGCGCGCAGGAGTCTTGAGAAGGGCTGTCCCTAGTACGAGAGGACCGGGACGGACGAACCTCTGGTGTGCCAGTTGTTCTGCCAAGGGCATGGCTGGTTGGCTACGTTCGGGAGGGATAACCGCTGAAAGCATCTAAGCGGGAAGCCTGCTTCGAGATGAGGGCTCCCACCCACTTGATGGGGTAAGGCTCCCAGCAGACGACTGGGTTGATAGGCCGGATATGGAAGCACGGTAACGTGTGGAGTTGACCGGTACTAATAGGCCGAGGGCTTGTCCTCAG
>NZ_JBVITR010000155.1:0-1007 GCF_055574875.1 Streptomyces sp. NPDC034670
GAGGAGCGGGCCTGGCCGCGCGGGCAGCGGCCGCGCCGGGCCGGTGTGTCGTCGTTCGGCATCAGCGGCACCAACGCCCACGTGATCATCGAGGAGGCGCCCCAGGCGGAGGCGGTCCCGGCGCGGCGCGGCGCCGCCGACCTCCCGCTGATCCCCTGGGTCCTGTCCGCCCGCAGCGCCCACGCCCTGCGGGCACAGCTCACACGCCTGTCGGACCATCTGGATGACGGCACCGCCACCGCAGCGGACGTCGGCCTGTCCCTGGCCACCACGCGCGCGGCATTGGAGCACCGCGCCGTCGTGCTCGGCGTGGACGCCGAAGGCCTGCGTGCCCGGCTCGCCGCACCGACTGTCACGGGATCGGTCGTCGAGGGCCGTACCGCCTGGATGTTCACCGGTCAGGGCAGCCAGCGCCATGGCATGGGGCGGGAGCTGTACGAGTCGTTCCCGGTGTTCGCGTCCGCGCTGGACGAGGTGTGCGGGCTGCTCGACGCCGAACTCGCCGGGCACCCCGGTTTCGAGGTGCCGGTCCGTGACGTCATGTTCGCGGCCGAGGACGCCCCGCAGGCGGGCCGGTTGGACCGTACCGGCTATGCGCAGGCGGCCCTGTTCGCTCTCCAGACGTCCGTCGTCCGGCTGCTGCGGTCCTGGGGAGCCGAGCCCGAGGTGGTGCTCGGACACTCGGTCGGTGAGTTCGCCGCCGCCTACACCGCGGGGGTCCTCGACCTCGCGGACGCGGTCAGGCTGGTGGCTGCCCGTGGCCGGCTGATGGAGGCGTTGCCCGGGGGCGGCGCCATGGCGGCGATCGAGGCGGACGAGGCCGAGGTGGCCGGCCTCCTCGACGGCACCGACGAGGTGGCCGTGGCCGCCGTCAACGGGCCGCGGGCGATCGTCGTGTCCGGCGGTGAGGACGGTGTGGAGCGCGTGGTGGCGGCCGTCACCGACCGCGGGCGCCGCGCCACCCGGCTGCGGGTCTCGCACGCCTTCCACTCGCCGCTGATGGAGCC